>JAIXPM010000247.1 GCA_027486275.1 Sphingomonadales bacterium | reverse complement strand
TCAAGCACGCTCCATTCGAAGCGGGCATAGCCGCGCGCCACGGCCAAGCCGGCCAGATGCACGAGCAGCGCCTTGCCCAGCCCGGAACCGCGAGCGGCGGGCATCACGAACAGATCTTCCAGATAGAGCCCGGGCTTGCCCGTCCAAGTCGAGAAATTGGTGAAGAACAGCGCCATGCCCACCGGCAGCCCATCCTGCTCGGCCAGCACGCATTCCGCTGCAGGGCGTTCGCCAAACAAGGCGCGCGCCAGATCATCGTGCGTGGCCTTCACCGCGTCCGGCTCTTTTTCATAAATCGCCAGTTCAACGATCAGGCGATGGATGGCGGGGATATCGGCAAGGGTGGCGGCGCGGATCATGGCTGCCGCATTGGCGGGAGTTCAGGCGCGGCGCAAGCCCCGCAGCCACAGGGCCAGCCCGGCCAGGCTCCACGCGGCCAGTAATGCCAGCAGCGCCGGCTGCCAGTTTTCGTCAATCAACCAGACCAGCGCCGCCATCTTGGCGAGACCCACGCCCAGCCACAGACCGGCGCCGGCGAACCGGATCACAGCATCCGCCCCATCGCCTTGAACATCCACATCACGCTGAAGAAGGCGAGGCTGACCGATGGCACCGCGAATACCCAGTAACGCGCGCCCCGGTCCACCCGATCTGGCATCCACAGCCGCTTCAGCAGCCAGGCCAGCGATGCCGGGCCGGTAAGGCCGGCGATCCAGGTGATGCGGTCGCCATCAAAGCCCAAACCGAACGCTTCGAGCAGCACGACCAGAGCGCCCAGCCCGAAACACCAGAGCGCGACGGCATAGCCATAGGCCACCGCCTGTTGGCGCACGGGTTCTTCCACCCGGCGCGGCCGGGGCGGGCCACCGTGCATGGTTCAGGCCGCCGCCGCTGCGGCCGCGGCGTTGATGGCGTCGATTTCGGCGGCCTTGGCTTCAACCAACTTGACGATGTGCTCCAGCATCGCCTCGCTGTCGATCACGTGATCGGAAATGCCGGAAAGGAACACGGCGTGACGGCCGTTGCCGCCGCCGGTCAGGCCGATATCGGTTTCGCGCGCTTCACCCGGCCCGTTGACGACGCAGCCCAGCACCGAAAGCGACAGCGGCGTTGTGATATGGGCCAGGCGCGTTTCCAGCGCCTCCACGGTGCGCACCACATCAAAACCCTGGCGGGCGCAGGACGGGCACGACACGATGCGCACGCCGCGGGCGCGGATGCCGAGCGACTTCAGGATGTGATAGCCCACCTTCACTTCCTCCACCGGATCGGCGGAGAGCGAAACGCGAATGGTATCACCCACCCCGGCCCACAGCAGCATGCCCATGCCAATGGAGGATTTCACCGTGCCGCCCTGCAGACCGCCGGCTTCGGTGATGCCCAGATGCAGCGGATAATCACACACTTCGGCAAGGCCGTTATAGGCCGCGACCGCCAGGAACACGTCGCTGGCCTTCACGCTGATCTTGAACTCGTGGAAATCCTCGTCCTGCAGATATTTCATGTGCTCCAGCGCGCTTTCCACCAGCGCTTCCGGGCAGGGCTCGCCATATTTTTCGAGCAGATTCTTTTCAAGGCTGCCGGCGTTCACGCCGATGCGGATGGCGCAGCCGTTGGCCTTGGCGGCGTTCACCACTTCGCGGATGCGTTCGCGGCTGCCGATGTTGCCGGGGTTGATGCGCAGGCAGGCAGCGCCTGCATCGGCGGCTTCCAGCGCGCGCTTGTAGTGGAAATGGATGTCGGCCACGATCGGCACCTTGGCGGCGCGCGTGATGGCACGGAACGCCGCGGTGGCTTCCTTGGTCGGGCAGCTCACCCGGATGATATCGGCGCCCACATCCTCGCAGGCGCGGATCTGATCGATCGTCGCGCCAGCGTCTTCGGTGGGGGTGTTGGTCATGGTCTGCACGGCGATCGGGGCATCCCCGCCCACCGGCACTTTGCCCACCATGATCTGCCGGCTCTTGCGGCGGGTGATGTCACGCCAGGGACGCACGCTCATGCCAAATGGCTCCTTCGTTCAATCGCCCTGCCCGGCGCGCATGTGTTGGTGGCGCGCGTTGCGGCGCGCGACGCCCCTGCCCGATAGCACAGGGATGCAGCCATGCAAGACGCGGCTTATCATCGCCGCATGACTGAACCCGCCAAACCCGTTTCCATCCAGGCTGCCACCGTGATTCTGGCCCGCGAAGGGCCGGGCGGCGTGCCCGAATATCTGCTGGTGCAACGCGGCGAGCAATTGGCCTTTGCCGGTGGTGCGCTGGTGTTCCCCGGCGGCCGGGTGGATGCCGCCGATATCCACATCGCCCGCAATGAACTGCTGGCCATGGGCTTTGATGGCCTTGAAGATCTTGACGCCGCCGCCCGCATCACCTGCGCCCGCGAAGCGCTGGAGGAAACCGGCGTGCTGCTGACCGAAGGCCCCCACCCCGACGAAGCCGCGCTGGCCCATGCCCGCTCCCTGCTCGCCGCCGGGCCGGACGAGGCCGAAGCCGTGGGCTTTGCCGGCATGCTGGGTGCCATGGGCCACAAGGTGGACGCCGCCCGCTTCATCCCCTTCGCCCGCTGGGAGCCGCCATCGGCTGCCGCCATCGTCCGCCGGTTCGATACGCGCTTCTATCTGGCCGATGCTGGCCGTTCCGCCAGCGCCGTGATCAGCCCCGATGGGTTCGAGGCGCAGGCCTTGCGTTGGACAACGGCGGCGCAGGCCATCGCCGATTATGACGCTGGCACCGCTGCCATGGTCTTCCCCACCTGGTGCAACATGCACCGGCTGGCGCAATATCAAACGCTGGCCACATTGTTCGAACGGGTGAGCGCCCTGCCCGCCCCCTATGTGCAGCCGGCGTTCGAGACAATCGACGGCGAACCCTGGCTCACCATCCCGGAAGGCATCGATTATCCGGTCACGCGCGACCGGGTGAACAATCTGCGCCGGGAATAGCGGGGGGTTGCGCCTGCCTCAGTCGTTGATAGGGTGCCCGCTCTCATCCGGAGTTTGATCTGATGCGCCTGTTCCTTGCTTTCACCCTGCTCGCCGCCACGCCGGCCTTCGCGCAGGCAGCAGCGCCCGCTACCCCGCGCGAACGCCTGATCGCTGCCGATGCCAACAAGGACGGCAAATGGAGCAAGGAAGAATGGCTCGCTGCTGGCCGCCGCGAAATGGGCTTTGCCATGATCGATGCCGACAAGGACGGCTTTGTCACCCAGCCTGAGCTGATGGAAGGCATGAAGCGCATGCAGGCAATGGGGATGACGCCTCCTCCCCAATAAGGGCGCCTTCAGGGCCGCAACCCCCGTCCCTTCGCCCCCGGCTTCAACGCCCGCTGCGCCATGTTGGCAAACCGGCACAGTTCCGCTCGCGTGGTCCGCGGATCAATGATCGCCTCCACGCCGAACTTCTCCGCCGTGCGGAACGGCGATCGCACCT
>JAIXPM010000045.1 GCA_027486275.1 Sphingomonadales bacterium | reverse complement strand
CCGGGTCGCGGCGCCTGTTCAACGACGGCGGCCACCGTGACGCCCGCATTCAGCAATTCGTTGGCGAGCTGGATGTTGAGCGGGCCATTGCCCGCCACCAGCACCCGGCTGCCCGGCGATACGGCGCCAGACCGCAGCAACGTTTGTGCCGCACCTGTGGTCATCACGCCCGGCAGGGTCCAGCCCGGCATCGGCCACGGCTTTTCGGTGGCGCCGGTGGCGATGATCAGCCGCGTCGCCGCGATGCGGATCGGCCCTTCCGGGCCCGACGTTTCCACCACGATCTGTTCGCCATCGCGCCGCGCAGACCAGGCGATGCGGCCCGCCATCAGCTGCGCGGTCGATGCCGCCACATCGGCGATCAGCGCCGCGCCTTCGCTGAACTGGGCATCCAGCGCGGCCGGCGTGATCGCGAAACCCTTGCCGGGCTGCTTGAAATATTGGCCACCGGGCTTGCTGCGTTCATCGATGATGATGATGTTCAGGCCAACGGCAGCCTCTGCAGCGGCAAGCCCGGCCGGCCCGGCACCAATGATCAGCAAATCACAGGCCAGCACCTGTGCCAGCGCGGCGGCGGGCGCATCAGGCGTCGCCACCACCCGGCGCGGCATCGGTTCCACCACCATGCCGGGCGCGGCGGCCACCATGCAGGCCCGCTGGCTGCGGCCATCAACCAGCACCGTGCACTCACCGCAGGCGCCCATGCCGCAGAAAACGCCTCTCCGCTCGTCAGGTCCATTGGTGGAAAGCGCCAGCTGGCCGGCGCTCGTCAATGCAGCGGCGAGCGTTTCACCGGGCCAGGCTGCGATCTCGTGGCCGGCAAAGCGGAAACGGAAGCCGGGGCCGCTCCGCGCGATGCCGGGCAGGGAGACGCGCATCAGCGGACGTAGCTTGCGCCATTCACGTCGATCGTGGCGCCGGACATCTGGGGCACGGCGCCGGACGCCAGAAAGGCCACCAGATTGCCCAGCTCGGCCGGCGAAACCCACTTGCCATTGGCCAGCGTCGCCGAAATCTGGTCCTCGCCGCCCTGGGTCGCCGCGAACTGTTCCGAAAGCCGGGTGCGCACCACCCCGGGCGTGACGATATAGGCCAGGATATTGTCCCGCGCATACGCCCGCGCGATGGACTGGGTGGCGGAGCGCACAGCGGCCTTGGACGCGCCATAGGCGATGGTCGCCGGGTTGGTCACGCCGCGCTGGGCGGCCCAGCTGCTGATGGTGATGATCGCGCCGCCGCCATGCTCAAGATAATGATTGACCGCGTTGCGCATCAGCCGCGCCGGCGCCTTCACGTTCACATCCAGCGCCTGGTCCCACACCCTGTCCCAGGTTTCCAGCGGGGCGGCGAAACTGCCGGAAAAATCCATCACCGCCGCATTGTTGACCAGCACATCGATGCGGCCGCGCCAAGCCAGCGCCTCGCTCCACAAACGCTCCACTGCATCCAGATCGGCCAGATCGGCCTGCACCAGCAGCAGGCGCTCTGCGGGGATGGCGGCGGTGGCGGCTTCGGCGCCTTCGCGGTCGCTGCCATAATGCGCCACCACATGCGCGCCGGCCTCCCCCAAGATGGCAGCGGTGGCCGCACCAATCCCCTTGGACGCGCCGGTGAGCAGGATGGTCTTGCCGGAAAGATCAATCGCAATCGCCATGGCCTTGGTCTGGCATATTGCTTGGGTCTCGCAAAGTCGAAAAACGCCGCCTAGCGAACAAGCGTTCGCTTTGTGGTTAAAACCAGATATGCTTTGCCGCGCCTGGCAGGGGAGGATCGATCATGCGTGGTCTATTGCGTGCACTCACGGCAGCAACGGTGGGCCTGATGGCCGCCAGCATGAGCCGGGCCCAATCGCCACCAGACCCTGCTCTGGCCCAGGTTTTCAGCGATTATCAGGCCTGGCAGCGTGGCATGGCCGGCGATTATGGCCCGGCCGCCATGGCCCGGCAGACGGCGGCGCTGGCCGCCCTGCAACAGCGGCTGGCGGGCATCAAGGTTGCCGGCTGGTCACGCGAGGCCAAGGTGGATTGGCTGGTGGTTCGATCGGAGATGGATCGCGCCGAATTCACGCTGAAGGTAACGCGGCCATGGGCGCGCGATCCCGGTTTCTACCTTGAGCCGTTGCAGCGCCTGGCCTTCACGCCGCTGCCCAATGCCGCCCTCGCCGGCCGCGTGCGGGCGATCCCGGCGCAACTGCAAGCCGCGCGCTTCACACTGGACGCGATGGCGGCCGATCATGTCGATCTGGCGATCCGCTCGCTCGACCAGTCAGACGGGGTGGAAGATGGCTTTCCGCAGCGCGCCGTTCCGCCGCCCGGCGTCATCGGCTGGTATCGCGATCTGCGCGGCCGGGCGGTGCGCGAGCAGCCGGAACTGGTGCCCGATATCGATCGGGCCATCGCGGCGCTCACCGACTATCGCAACTGGCTGAAATCGGCGCGGACAGGCGTTACGGCGCGGGCCGGCGTGGGCAAGGCGCGGCTCGATTGGTATCTGCGCCACGCCCTGCAAATGCCCTATGATAGCGATGCCGCGCGCACATTGGGCCAGCGCGAGCTGGAGCGCATGTGGTCGTTCCTGGCCATTGCCGAGCACAAGAACCGGGCGGTGCCGGCGATCACCATGGCGGGCAACGACGCCGATTATCGCCAGCGCGTGGCCGATACCGATGCCCGCATCCGCAAGTTCCTGGTGAGCAGCGACTTCATGACCATCCCGGCCGGCATCCCACCGACGCTGAGCGGGATGGCGGTGCCGCCGACCTACCTTGAACCCTATAACGTGCCCTTCATCCGCCGCGCGACGCCGCCCAATTACTGGGAACAGATCCAGTATCGCGACCCCTCCCCCGATCATCTCCACGCCGTCATCCCCGGCCACCGCATGGATCTGATGCTG
>JAIXPM010000007.1 GCA_027486275.1 Sphingomonadales bacterium | reverse complement strand
GGTTGCCCGGCCACAGCGCGATATTGTTTCGGCACGCCGCCGCCGGCCCTGAGGCCGGCACCGGCCGCAACGATGATGGCGTGGATCCGCATGGCTTGCCGCATAAAGCCCGCTCGCCTTGTCGGAAAGGCCCAATCTGCGCTATGGGCCGCGCGCAATGAGCCTTATCGCCCCCATCCAGATCGGTCCCAACCGCATCGATGTGCCCGTGATCCTGGCACCGATGACTGGCGTGACCGACATGCCGTTCCGGACGCTGGTCAAGCGGTTCGGCGCCGGCTTGACCGTGACCGAGATGATTGCATCGGAAGCAATGATCCGCGAGACGCGGCAGAGCATCCAGAAAGCCGCCTGGCACCCGTGCGAGGAGCCCGTCTCCATGCAATTGGCCGGTTGCGAGCCGGAACGCATGGCCGAAGCCGCCAAGCTGAACGAGCAGAAGGGCGCGGCGATCATCGATATCAACATGGGCTGCCCGGTGAAGAAGGTGGTCAACGGCCACGCCGGATCGTCGTTGATGCGCGATCTGCCGCTGGCGACGCAGCTTATTCGCGCCACGGTGAAGGCGGTGAAGCTGCCGGTGACGCTGAAGATGCGCATGGGCTGGGATCACAACAGCCTGAACGCGCCGGAACTCGCCCGCATTGCCGAAGGCGAGGGCGTGCACCTCATCACCGTGCATGGCCGCACCCGCTGCCAGCTCTACAGCGGCACCGCCGATTGGGCCTTCGTGCGCAACGTGAAGGATGCGGTGCAACTGCCGGTGATCGTCAACGGCGATATCTGCTCGATCGAGGATGCCAAGACGGCGCTGCTGCAAAGCGGTGCGGACGGCGTGATGATCGGGCGCGGCGCCTATGGCAAGCCGTGGCTGATCGGCCAGGTGATGGCAGCGCTTACGGGCCGCGACGTCCCGGCGGACCCCACACTGGCGCAGCAGCATGCGCTGGTGAAGGAGCATTATGCGCTGATGCTTGATCTTTATGGCGAGCTGAACGGCGTGAATATCGCCCGCAAGCATCTGGGTTGGTACACCAAGGGGCTGCACGACAGCGCGGTGTTCCGCAACAAGGTGAATTTCGTGCCTGACAGCGCCACCGTGCTGGCGATGATCGACCAGTTTTACGAAACCCAGGCCAGCCTGCCACCGCGCCCGGCGGCACTCGCGGCATAGCCCGCCACAAATCTTCTGTCGCATCGGAGCAACGCTATGGCGCTGCACTGTGTTCCTAAAGACACAATGGCAGGTTATGCTGCGGTTCTGTGACGGTCGAATCACCCATTTCTGAATCCGTGCCGATGCGCCGGCGGCGTGGCGCTGGCGCCCGCCTTGGCTTGCGCGGGCGGCGGTTGTTGCGCCGGGTGTTGCGTGTCACCCGCAACGATAATTTCTATCCACGGCTTGAAGTGCTGGCGGCGGCGGCCACCATCATCATGGGCTGGTCCAGCTATGCGCTGCTCACCCGCCGCGAAGTGCCGGCCACTGGTGCGTCGCAGCCGCTGGTGGCGCTGGTGCTGGTGGCCTGTCTGGTCCCGGCAATGCTGCTGGTGGTGCTGATCGGCCGGCGGTTTGCCATATTGATCACTAACCGGCGCAAGGGCCTGGCCGTGGCCCAGCTGCACCTGCGCCTGGTGGCATTGTTTGCCGGCATTGCCGCGGTGCCCACGCTGCTGGTGGTGGTGTTCGCCTCGCTGTTGTTCCAGTTCGGCGTGCAGTTCTGGTTTTCCGATCGGGTGAAGACCATTCTCGACAGCTCCAACCAGGTCGCCCAGGCCTATGTTGAGGAAAACCGCCAGCGCATCGGCGATGATATCGTGGTGATGGCCGCCGACGTGGCCAGCTATGCCCGCGATTTCGGCGAAGGCACGCCGCTCTATCGCCGCGGCCTCGATTTCCAGGTGGCCGGCCGCACACTGACCGAAGCCGCCGTTTTCCGCATGACGGCCAACGGCCTGCAACTGGTGGCGGCCAGCGGCGCTTCGGCCAGCGAAGTGCAGGCGCATGTCGCCGACATGAATCTGGCCCGCGCCAACGCCACGCCCGTCACCTTGATCGGCGCGGGTGAGGATCGGGTGGAATCCGCGGTTGGCGTGCCGGGCAGTCCGGGCACTTTCCTTTATGTCAGCCGCAAGGTTGATCCCGCCGTACTGGCCCGCGCCAACCAGGCCGCCGGCGCACTGGGCGAGTATAATGCGCTCACCGAACGCAGCCGCGTGATGCAGTTGCGCTTCAACCTGATCCTGATGGCGGTGTCGCTGCTCACGCTGATCGTCGCCATCTGGTTTGCGCTGTGGCTGGCCAATCGCCTTGTCGCGCCGATCGCGCGCCTGGCCAGCGCTGCCGAACGGGTGGGCGATGGCGATCTCGATGTGCGGGTGCCAGTGCGCGGCCAGGCCGATGAAATCGGCGTACTGGAACGCGCCTTCAACCGCATGACCAGCCAGTTGAAGGCGCAGCAGACCGCGCTGCTCGGCGCCAATGACGAGCTTGATACCCGCCGCCGCTTTACCGAAGCGGTGCTGGCCGGGGTGTCGGCGGGCGTCATGTCGATCACGCCGGAAGGGGTGATCCGCGTCGCCAATGCTTCTGCCGCTGCGCTCCTGGCGCTGCCGCATCGGGTGCTGCGCGGGCAAATGCTGCAGGATGTGGCGCCGGAACTTGCCGATCTGCTGGAACAGGCGCGGCAGACCGGCGACGCCGCCGGGCAGGTGCGCATCGAGCGCGGTGAGGAAACACAGACATTGGCCGTGCGCATCGGTGCGGCTGAAGCCGCGGAAGGCCGGGCCGAAGGTTTCGTGCTCACCTTTGACGATATCACCGCGCAACTCGCCGATCAGCGCCGCGCCGCCTGGGCCGATGTTGCCCGCCGCATCGCGCACGAGATCAAGAATCCGCTCACCCCCATCCAGCTTGCCGCCGAACGCCTGCAGCGCAAGTTCGGCCGCCAGATCGACGAGGATGCCGAGACGTTCGCGACGCTGACCAGCACCATCGTGCGCCAGGTGGGCGACCTGCGGCGCATGGTGGACGAGTTTTCCGAATTTGCCCGGCTGCCGCGTCCGGTGTTTGCGTCGGACGCGCTCGATCGCCTGCTGCGGCAGGCGCTGGTGCTGCAGGAAGTCGCCTTCCCGGCGATCCGCTTCACGTTGGCCGGCGCCACCGATCTGGCGCTGGTGTGTGACCGCCAGCAACTGGGCCGCGCGCTCACCAACCTGATCAAGAACGCCGCCGAAAGCGTTGTGGCGCGGGTTGAGCGCGATGGTGATGAAGCCACCCCCGGCCTGATCGCCATCAGCGTGGCCGCTGATGAGCTTTTCGTGCGCATCAGCGTTGCGGACAACGGCCTGGGCTTCCCGGCGGAAGACCGCATGCGCCTGCTCGAACCCTATATCACCACCCGGGCGCGCGGCACCGGGCTCGGCCTCGCCATCTGCGCCAAGATCATCGAAGATCATGGCGGCCAGCTTGAACTGGCCGATAATCCTGATGGCCCCGGCGCGATGGTGATCGCCCGCATCAGCCGGCACCTTGCCGCCGAACCGCAACCCGGTCTGCCCCTGCCGGCTGCCGCCACCACCGCCTGAGAAGGACTGCCCCACAATGGCCCTTGATATCCTGATCGTCGACGATGAAGCCGATATCCGCGAGCTGGTGGCCGGCGTGCTGGGCGATGAGGGCTTTGAAACCCGCACCGCTGCCCATGCCGAAGGCGCACTCGCGGCGCTGGCCGAACGCCGGCCCAGCCTCGTCATCCTCGATGTCTGGCTGCAGGGCAGTAGCATGGACGGGATCGAACTGCTGGACGCCATGAAAGCCCGCGATCCGACTCTGCCGATCGTGGTGATTTCCGGGCACGGCAACCTTGATACCGCCGTCGCCGCCATCAAGCGTGGCGCCTATGATTATATCGAAAAGCCGTTCCAGGCCGAACAATTGCTGCTGGTGGTGCGCCGCGCCACTGAGACCGAGCGCCTGCGCCGCGAATATGAGGCGCTGAAGGAGCGGGTGGGCGTTGATATCGAGCTGACCGGCACGAGCCCGCAGATCAACCAGGTGCGCGCCACCTTAAAGCGGGTGGCAGCCACCGGCAGCCGCGTGCTGATCAGCGGCCCGGCGGGCAGCGGCAAGGAAGTCGCGGCTCGCCTGCTGCACCAGTGGAGCCCGCGCATCGATGCGCCGTTCGTCGTGGTTTCGGCGGCGCGGATGACGCCGGAGCGGGTGGAAGAGGCGCTGTTCGGGGTGGAGGAGGGCGGCGAGAATGTCCGCGCCGGCCTGCTCGAACAGGCGCATGGCGGCACGCTGTTCCTGGATGACGTGGCCGATATGCCGATGACGACCCAGGCCAAGATCTTGCGCGTGCTCACCGAACAGGTGTTCCAACGTGTGGGCGGTGCGCGCTGGGTGCGGGTGGACGTGCGGGTGATTTCGGCCACCAGTCGCGATCTGGCCGCTGAAATCGCCG
>JAIXPM010000204.1 GCA_027486275.1 Sphingomonadales bacterium | reverse complement strand
GGCGAAATCATGGCCATCGCAAGCCACAACATGCCAGCCGGCGGCGGCGAAGCGCCCAGCCATGTCTTCGCTGGACGACAGGCTCACCGGGCCATCGATCGAAATCTTGTTGTCGTCCCAGATCACGTTGAGGCGGCCCAGCTTCAAATGGCCGGCCAGCGAAATCGCTTCCTGGCTGATGCCTTCCATCAGGCAGCCATCGCCGGCCACAACCCAGGTGTGGTGATCGACCAGCGCATCGCCGAACACGCCATTCAGGTGCCGCTCCGCCATCGCCATGCCCACCGACATTGCCAGGCCCTGCCCCAACGGCCCGGTGGTGCATTCCACCCCCGGCAGCTCGGTGTTTTCCGGGTGACCGGCGCATGGGCTGTGCCACTGACGGAAGCGCTTGATGTCATCCAGGGACGGCTTCTCATAGCCGGTCAGGTGCAACAGCGCATAGATCAGCATCGAACCATGGCCGGCCGACAGCACAAAACGATCCCGATCCGGCCAGCGCGGCGCCTTGGGATCGAACTTCAGGTGATTGGCGAACAGCACGGTCGCGACATCGGCCATGCCCATCGGCATTCCAGGGTGGCCGCTGTTGGCAGCTTCCACCGCATCCATGGCCAGCGCCCGGATGGCATTGGCGCAGCGTGCGAGATCGGTCATGAGGCCGTTCCTGTAAACCATCCGCACTGGCGCTGTGGCCGATACGGGCGGGAGCGATTCCC
Organism: Sphingomonadales bacterium; assembly: GCA_027486275.1. The sequence goes on along the minus strand of JAIXPM010000204.1, from coordinate 2,978 downwards.
GGTGGTGATTGTTCGTTGCGGGCGGCTTTGGCCTACCCTTCGCGCACGCGTCAACCTTCCAGTTGTGCTTCACCGTGATTGCCGCACGCAGCCGGCTTGACCCGGGCTGATATCCCGTCTTATAAACATGCCGCAAGCCCTTGAGCTGGCTGGGGAGCAGGTCGATTTCTGAATTGATGAGCCTGTTGGTGCGACTCGAAACGGCGTTGGCCGCGATCGAGGCTCGCCGAAGCGCCGAAGCGGCCACTGCTGCTGGTGACCGCGCACGCCTGCAGCGGATCGAAGCCGCCGCCGCCGAAGCTGTGCGCGCCCTCGACACCCTCATCGGGCAGGAGTGACGAAAATGGGCCAGGCACTGCTCACCATCACCGGCCGCACCTATCGCATCAGCTGCCGCGACGGCGATGAGGACCGCATTTCCCGCCTGGGTGACGAAATCGCCGCCCGCGCTGAACGCATCACCGGATCGCTGGGCAGCGTGCCCGAAGGCCAGTTGCTGGTGATGACCGCGCTGATGCTGGCCGATGAGCTGGCCGATGCCCGCGCCGGCATTGCGCCGCCTGTCGCTGCGGCGCCCATGGTGGACATCACCCGCCTTGCCCGCATCGTCGAACGGATGGAACAGCTCGCCCGCGCCTGAGGCGCGGTAACGCGCCGAGCAATACACCCATGGCGAGGCTTTGCTTGAGCTTCCGGGCCTTCTACCTTATACAAACAGGTGGCGGGCACTGCCCGGTACGAGCGAGCAAGCATCCCTGAGGCGATAATCATCCTATCGGGGGCTGGCACTGGGTGAACCCTGGTTCACCACAACTGGTTCCCACCTGACGTTCTGGCGTCAGAGGATCTTCAAGGCCAACGGCCCATGGTGGTCCCGCCACACTATCCCGAGAGCACCCTCGCGTGAACAAGACCGACCTGCGCCGCCAGTATCGCGCTGCCCGCAAGGCCTTTGTCGCGGCTCTGCCCAAAGGGGAACGCGAGGCGCTGGAGCGCAACCTGGCCGAAGTTGTCGCCCCGGCCCTCACCCTTGTGCGCATGGCCGGCAGCTATGCGGCGGTGGGCGACGAGATCGACCCAATGTGGATCGAAAAACGCATCGGCCCGCACGCCTTCCCGCGCATCGCCGGGCCAGACATCGTCTTTCACCAAGCCGAATGGAGCGAACTGAAGCCCGGCTTCCAGAATATCCCCGAACCGCCAGCCACGGCGCCGATGGCGCATCCCGATGTGCTGCTGGTGCCGCTGCTGGCCGTCACCCTTTCCGGCGTGCGGCTGGGCCAGGGCCGCGGCTATTATGATCGCGCGCTTGCCGCCTTGCGCCGCCGGCAACCCGTGCTGGCCATCGGGCTGGCCTGGGAATGCCAGATTGCGCCGACGCTCGTGGCCGAGCCATGGGACATGCCGCTGGACATGATTGCGACGCCGCAGCGTCTGGTCGATTGCCGCAAATCGCGTTAGGGGCCGCTCATGGACCTTGCTCCCCATCGCATCCCGCCCGAACCAAGCTGGCGCAAGCCTGTCGGCATGTTGGGATTGATCGCCTATATCGCGATCTACGCTCTCACCGTCTCGGTTCTGGCCGATCAACTCATTGGCCTGCCGCGCTGGATGGAAACCCTGGCCTATGGGGTGGCCGGCATCGCCTGGGTGGCGCCGCTGAAGCCCTTGTTCCTGTGGATGAACACCGGCCGCTGGAGGCAGAAATGACCGTGTTGCCGCCCGAAGCCTGCCAGACAATGGTGGAGGTGCGCGCCGGGGTGGATGCGCTTGATCAGGAACTGGTGGCGCTGCTCGCGCGCCGTTTCGGCTACATGAACGCCGCCGCCCGTATCAAGCCCAGCCGCAGCGACGTACGGGACGAAGCCCGCAAGGCCCAGGTGATCGCCAACGCCAGCGCCGCAGCCGCCGCTGCCGGCCTGCCGTCGGGGCTGGCCGAAAATCTGTGGGAGGCGCTGGTGGAATCCTCCATCGCCCACGAACTCGACCGCTGGGATAAGCTGCGCACCCAAGTCGCCTGATGCTGGCGAACGAACCCATCATCCGCCTCGCCGCCTTTGCCGGCGTGCTGGCGGTGATGATGCTGTGGGAACAACTGGCGCCGAGACGGGCGCCAACAGCCGGCAATGCGGTGCGCCGCCTCAACAATCTGGCCCTCGTGGGCATCGACACGCTCGTGCTGAGGCTGGCATTCCCGGTGCTGGCGGTGGGCTTTGCCGCGCACATGGAACAGCGCGGAATCGGTCTGTTTGCACTGCTGCCCCTGCCCCACTGGCTGACAGTGCTGCTGGCGATCATCCTGCTCGACCTGGCCATCTATTGGCAGCATCGCCTGTTTCATACCGTGCCGTGGCTGTGGCGGCTGCACCGGGTGCACCATGCCGATCCGGCCTTCGACACGACGACAGCGCTGCGCTTCCACCCGCTGGAAATCATGGTCTCGATGCTGATCAAGCTGGCCGTGGTGGCCGCATTGGGCGCGCCGCCACTGGCGGTGCTGCTGTTCGAAGTGATCCTGAATGCCACCGCCATGTTCAATCATGGCAATGTCAGCCTGCCGCCCGCGTTGGAGCAGCGGCTGCGTTGGCTGCTGGTGACGCCCGATCTGCATCGGGTGCATCACAGCATCCACGGTGATGAGATGAACCGCAATTTCGGCTTCAACCTGTCGCTGTGGGACCGGCTGTTCGCCTCACTGGCGGCCCAGCCCCGCGACGGGCACAGCAGCATGACCATCGGCTTGCCCAATTTCCGCGCACCACGCGCTCAATGGCTCGATCGGCTGCTGCTACAACCGTTCAAATCATCGGGCAATTGATCGGATTTCCACGGCGCCGGCGGCTTTGATGGCCACGTCCCGGTGGGGACAGTGGCGCGAGTGACGGGGCTCGAACCCGCGACCTTCGGCGTGACAGGCCGACGCTCTAACCAACTGAGCTACACCCGCAAGCGCTGTGGAGCCGCGCTGATATGGACGG
>JAIXPM010000184.1 GCA_027486275.1 Sphingomonadales bacterium | reverse complement strand
ACCCTGTCCGGTTTCACTCTGGTGGCCCTGCTCACGACGGCCTGCGGCGGCGCTGACAAGCCCGCTGAAACGCCGGCCGCCGAGACGCCGGTGGTGGCAGCACCGGTTGCACCGGCAGCTGAGCCTGCCACCGTTGCTGCAGTTGCTCCGGCTCCGGCGGCCGTTACCTACGCCTCGCTTACCGGCGATGCCGCCAAGGGTGAAAAGCTCTTTGCCCAGTGCAAGGCCTGCCATGTCGCCGAGGCTGGCAAGAACCGTGTCGGCCCGTCGCTGTGGGCCGTGATCGGCCGCACTGCCGGCAGCATCGCCGGTTTCAACTACAGCAAAGCCAACAAGGAAAGCGGCGTGACCTGGAGCGAGGACGTGCTGTTCACCTATCTCGAAGCCCCAGCCAAGTTCATGCCCGGCACCCGCATGGCGTTCGGCGGCCTGAAGCAGGCGCAGGATCGGGCCGACGTGATCGCCTATCTCAAGACGAAGGCATAGAGGGTGAATTGCTCTCCCTCTGGACGAAGTCCATTACCGACTCGATAACGGCGAATAGGAGATTAGAGGAATATCATGATGTAAAATGGCGAGCAGTGTTGCATTTGCCGAACGACCTCCTCTTGCATATCATCGATCAGACTAATATGTTTTTTGAGTCAACAAGGGCTTCGACGAATCCATGCCAACAATGGAATTTTCAGGCTTCTCCGATGGGATCCAGTTAGTTGATGCTGTATTGGGCCTATTGATTGCCTCTATAGCCGGCTATGCTTTCGTCGCTCGGAAAATAATTCGAAATAAAGATCGAAATTTGCTTGTATTGGTAAGCACGGGCGGCACTTGCCGCGACCCGATGGCAAAAGCAATATTGATGCATTTACTGAAAGAAGATTCCTCAAAGATAGAAATTGTCTCGGCTGGCACAGCTTCCCAAGGAGACAGGCCTGCAACACCAATGGCCATAAGAGTTGCCAATCGTAGACTAGGCAAAGACTACCTCTTTAGTCATAAATCATCATTTCTCGATCAGTCGTTGATAGATAGTGCAAAATTAATATTGACGATGGGGGTCGATAATAAATCAACTATAATTAAGAATTTTGTAAACGCTGATCAGAAAACATTTACTATCCGAGAGTTTTTGGGCGAAACGGGAACAATAGTTGATCCCTATAGTTCTAGTGACGTTTCCAGTCCGGATGCTGAGAGGAGATACGAGAAAACGTTTGATGATTTGTTTGGTTTGCTGAGTAAAAACGGAAGTGCACTGAATATATTCAGATCGGTTGTAAGATAAGTCTCAGAACGGCCCGTTCAGTTCCACGATCGCCCGGTTGAGCATTGCAGCAAAACTCACCCACGCCAGATAGGGCAGCAGCAGCGCCGCCGCAGGGCGGGAAATGCGCCACAGCACCACGATCAGCGCGGCGATGCTGCTCCACAAGATGCCGACTTCCAGCGCCGCATAATCAGGCCGGTGCAAACGGAAAAACAGGAAGCTCCACAATAGGTTGAGGAAGCCGTTGAGGGCAAACAAGCCAATGATGGCTTCGAACGCACCGGTGCTGCGTGCCGCCAGCCAGGCTGTGGTGCCGGAAAACGTGCACAGCATGAAAATGATTGTCCACGCCGGGCCAAACAGCCAGATGGGCGGCGCCCACTCGGGCTGCTTCAACGCCAGATACCACGGGCCGATATCGGTGATGGTGGCACCCACTGCCGCCGTGAAGGTCGCGGCCACCGCAGCGATGGCGGCGGGCAGTACCCAAGGGGAATCGGCAAATCGCGACATCGCTCTCGTTCTTCCTGCGCGGCCCTTGGCATTGCGGCCGGTCAGACCTGCGCCCGCTTGCCGGCGCTGTCACCTTCACGAACACCGCCGCCCGACAGGATGCCGGTGATCAGCTGCACGCTGTCCTTCAGGAAGATCTTCACATGGGCCAGCGGCTTCTTGCGCGCCAGTTCCTTGTTCATATAGGCTTCCCAGGTCAGCTGCTGGATGTCCTTGTCCATGCACAGCTTCACGAACTTTTCGCGCATTGTGTCGCTGCGATACCACCACCATTGCATGATGCCGAGCACGCGGAAAACGGTGCCGTGCGCCTTCAGGAAACGCTTGCGGGCCAGGCCCAGCTTGGCCGGATCTCCGCTGGCCAGCGCTTCCGCGGCAGCTTTGGCGGCTTCGCGGCCGGCGGTCATTGCATAAAAAATGCCTTCGCCGCTGGCCGGGGCCACGCAGCCGGCGGCGTCACCCGCCACCACGACATCCTTGCCATTGTCCCACTTCTTGCGCGGGCGAAGCGGGATGGGGGCACCTTCCACCCGCACCGTCTTGCAGGTCTCCTCGGTCATGCCCAGCTCTTCGCGCAGCTTGCCGACGGCCTTGCGCAGCTCGAAACCCTGCACGGCGCTTCCGGTGCCGATGCTGGTTTTGGATCCGTGCGGGAACACCCAGGCATAGAAATCCGGGCTGTGCTTGCCCTGGTAGAACACGTCGCAGCGGTCGCCGGCGAAGCCCTTGAAGCCTTCGGGCGGACTGTCCACCACTTCGTGATAGGCGGCAACGAAGGGCAGTTTCTCATCGGGCAGGGCCGCGCGGGCCACAGCCGAATTGCAGCCATCGCAGCCGATCAGCATCTTCGTCATCACCCGCACCGGCTCGGAACCACGTGAAGCACCCTTGGGT
>JAIXPM010000313.1 GCA_027486275.1 Sphingomonadales bacterium | reverse complement strand
GGCTCATCATCGGGCGGCGAGGGAGGCGTGGCAATTACCTTGAGCGTCAGTTTCCGCTGAATCGCCCGGGCCGCTTCTCGCGAAAGGCGGCCAGCGCCTCGGCAAAATCCGCGCCTTGCGTCGCCAGCAGCCATTGATCGGCGTCCGCATGCAGCACGGCGGCGTGGAGCGCGCCCGAAACGGCGTTGATGCTGCGCTTGATCATCTGCACGGCAATCGGCGGCAGCGCGGCATAGTCGGCGGCCAGGGCCAGCGCCCGCGCATCTTCGGCGCCGGCCGGCACGATTTCATCGATCAGGCCCCATCGCTCGAGCGTTTCGGCATCGAACAGCGCGCCGGTCATCACCATGCGCTTGGCGCGGGCCGGCCCAACCAGTTCGATCAACGGCCCCAGCGCGTTCCACATCAGGTTGATGCCGATCTTCACCTCGCCATAGCCCAGCCGCGCACCCGCCGCGGCGATGCGGAAATCGCAGGCGGTGGCGATGCAGGTGGCGCCGCCGGTGGCCACGCCTTTCAGGGCGCAGATCGTGGGCTGATCAATGCCAGCTATTGCCCGCATCACCCGCGCGCCCAGTTGCGCCGCGCGGCGGGCTTCGGCCAGGGGCGCCGGCGCCGCCATGCGGCCTTCCATCTCGCCGATATCGGCCCCCACCGAAAAATCCGTCCCCTCGCCGCGGAGCACCACGGCGCGCACATCGCCGGCGCCGCGCAGACTGTCGGCAATCCGTTCCAGTTCGGCCAGCATCGCCTGGCTCAGCGCATTGCGCTTTTCCGGGCGGTTGAGGGTGATGGTGGCGATATGGTCCGCCACGTTCAGTGTCACGGTCATTTCAGCACTCCACCACGTTCACCGCCAGCCCGCCCTGGCTAGTTTCCTTGTACTTGTGGCTCATGTCGATGCCGGTCTGGCGCATCGTCTCGATCACCTGATCCAGGCTCACGCGGCTCAGGCCGGGCCGATGCAGCGCCAGCCTTGCGGCGTTGGCGGCCTTCACCGCGCCGATGGCGTTGCGCTCGATGCAGGGGATCTGCACCAGCCCGCCAACGGGATCGCAGGTGAGGCCAAGGTTGTGCTCCATGCCGATCTCGGCGGCATTGGCGACTTGCGTGGGCGAAGCGTTCCACACCGCCGCCAGCCCTGCCGCCGCAATGGAGCAGGCCACACCCACCTCGCCCTGGCAGCCCATTTCGGCGCCGGAGATCGACGCGCGCTGCTTGTAGAGCAGGCCAATGGCGCCGGCCGTGGCCAGGAAGCGCCGGCGCTGCTCCGCCCCTTCGCAATAATGCTTCATCACGGCGGGCAAGATGCCGGCCGCACCATTGGTGGGCGCGGTCACCACCTGCCCACCGGCGGCATTTTCCTCGTTCACCGCCATGGCATAGACGTTGAGCCAATCGAACAATCGCTCCGGTTCGTTGGCGCTGCGGCCCTGCTGCAATTGCTGCCACAGCGAGGGCGCGCGCCGCTCCACCTTCAGGCCGCCGGGGAGGATGCCTTCGGTCGTCAGCCCGCGATCGATGCAGGCCAGCATGACGGCAGCGACATGATCCAAGCCGGCCAGCGTTTCGGCGGGGGGGCGGACGGCGTCTTCATTGGCCAGCACGATGGTTTCGAGGCTCTGGCCCGTCGCTTCGGCAATGGCCAGCAGCTCGGCGGCGCTGGCGAAGGGGTGCGGCACGTCGCGGCCGGTTGCCACCCGATCGGCGGGGGCGGCCTGTTCCAGCTGGCGTCGGCTGGCGATGAAACCGCCGCCAGTGGAGAACCACTCCTCTGCGGCCAGCGTCTGCCCGCCAGCCAACACGGCGAGCCGCATGGCGTTGGGGTGGAGCAGATCGCGCGTGTCGTAATCGAGGCTGATATCGGTGGCGGGATCGAAGGCGAGACCCGCCAGCCGCCCGGACGTTTCCAACGCAGCCAGATCGCGCTCGGCCTGCACCGCGTCGAACGTTTCCGGCGCATGGCCCAGCAGCCCCAGCGCCGTCGCGCGCAGCGTACCATGACCATGGCCGGTGAAGGCCAGGCTGCCTTGCAGCGTCACCACCACCCGCGCGCCTTCCGGCCAGCGCCGCCGCGCCAGCCGTTGGCCATAGCGCAGCGCAATGCGCATCGGCCCCACCGTGTGCGAACTGGACGGGCCAACGCCCACGCGAAACATGTCGAGCACCGAAAGCATGGCGCATCGTGGCCGCGCCGGCGCGTGACTGCAATGCCTGCCGGAAACTCCAGCCTGTGCGGAGACGAAAGCTGCGCCTAAGCTGCGGCCATGGATGATGTGCTGATCGATCAAGTGAGCCGGCTGCTCGCGCATGAAGCGACGGACGCGCGCCTGCGCGCGGCGCGTGCAGGCGGCCGAGCGGACGGCTGGGACGCCATCACCGGCGCCGGCCTGCCGCTGGCGCTGGCCAGTGAAGCGGCGGGCGGACTGGCGCTGGATGCGGCGACCGTGCTGGCCATCGCCCGCGCGCATGGCAAGGCCGGCGCGCCATGGCCGCTGGCCGAAGCGATGATCGACGCGGCGCCAGAGTGTCCGGCCGAGCTGTGGGCGCCGGCGCTGGCCACCGCCGAGATTGCCGGCCTTGCCGAAACCGTGCTGGCGCTGACCCTGGAGTGGACCCAGACGCGCCAGCAGTTCGGCAAGCCGCTGTCGAAGAACCAGGCGGTGCAGCACAGCCTGGCGCAGATGGCGGCCGAAACCGCTGCAGCCGGTGCAGCGGTCGGGCTGGCAGGATTGGGGCTGGCGGGTGAAAACTGGGCGATGGTTGCCGCCGGCAAGGCCCGCGCCAGCGAAGCGGCCGGCGTGGTCGCGGCGCTGGCGCACCAGTTGCACGGCGCCATCGGCGTGACGGCGGAACACCGCCTGCACCTGTTCACCCGTGCGCTGTGGCAGCGCCGCGATACGTCCGGCAGCGAACATGATTGGCACACACGGCTGGGCGCTGACGTGCTGGCGCGCGGTAGCCTGTGGCGGCTGGCGACGGATGAACCGCTGCTCGGTCTCGCCGAACCGGCCACGGCCGGTGATCGTTTCCGCTTTCCGGTGGTGGCCGAAACCGCCGCGCGCGCCGATTTGCGCTGCGACGTGCGGGATTTCCTGGCCGAGGAGCTCGCCGCCCTGCCCCCGGACGTCCGCGCCCACAGCTGGAACGGCCACAGCCCGGATTTCAGTCGCAAGCTGGGCGAACGCGGTTGGCTGGCGATGACATGGCCGAAGGCGGTGGGCGGGCACGAGAAGAGCGCGCTCGACCGGCTGGTGGTGATCGAGGAATTGCTCGCTGCCGGCGCGCCTGT
>JAIXPM010000189.1 GCA_027486275.1 Sphingomonadales bacterium | reverse complement strand
ATTTCCGGCTGCGTGATGGCAGCGTGTGGCGCAACCGGCTGCCGCGCGCCTGCCCCACGCTCGGCTTCAACCAGGCCTTTAGCTACAGCACCAGCATCCCGCAGCTGTGCAATGTCGATATCATCCGCGTGATTGTGCAGGGCAACCCCGGCATCATCGGTGCTTCCTGCGGCCTCGGCAAATTCGAACGCCTGCCGCCCAAGCCACGCAAGGCAAAGGCCGGGGCCAAGGGCTGAATCAGGCTGGCGCACGCCGGCAACCGCTGCTAACAGCGCAGCGTCCGCACCCGTAGCTCAGCTGGATAGAGCGCTGCCCTCCGAAGGCAGAGGCCACAGGTTCGAATCCTGTCGGGTGCGCCATCTTTTCAATGACTTAGACAACGAAACACCCCTAATCGATGCGTGATTTGCGCAAAAAGGGGTCTTTTGAGGGGTCTTTCCGGTAGGGCCGCGTCATCGAGACCCTCGATGGGTGCCGAGGCCGACCCATCAGAATATGTAGCCTACTGAGTTCCGGCTGGCCGCTCGGCTTTCTGATGCCAGAGCGCCTTAAGCAAGCGAACGCCGATCTCAACTTAGATGCAGGTCTTTGAACTTAGCGTCCCAAGCGATCGCGAATCGAATCTCTGCCAGGCTCGTCACCATGCCTCATCACGCGCTTAGCTCGCGTTTACCCATCAGCACGTCCGCTACGGGGCCATACGGGGAAACCAAAAACTAGACGCATTAATGTCGCCATTTAGCCGCTAATTTAGCGCGTGTATTGTCGCCGCACATTGACAGCCACCGCCGGATGCAGGCGCTGACGCCCGGCGCGGACGTGGTGACGCCGGACGCCGACCATTCGCCTCATCTATCAAGCCCGCAGCAAGTGGCGGCCGCGCTGATCGCGGCCGCCAGATGCGTCAGTCCTTGAACACTATCGTCTTATTGCCGTTGAGGAGCACGCGATCTTCCAGATGGTAATGCACGGCCCGCGCCAGCACCCGGCGTTCGATGTCGCGGCCCTTGCGCACCAGATCATCGGGCGAATCGACATGGCTGATCTCCTCGACATCCTGATAGATGATCGGCCCTTCATCGAGATCGGAAGTGACATAATGGCCGGTTGCGCCGATCATCTTAACCCCGCGCTGATGCGCCTGATGGTAGGGCTTGGCACCCTTAAAGCCGGGCAGGAAGCTATGGTGGATATTGATACAGCGTCCTGACAGGAACGCGGCCAGATCGTCCGATAGAACCTGCATGTAACGCGCCAGTACAACCAGTTCGGCCCCGCTCTGGGTGACCAGTGCCTTGACCTGCGCTTCCTGCTGCCGCTTGGTGTCTTGAGTGATCGGCAGATAATAGAACGGAACATTCCCGATCAGCGAGATCTTCAGGGCCTCGCGCGGGTGGTTGCAGATGATGCCGACAACCTCCATCGGCAGTTCGCCGATCCGCTGGCGATAGAGAAGATCGCCAAGACAGTGGTCGAACTTCGACACCATCAGCATGACCTTGCGGCGCTCGGCGGTGCTGCGCATCGTCCAGGTCAGGGTATTGGCCTGCGCGAAGATGTCGAAGGCGCCGCGCAGCGGGGCAATGTCGGCCCCTGCCGGAACCGCGAACACCACGCGCATGAAAAAGCGGCCACTGTCGACATCGTTGAATTGCTGCGATTCGTGAATGTTGCCGCCGTGATCCGCCAGAATCCGCGTTACGCTCGCCACCAGTCCGGGGCGATCCTCGCACGACAGTTTCAAAACATACCGGTTTTTCGACATTTGCATCCTTCGCACATAAAATTGTTTGTCTCGCTTACAAAAAACACTATGCGTTGCACACAAGTTTTATGCGAAAGGAGATTGCCGATATGGCCGCCAAGAATCTCGATCAGGTGCTCACTCAGGCGGGCAATCCGGTCCACATGCTCCGCAACTCGCAGCTGGGTGCCTATGTCTATCCGGTCGTCGCGCCTGAGTTTCACAACTGGCGAGACGAGCAATGGGCCTGGCAGCACAGCGCGGTGCTGTTCGATCAGTCGCATCACATGGTCAATCTCTACATCCGTGGCCGTGATGCGCTGCGTCTGCTGACCGACACGATGATCAACAGCCCCAAGGGCTGGACGGTCAACAAGGCTAAGCAATATGTACCCACCACCCCCTATGGCCACGTAATCGGTGACGGGATCATCTTCTGGCAGGACGAGGAAGAATTCTGCTACGTCGGACGCGCCCCTGCTTCCAACTGGCTGCGCTATCATGCTGCAACCGGCGGCTATGATGTCGAGCTGGAGCTCGATGACCGCTCGCCGATGCGGCCAATGGGCAAGCCGGTGACCCGCTCGGTCTGGCGCTTCCAGATCCAGGGGCCCAATGCTTGGGCGATCATCGAGAAGCTCAACGGCGGCCCGCTCGAACAGCTCAAGTTCTTCAACATGTCGACGATGAAAATCGCTGGCAAGACGATTCGCACGCTGCGTCACGGCATGTCGGGCGCGCCGGGTCTGGAAATCTGGGGGCCCTACGAACAGCAGGAAGAGGTTCGCGCGGCGATCCTGGAAGCCGGCAAGGAATTCGGCATCGTCCCCTGCGGCAGCCGCGCCTATCCGTCCAACACGCTCGAATCCGGCTGGATCCCCTCGCCGCTGCCCGCGATCTACACCGGCGAGAAGCTCAAGGCTTACCGCGAATGGCTTGGTGCCGATAGTTACGAGGCTACCGGATCGATCGGCGGCAGCTTCGTGTCTGAGAACATCGAGGACTACTATCTCAATCCGTGGGAGTTGGGTTACGGCCCATTCGTCAAGTTCGACCATGACTTTCATGGCCGAGAGGCGCTGGAGCGGCTCAATCCCGCCGAGCAGCGCACCAAGGTCACGCTCGCCTGGAACCCCGAGGACATGGCGAAGATCGCGGCCTCGTTGTTCGATCCGGACGGCGATCAGTACAAGTTCTTCGACGCCCCGCTCGCCAACTATGCCTCGTCAAATTACGACCGAGTGGTCGATGCGGGCGGCAAGACGGTCGGTCTGTCGATGTTCACCGGATACAGCTTCAATGAGAAGCAGGCGCTGAGCCTCGCCACGATCGATTCGGAGATCCCTGTTGGCACCGAACTGCGGGTCGTGTGGGGCGAAGAGAATGGCGGCACCGCCAAGACCACGGTCGAGCGCCACAAGCAGATCGAGGTACGCGCGATTGTAAGCCCAGTCCCATATAGCCGGGTGGCCCGCGAAACCTACGCAGAAGGCTGGCGCACCCAGCGCTAAGCCCCGGCGCCGAAACATATTCATCTGGCCAACGGAGCTGCGGGCGTACCGCAGCCCGATTGCGTGCCGCGAGCCAAGGAACGTCGCAACATGACCATTCCGCTGCTGCACCCCAACTGGGAACGCGCGCCCGCCTCGATCACAGAAGGCTATTCCTTGGAGATGACCGCCAAGGATATTGATGCCTTGCGCGCCGCCGCACCGGGGATGCCGGCAGAAACGCCGGTGGCCATCACCTTTCTGCCCGGCGAGGATCCTGCCACCCGGATCTCCGCCGCCGTGGCGGTACGCGAGCTGGGGTTTGAGCCCATGCCGCATTTTTCCGCGCGCCGGATCGTATCGAAGGACGCCTTCGAGGATTATTTGCACGCAGTGGTCGCCAAAGCGGGCGTGCGGCGCTGCTTCATCGTCGCGGGCGATCCGCCGGAGCCGCAGGGCCCCTATGCTGATACCGCGGCTCTGATCGCAACTGGCGCCTTCGAGCGCGCCGGCATTAAGGCGATCGGCATCGGCGGCCATCCCGAGGGCCATCCGGTGATGAACGCGCAGCAGTGCTGGGATGTGCTGGACACCAAGGTCGCCGAGATCGAACGGCGCGGGATGGCGCCGCTGATTGTCACCCAGTTTGGTTTCGATCCCGATGCCCTGCTGGGTTGGTTGTCGCAGCTGCGCGCGCGCGGGATTGTTACCCCGGTGCGCGTCGGCATTCCGGGGCCAGCCGGGATTAAGACCCTGCTGCGCTTTGCCACGCGCTGCGGGGTGGGCGCATCTGCCAGCGTGATGAAGAAATATGGCGTGTCGATAACCAATCTGCTGGGAAGCGCCGGGCCGGACAAGCTGGTTGATCGATTCGTAGCGGAACTGGGCGATGAGCATGGCCGTGTTAGGCTGCATTTCTATCCCTTCGGCGGGCTGGAGCGGACCATCGAATGGATCGCATCCTACGAGCGCGCCCGGGCTCGGACGGGGTGACCGATTTCTTTCTCGTCCACGGCGCCTGGTGCGGCAGCGCCGTCTAAGGGCGGCTGGCAGCCGACCTTTCGATGCCGGGACCCGAGGGCTGATTGCCGACCCAGCCGGGCTTGGCAGCCGTCAGGACCAGTTCAACCCCGAGATCACCCTCACGACCCGTATCCCTGATGTCGCCTTGCAGATCGCCGAGGCAGGCTTCGAACGCTTTGAGTTGGTGGGCCATTCGTCGGGCGGCATAGTGATCACCGGTGTCGCGCGACCCACCTCAGCAGCTGGATCGACGCACTGTTCTGGGTCGATGCCACTGTGCCCGAATATGGCCGGTCGCGATCGGATCTGACCAGCGCGTGGGAGTATGATCATTACATCTGCAGCCAAAAGCGGGGGCGGCGCTGCCAAGTCTGGCCCCGTGCCGCTGATGACGCCGCACCCGCTGGTGGAAGCTGTACGCTTTACCGGAGAAGAAACCCGCGTTGAACGCAACATCTATGTGTTTGTAAGATCATTGCAACCCACGCCCTTTGCGCCCTTCGCCGAGTGTATCGCGACCGGCTCGGCCTTGAAGCATCATCAGGCTTAATCGCGCCACGATGTCATATCCGATCAGCCCGTCCAGCTGCATTCGAAGCTGCTGGATTGTGACTGACCGACAGTTCAGGAGGATATGCCAAGGCCCGCATCGGGCAAATTCAGCCTCAGATTGGGTGCCAGATGCTCGACATTTATCGTAGGTCACACTAACGATCAGGGCGTTGGAGGCGTGATGAAGAAATTCAAGGAAGCGCTGGTCCCCACGACCCCACGGGTCGATGGCGATGAGGACATTGGTGAAGTCCGCAATATCGTAGGATTCCACATCCGTTTGGCTCACGGGGCCGTATACCGGCATTTCACCGAGACATTTCAGCATATTGATCTGACACAGAAACAGGTCTCGGTGCTGTGGCTGGTGGATGATCGTGCGGATATCGCGCAGACCGATCTAGCCAAGCGGATGCAGATGGACCGCGCCACCACGATGGCGGTCGTCAACCGGCTGCAGGCCAGAGGCTATCTGGTCCGAGGAAAGTCGCAGAGCGACGGGCGCAAGCAAACGCTCAATCTGACAGAGGGGGGCAAGGCCGCGCTGGTACAGGCCAAGGCCGCCATCCTCGAGCACGAGACCTGGCTTAAGGGTCGCTTTACCGAGAAAGAGGTCGACCAATTGATCGAGATGCTGGCCCGCATCCACGAGTAGCGTATCGTGGTAGCGTAGGAAGTCAGACCTATTAGGGTTACGGAACGGGTCGGCGCGGACGATCCGAAAACAGCAATTGACCATGGGCTGATGTGTTATTGGCAATGAATAACGGTCGCCACTACGGTCGGTTTGAATGCGCTGGACGGCTTTGATGTGCTGCCAATCAGCTTCGCTTCCCCAGACATCGCGCGCGAATGGGGGTTTTCCCAGTCATTCTCAGTTGAGTGCTGTCGATGGAATTGCTGGGCATAGCGGTGGGATCGCTGCTGCTGGGCAGCGTGGCTGACCGGATGGCGTTGCTGCGAACATGGTTTGTTGCCGATAATCCTGATGGCGTTCTTGTCGAAAGACCAACGCCCAGATTTGCCCAATCTCGAGCTGCATCCGTCCGCTGGTAAATTTCAACTTCTTGGCCCGCTAATAAAACATTTTCCTAGAAGCCTTCTGATTTTTGATCGAATAACTTTTTCTGTAAAAATATTCACTGCTCTGGCGTGGCAACAAACTACTTACAAGATGATATTTATAAGATATTTCACGATCTATTTCAAACAGATCATAATCGCAATGATGGCCACCATGATCCTAGTTCTGAAATATGAAGATAGCACCGTGGATCATTTTATCTTTGGCTGCATGAAGCAGGAAGCACATGATAGCAAGTCTAGTTTCGGTATCTGAGACACCGCTCCGGCTGATGTACCGCTAAACAGACTGCAACTTGCTGACGATATTAGCCCCGTAGTTCAGCATACTACCGTAGTCGGTCAAGTTTTAGAGGCGGCTAAACAGAACGTAAAGCTTGCCGGAACTCCCGGCTCTGTCATAAATCTGAATTACAGGGCGCGTCTTTCTTGCAGGGCATCTTCATGCGCACGGGCGATCACATAAGCGCGGATAGTTTCAACCTGTCTTTGGTCCAGCGCCGCTGCAAACGACACCATACCGCGATCCTTCAGCACGCCGCCGAGCACGACATCGAGCCAAGCTTCGTTGCCGAGAGTCCCACTGTGCCGCAAATCGGGAACGACGCCGCCGCTGTGCGCTGCGCCGCCGTGGCAAACGGAACAATATCTGTGAAACAGCACCTTGCCGGCCGCGACATCCGCGGCATTGGCGGTCGCCGGCGGCGGTGCAAGCGGGCCCTGATTAAAAACCGGGCGCGGCGGCAGACTGTCTTTGCCATTCAGTCGAAAAGCCAGGATGCGGCTGATGTTGCGCTGCTTGCCGGAATGTTCGGCCACGGCCCCCGCGAGCAGGAAATGACCGCCGCCGGTTCCGACGGAGATGGCAATATACTGGTTGCCGCGGACCGAATAGGTGATCGGGGGTGCCATTGCTGCGGTCTGCACGTCGGTCGCCCACAGTGTTTTGCCGTCAGTGGCACGATAGACGCCTAGACGCCCGGCGGCATTGCCCTGGATGACAATATTACCAGCGGTCGTCAGTAATCCGCCATTGGTCGTGCCCGGGTGCGGCACCCGCCACACCTCGCGCTGCTTGACCGGATCCCACGCCAGCAGGAAACCCCGCACATTAGCCATGAAGGCCTTGCGTACTGCCGCGTCGGCCGGCAGTGGATCAGCCGTCATGTCAGTGGCGGTATTGAAGCCGATTGCCTGACGCCTGAAGCCCGGCTCAGCCTTGAAAACCGCCGCTGCGTCCTGTGCTGGGATATACACTAGGCCCGTTTGCGGGTTGAACGCCATCGGCTGCCAATTATGGGCGCCGTTGGGGCCAGGATAAGCGACAAATGGTTTCCCATCGGTATAGCGCGCCGCCGGATTTTCAATTGGGCGGCCATCGGCATCCAGTCCAGTTGCCCAATTCACCCTTACGATTGGCTTGCCGGAGAGAAACTTCCCAGTGCGCCGATCCAGCACATAGAAGAATCCGTTTTTGGGCGCCTGCATAATCACCGGCGTCTGCCGTCCATCGATCGGCAGCTCGGCGAGAATCATATGCTGGGTCGCGGTATAATCCCAGTTATCGCCCGGTGTTGTCTGGAAATGCCAGACATAATCCCCGCTATCGGGGCGCAGCGCCACGATCGACGACAGGAACAGATTGTCGCCGCCGCCCGGGCTGCGCACGTTCCGGTCCCAGGGGCTGCCGTTGCCCACGCCGATGTAAAGCAGATCAAGCTTGGGATCATAGGCCATGGAGTCCCAAACCGTGCCGCCGCCACCTTGTTGCCACCATTGCCCGCGCCACGACTTGGCCGCTTCGGCGAGGATCGGGCGTTCAAAACCCTTGGCCGGATCGCCCGGTACGGTGTGGAAACGCCAGGCCAGCCTGCCGGTTTCGGCGTCATAGGCGCTGATATAGCCGCGCACGCCAAGTTCGGCGCCACCATTGCCAATCAACACCTTGCCCTTGATGACCCGCGGCGCCCCAGTGATGGTGTAGGGAAGAGCGGTGTCAACGGTAAGGGTTTCCCACAACTTGGTTCCCGTGGCGGCGTTGAGGGCGATCAGGCGGCCATCAAAGCTGCCGAAATAGACCCGGCCCTTCCAAACGGCCACGCCGCGATTAACAACGTCGCAGCAGCCTTTCACGGCAGCCTCGCCGGGAACTTCAGGATCAAAGGTCCAGATCTCACGCCCAGTGGCGGCATCAAGCGCCTTCACCTTGCTCCAAGCGGTGGTCACATACATCACCCCATCTACAACAATCGGGGTCGATTCCTGGCCGCGATCGGTATCAAGATCGACATGCCAGGCCAGGCCGAGGCGTTGGGCATTGCTATCGTTGATCGCGGCCAGCGGGCTGAAGCGCTGCTCGTCGTAGCTGCGGCCATAGCTCATCCAATTGCCGGGTTCGGCATCGGCGGCGATGATCCGCGCACCGTCGACATCGGCGACCGCGCGCGGCACATCGGCCGCCACGCCGGCCGTACCGATCAACAGCGGCAGGGCCAGCCAGCGATTCATGCCGCAATCTGGTCGAGATTGGCGGTCAGTCGCCGCTGCAAGGCTGACAGATCAATCTGCGCGACGCTTCCGGTGCCGGCCAGATCGAGGGCGTGGGCCGCAGCAATACCCATGGCAATGCAGGGCCCCATTACCCTGATCGCCGAAAGCGCGTGGCTGTCGGCATCGACGCAACGCCCGGCGGCGACGATATTATCAGCATCCGCAGGGACCATGCAGCCCAGCGGGATGTAATACACATGGTTGTCAGCGAACGCCTCCCAATAGGTTTCCTGCTTAGTGTCATGCAGTTCGACCCACCAAGCACAGCGTGTAACCGCATCGTCCGGGCGCTGGCCGGCGCGAATTTCAGGTAGGGTGAGTTGGTGGCGGCCAACGATCCAGCGGGTCTGGCGGATGCCGGGATTGCCGTAAACGCGGATACGAGCATCGGCGAAAATTGCCGGGAACTTGTCTTTCAGGAATTGCAACACCGCATCGCCCTGGGCATGGCCGGTGATAACCATGGTGGCCGCAGCCACGGGATCGAGCGGGGTTTCGAAATGGGTGATGTTGGCAAGCATCACGTCCATACCCGGCATCGGCATCAGAAAGCCTTCGTGGCGCACCAGGCCATAGGCTGCGCCTTCGCTGCGCAGCCTGGCGCTGACCTCGGGCATCGACAATGACTTCACGGCGTCGGTATCGAACTTCTCGATCAGGAAATTCATCGAGCCGTATATCGGCGCCTCGGGCTCCCGCGTGGGCAATCCGGCTTCCCACGCCAGCGCGGCATCGCCCGATGCATCGACAAAGCCGGTCGCCGTCACATCAACGCTGCCATAGCGAGTTGCAAGACTGATCCGCGTCAGCCGCCGGCTGGCCATCGTTGCCCCGGTCAGCGCTGCACCGACAAGAATGATTACGCCGGCCTCGGTCAGCTTGCGCTCGATCCAGCGCTGCAGGCGTACCTCGTCATATTGGTATGTCAGCGTGCCGGTCTTGGTGCTGCGGCGCTGCATCATCGCCCCTTCGGCGCCGAGCTCGTTCACCATCTCGGCAGCGAGGCCGTGGATGATCTGGTAGGCATCAGGGCCATGGGTGAACAGGCCGATCAGCGTGCCGACGATCGATCCGATCGCCTGGCCGCCAATTTTTGGCGCGGCATCGACCAGCACTGTGCGCCGGCCGAGCCGCGCCGCCTCGATTGCGGCAGAAATCCCCGAAATACCGGCGCCGACAACGCAGACATCGGCCTCGATAACCTGAGGTGCCCGGCTGGTCTTGCAGGTGATGCGGGTAGGGATTGTTTCAGTCATTGGGCAACCCCTAAAAATGCGGCGCGTTCGATGATCTCCACCCGGCCGGCGTCGCCATCGATGCGGACGCGATCGCCACTGGCGATCAGTGCCAGCGGGTCACCATCAAGATCCGTTACGGCCGGAACGCGCAGCACCAGCGCACCCAGCGCCGCCTTGGTGGACATTTCGACAAACACCAGCCCGGCCGGCGCGACGCCTGCCAGCCGCGCCGTGTGAAACGCCACCGACCAGCCCGACGACCCCTTGGCGCCGCGAAACACCAGCAGCTTGCCGGCAAAACTGACGCCGCGCAGCGGGTGGCGCGTTTCGATTATGGTGCCGGTCATCGGATCAACGCCGCCCCAGCCCGAGATGGTTTCGGTTGAAACGAGCGCTTCGCCCTCGACAATCCCGCCCACAAGGCCGCGGCCGTGCAGCACGGTCATGGCGCCACTCCACGCCAGCGCCCGGTGACAGCGGCATCGATACATTCAGCGGTGGTGCCGTACCAGGCTTCGATCCCCATCATCGCCGGCAGGTAATGCGCCTGCTTGGCGCTATCGAGTGCGACGACCCGGGTGCCCGGCGGCACGGCATTTCCGATCGCCGAGCAGGTATCGGTCAGCACATTACCACCAGCCCGGTTGATGGCTTCGACCACGCCTTCGCGCTCCGCCTGGTCTCGCACTGCGCGCGAGGTGAAGATCCACAGCTTTGCCGCCACCCGCCGCCCATCCAGCAAAGCGGCGGCTTCGCGCATCTGTTCGATGGCGGCATGCGGGCAGCCAAGCATGACGAAATCTACGTCTTCGATCGACCCATTGGCATTCAGCGCGGCATGCATCCGGCGCCGGGCGGCGGCGTCATAAACCAAGGTCTCGACGCATGCCTTGTCCAGCGCCGCATCAAGGCTTGGGGCTTCGGGCGTGATGCCGGCGAGATGATAGAGTTCGATCCCGCCGGATGATGCGGCTGCCGCACCGAAATGCTTGATCCGGGTGATGTCCGGCGGCGCGAAGGCGCCATCGAGGATGGGAATGGCCTCGCCAACGACTTCGCCGGTGAAATAGCCGAGCATGCCCCAATCAAAAACACTCGCTGTTGGCACTTCGACGCGAACATGATGGCTGGCCTTGCGTGCCTCCGGCCGGTGCAGCCCCCAATAGGGGATGCGGCCAACCAGCATCGCCGCACTGGTTGAGTGCCGGCCTTCGGTGTTGGTGCGAGCGCCAAGCACCGAGTTGCAGTAGATCACGGCGCTGCTTTCCATCCAGGCGCAATGTTCGCCAAACGCAGGGACATTGCCGGCAAGATAGGGGGTGCATGTGCGCAGCATTTCGACGCCGCGTGCGCTGGCATAAGCTTCGGCGTCGCGGCTGGCGACAAAGGCGGCTTCGGGTTTGCCGAGCGTCTGCCAGCCGAGCGGATCGACGCCGCTTTGCAGGCACGCGGTGCGCACGCCCGCCATCGGCACATCAAATACCGCATCGCTATCGAGATCGAACCGCGAAAAAATCGCCTTCTGGCCGCCCTCGGCTTCAAAATAGTGGCGCAGGAACGGTGTCGCCTGCCCCGGGACCCCGGCAACATTGGTGGTTTCAATCAGGCATTCGGCATCCAGGATGCGGCCATAATCAACCAGCAACGCCATCGCGCGCTGCTTGGCGGGGCCGCTGCCGCCATCGAGGATTGCGCGCTCGCTGTCTGTCAGCCTCATCGCCGTGGCGTCACGATGCCGTCCGGGCGAGCGCTGTCTTTCGCCAGTGGCCGCCGAGCATTTCCGGCGGCGCCTCGCGGATCAGACGAGCGAAGTCATAGGTGCAGCGGCGTCCGGGCTGCGGCGGGATGCCATTGCCTTCGGCAAACAAATTAAGCTCGGGCAGGACATTGCGAAAATCGTCGTTGTCGAACCAGTAGCGCACCAGCCGGCGGCGTGTTTCCAGCGTGTCGCCATCGGTGAAGCTGCGGCGGGCATGCATCACTGAATAATTGTTGATGATGGCCATGTCGCCAGCGCCGAGGGACACCTCAAGGTGGAAGCGCGGATCGCGGGCGAGCGATTCAAACAGATCAGCGGCGTCGAGTTCCGCTTCGGTCAGCCCCAGTCCGAAATCATGGTGCGCAGCAAGAAATCCGGTGCGTTGATAACGGACACTAACCTGACCATTGGCGCGCGAAAAAACCGGCATCCGCCATGGCGAATAAGGCGGCGCGCCTTCAGCTTCCTCACCAAGCCGGTGGTAGTGGAAGCCTCGATAAAGCACCTTGAGCAAATCGGGCCTCGTACGGGCAATCTCATCGTGGATGCCGAGACCGCTTCCGAGCAGATTTTCGCCGCCCGTCACGCCGGGTTGCCAGCAAGCCAGAGACAGCATCGCCGTCACATCATTATGAAGCGACAGCTCGAATGACGACGCATACATGCGCGGCGTCGCATCGTTCTTGCTGGTGTCGCAGACATGCTCGACCAGCCGACCAGCGGCATTTTGCGAGATCGTCCGACCGAACCAGGTGCCAACGCCCCAGGTGATGGCCGTAAACGTTGCCAGATCAACGTCGGCGCGCGGCAATCCTCGCAAAACGACAAAGCCGCGCCCGGAACGGACATCGGCATAGGCCTGTGCCAACCGCGGGGCGAGACGCGGCAAATCGAAATCTGCCTGCGTCAACGCCTCGACCGGCTCAAGTCGCCCCGCCTGCCGCAAGCGATCCGCCGCGGCAACAAGTTCAGCCCGATCTTCGTCGTCCAGGACCAGCGACCAGTCAGCCGGCGACGCAAAGTCGCTGGATTGCCAGGCCGCCTGATCACCGCAGGGCGACAGATCGGGCGTCATCAGAAGCGATAACCGACCGTCGCACCGAAAACGCGCGGCGGCAGGAATGTACGGCCGATCGACCGGCTGGTTGAAACGGCAAAGGTGCCAGCTTCAACAAGCTTGTTGAACAAATTGTCCACGAAAATCTGGCCGTTGATCTTGCCGTCTGGCGACGTGTAGCCGATGCGCGCGCTGACCAGCGTGTATGGCGCCGAGCTCATCTCGAGACGATTGAACTCGGTGTGGAACTGACGCGACTTGTAGCTGACGTCGGCCGACACACTGAGCTTGCCGCCATTGCCAAGCGTTGCATCATATTGCGGGTGGATATTGAAGGCGAATTTCGGCGCATAGCGCGTCGCATTGCCGGTCAAATCAACGTTGATGGGAGAGAAAACCGGCGAGCCAACCACATTGCGAGCATTGAGCGGATCAGCAGCGCTGAAATTGTCGAACACGGAATCAAGATAAGTGCCCGAAAAATCGAACCGGAAACTTTCGGTAACCAACCAACTCAGGTCGAGTTCGACACCCTTCGCCTTTGTTCGGGTGGCATTTTCATACACCGTCCGGAATCCTGCGATCGGGTCAAAGATCGTACGGTTGATCTGCAGGCCTTGGAGCGTGTTGGTAAACGCTGCAATGTTGACGATCAGCGTACGGTCAAACCACTCGGACTTGAACCCGATTTCATGCGCTTGGATGGTTTCGGGGCCGATGATCGGGTTGGTGGCGATGGTCAGCTCGCCCGATCCGCTTTTGAAGCCTTCCGAGTAATTGTAATAAAGCATCAGGGCGTCGTTAGGCCGGTACTCGACTCCGAGACGAGGCGTAAAATCCTTGAAGCTGGCGTCATCCGAATAATCGGTAGACAGAACTGGGCCAAGGCCTCCGCGGGCGATAATGCGGCCGGCGTTGCGCATGTCGCGCTTTTCCGAGCTGTATCGGCCGCCGGCGGTTAGCGAAATCTGCTCCGTGACGGCGTAATTGGCTTCACCGAACACCGCCCAAGCTTTGGCATTCTGTTCGCTGAACAGCGTGTTGAATCGCGGCGGCGCCGGGTTCGAAGTCGGGAAACCGGCAGCGGCGAGCACAGCGTTGTTCGACGCCTGGCCGCCGGTTGGCGTGAGGCCGATGGTGTTTGGCAGGGCGCCAAAGCTTTCATCAAAATAGAACGCACCCACCGTCGCTTTGAAGCGCGGGCCGCTGTAAATCAACTGAAGCTCTTCGCTGAACTGCTTGCTGTAGGGGTTCCGGTTCTGGATCGTAGTGGCACGGTTGGTTGTTGCCAGCGAGTTGATCGTGGACGACATGTCCAAATCCTGCAGCAGCTGCTCGTTGAACTTGCGGTAGTTGGTGATGCTCTTGAGGGTAATCTCGTCGCTTGCTTCCCACTGCAGCGTGCCTGTGAAGCTGTGCGTCTTGTTCTGGAAACGGTTATCGTATTCGCCGTTCAGATCACGTGGATTGGTGGCGAAACCGCCGACCCCGAACGGGAACAATGTTGGTTGGTCGGGATAGGCCGGCTGCTTGTATTTGATCGCAGCCGAATGATCGTCCTGTTCATAGATTTCGCCTGACAGCAGCAAGGTTACCGGCCCGCCGCCATCAAACAGCAGGTGCACGCGGCCCATCTTGGTGTTGAGATCATCGACATCGGTCGTCGTGAAGTTATTCTTTCCGAAGCCATTGCGATCGTTCACCCGGAACGCTGCGCGCGCATAGAGCAAGCCATCGATAACCGGTCCGCCAATCGCGCCTTCTGCCAGAATGTTCTTGTAACTGCCGACGGTAATGCGGCCATAGCCAGCCACTTCCTTGGTCGGCTTGGCCGTCACAAGGCTGATGGCGCCGCCGACGGCATTGCGGCCAAAGAGGGTGCCCTGCGGCCCGCGCAAGACTTCGGCACGCTCCAGATCGAACAGGCCGGTAAATTGGGCTTCGGGGCGCGCGATCACCGCACCATCAACGTACATAGCGACAGCCGGATCAGAGCCATTCGTTGACGTATTGGTGCCGACGCCGCGCACGAAAATCTTTGCAACACCGAAATCGTTGCCAAAGCTGATGTTCGGCACCAGCACCTGCAACCCCTCGATCGCCGTGATGTTGGCGCTCTGCAACCGGGCCGCACCGACGGCTGTGACGGCGATGCTGACGTCCTGCAGGTTTTCGGCGCGCCTGGTAGCGGTAACGACGATTTCTTCCAGACCCGCCGGGGCGTTCGCTGCCGCAGCGTTTGCAGGGGGTGTCGTCTGGGCGCAAAGCGGCGCCGCAATAGTGAGGGCGGCAGCGCCAGCAAAGAGGCCACTACGGCCACGAAAACCTACGAAAATATTCCGAGCTTTTGTCATGCTGGCGTCCCCCCCTTTTGGCACAGTGCGTTAAGCCGCCCGAGCCTGCATCGTAATTTCGGCTTAAGCCGCTTTTGACGCCCATAAGGCAAGCTGTGCCTGACAACGCGTCTTGCGGTATTATCGTTGTCATACCTGCTTGAGAACGATAGAAAATGCGCGTTCAGTTTTCACATATTGGCAAAAATCGATGGATTCTCTGCTCAACATTCGCGCATTTGTGAACACAGCGCGCGGCGGCAGCTTTTCCAGCGCTGCCCGTGATGCCGGGGTTTCGCCGTCGGTAATTACCAAGCGCATTTCGCAGCTCGAACACCAGATGGGTGCGGCGCTGTTCATACGATCGACCCGCAAACTTAGACTCACTGAAGTCGGCACCGAGATGTTGCCCAAATGCCTGCAATTGATGGCGGATTTTGATGACACGCTGCAGCGTGCCCGGCGTCGCGGCAAGGTTGAAGGCAGTTTGCGCATCAAAGCGCCTTCAACGCTGACCTCAATCGTGCTCGGTGGCCTGCTGAGCGATTTCGCCGTCGCCAATCCTGGCATCAATCTGGATCTGGTGTTGCTCGACCGGTCGGTCAATCCGGTGGAGGAAGGATACGACCTGGCGATCTCGGCGCGCTCGGCAACCTATCCGAATGTCACCGACGTGCCGCTGAGTGCGTATCCGTGCCGGCTGTGCGCCAGTCCGACCTATCTGGCGAGTGCGCCGGACCTCGAACACCCGCGGGACTTGGTCAATCATCAGGCGCTGGTATCGGTGCTCTATGGCTCGACCTGGCGTTTCGAAAGTGCCACCGGCGAACTGGCCGTGGAAGTTCGTCCGCGCCTTTCGGCCAACGATGGCCGCGTTCTGCTGGAGGCGGCACGGCGCGGCGTCGGCATCGCAATCTTGCCGGATTTTGTGGCCCGTGATGCGATTGCCGATGGCAGCCTTGTCGCGCTGCTGTCGGAATACCCGCCTGCACGGCTGTGGCTCAAGGCGCTCGTTCCCAGTGCGCGCGTCGCTGACAGCCGTACAGCAGCTGTGCTCGATTTCCTGCGTGAGCGTTTTGCCGATCCGGCGATCTGGTCTTCGCGCTGAAAGCGCATTGCAGCGCTACATTATTCACGAATCGAGAATACTGTCTCGCCCGGATGATGCCTTCTGGCGCGACCCGGAACGCCATATTGATATGTGATAAATCCGCCGCGTTTGACGGCGGGCCGGGGGTAGAGATGATGAAGCTGCGCAGCAATTACGCGGTCGGTTCTCCGCACTGGGCGGTACGCCGCGCCCAATGGCGTGCGCTCGGGTTGACCGATGCCGATATGGCAAAGCCCAAGATCGCTGTCATCAACAGTTCGTCGGAACTGGCCATCTGCTTTGCGCATCTGGATGGTGTGGCCGCCGTGGTGAAGGATGCCATTCGCGCCGCTGGCGGGCTGCCCATTGAAATCCGCACCACTGCCCCGTCGGATTTCATCATTAGCCCGGGCGGCCGCGGCGCTTACATCCTGTCCTCACGCGATTTGATCGTGAATGATATCGAAGTGCAGGTTGAAGGCGCCCAGCTTGATGGCATGATCTGCCTCACATCGTGCGACAAGACGCCCCCGGCACATCTGATGGCGGCGGGCCGGCTCAATATTCCCACCCTGCTGGTGATCGGCGGCTATCAGGGCAGCGGCATGTTGGATGGCCAACATGTCGATATCGAAGACGTGTTTCTGAAATCAGCCGGCGTCGCCTCGGGCGTGGTCAAGGTGGATGACCTTCACGCCATGACTGAGAATGCCATTCGCGGCCCCGGCGTGTGCTCGGGAATGGGCACCGCCAATTCGATGCACATTGTCTGCGAAGCGCTGGGGATGACGATTGCCGGCGCTGCCCCCGTTCTGGCCAACAGCCCCAAGATGTTCGCCGATGCCGCCGCCGCCGGCACGCGCATTGTGGAAATGGTGCTGGCCGGGCGCACGCCGCGCCAAATCCTTACACCCGCGGCCTTCCGAAACGCGGTTGCCACCCTGCTTGCGGTGTCTGGGTCGATCAACTGTATCCGGCATTTGCAGGCGGTCGCAACTGAATCTGGGGTCGATATCGACGTCTGGGCGCTTGTTGATGAACTGGGCGCCACCGTGCCGATGCTGACGGCCGTGCGACCCAATGGCGATCATTCGATCGAGCAACTCGAAGCCGCCGGCGGCGCGCGCAGCGTCATGAAACGGGTAGCGCCCCTGCTCGATACCGGCGTAACAGTTGCGTCCGGCCGGTCACTAGCCGAAGAACTTGCCGACGCTGAAATCGGCGACGACGACGTGATCCGCCCCCTGGATGCGGCCTTTTCTGATAAGCCGGCGATCGTCATCGTCCGCGGCTCGCTGGCGCCCGAAAGCGGTATCATCAAGATCGGTGCACGCGACCCAGGCCGGCCAATGCAGTTTCGCGGCCGCGCTGTGGTTCACGAAGCACCGGCGGAGGCCATGGCGGCGATCAATGCCGGCACAGTCAAGGCCGGCGACGTGCTGGTGGTGCGTGGTATGGGCCTTGTCGGTGGCCCGGCGATGGGCGGCGCGGTTTCCACTGTGGTGTTCACCCTCTACAACAAAGGGCTGGCCAACAGCGTCGCGGTTGTTTCCGACGGGCAATTGTCGGGCCTGGTCAACAAGGGGCTTGTGATTGGCGAGATTTCACCGGAGGCCGCCGCTGGTGGCCCGCTTGGGCTTGTTGAGGATGGCGATGAGATCGAAATTGATGTGGACGCCAAGCGCATCGACTTGTTGGTGGGCGCTGAGATCCTCGCTGAGCGTCGGCTCCGCAATCCTCCAATGGCACTCAACCCGGCAGGCGGCTATCTCGGCCAGTATCGGCGCCAGGTGCAGCCAATGCGAAGCGGAGGGGTGCTGATCGATGACGGCCAATAGCGAAAACATGGCACGCTCCGATACAGCGCCGCGGCTGCGGCTGGGGTATCGCCACTATGTACTGGCGGTGCTGGTGTTCGGCTATGTTATCAACGTGGTTGATCGCACGATCATGGGCATCTTAATCCAGCCGATCAAAGGCGAATTCAACCTCAGTGACACGCAGCTCGGCTTTCTCGGTGGGATCGCCTTTGCGTTGTTTTATGCAACGCTCGGCATTCCCATCGCTGCACTGGCTGACCGCACCAGCCGTACCAAAGTGCTTTCGGCGGCACTGATTGTCTGGAGTGTTATGACCGCGCTTTGCGGGCTGGCCACCGGCTTTGTCACATTGTTGCTGGCGCGCGTTGGTACCGCCGTGGGCGAAGCAGGCGGCAGCCCGCCGTCGCACTCGCTAATTGCTGATTATTTCCCAACCAAGGAACGCGCGACCGCGCTTTCGATCTATGCGCTGGGCGTGCCCATAGGCGTTTCGCTCGGTAGCCTGCTCGGCGGCTGGGGCAGTGATCTCGTCGGCTGGCGGATGACCTTCATATTGGCAGGCGTCCCAGGGATTATCATCGGGTTGCTTGTGCTGTTCACCATGCGCGAGCCCGCTCGCGGCGGTGCCGACGGCGCCGCGGCCATCTCGCGCGCAGCAACAAGCACAACGCCGCCAATTCGCGATGTTCTGTCTTTTCTGTGGAAGAAGCCAAGTTTCCGGCACCTCAGCCTGGCGGCCGCCCTGCATTCCGCCGTCTGGTATGGCGGCAGCACCTGGAACGCGCCATTCTTCATCCGCAGCCACGCAATGTCGGCCTCTGAAGCAGGAAGCTGGCTGGCGTTATTTGCCGGCATCGCCACCATCGGCACTCTGCTCGGCGGCGTTCTGGCAGACCGGCTGAGCGTTCGGTTCGACGACAAACGCTGGTATCTGTGGGTGCCCGGCATCGCCACGCTGGTGATGGTGCCCTTCCAGTTCCTAGCCTATCTGTCGGCAGACATGGCGGTGGTGGCGCCCAGTTTCGCCGTCATGGTCGTACTGGCATCGGTGTTCTTTGGGCCGTCGTTCGCCATGACGCAGGGATTGGTGACCCTGCGGATGCGCGCAGTTGCCGCTTCGGTGTTGCTGTTTGTGCAGACCCTCATTGGCCTTGGCATGGGGCCGTTTGTCACCGGCATCCTCAGCGATGCGCTGGGTCCCAGCTATGGCAATGAATCGCTGCGCTATGCGCTGGTTATCATCGGGCTGGCCAACATCTGGGCGGCCTTTCACTATTTTGCCGGCGCGCGCACGCTGCGCGCTGATCTCACGGCCACTGCTTCGGTCGATAGCGAGTAAGCTGAACGCCTTGGACCATGATGCACAAGCTGCCGGTTACCTGGGTCAGTAACCGTTGGTATGTTGCCGCTTGGGACAATGAAGTCGATCGCAGGCCCATGGGGCGGACGATTTGCGGCGAATAAATCGTTGTTTAGCGCTAGCTGGATTGCAGCATTGTTGTGCTGCGCAATCCGTGCCTGCACCGGATGCTGCCCCATTCTCGGTGGGCATCAAGGAAGGCGAAAATTCGCGATGTCGTTTTCACGGCTTTCTGATCGGGCCGGATGGCGTGGCCTCGGAAATGCCATTAAAGACCGAAAGGCTCGACCGCGCATCAGAGCGGAGACCTATCCCGTCGTCGAACGGTTCCCCTAAGTCTGTGTATGAATCTGCGATCCGGTGCCGGCCGAACCCGATCTTATCTCGGATTAATGGCCATGCCAGGCGCATCATCGTTCGCCGCTGATGCACAGCGCACCGTGACGCCGACAGAAGGCTGATCAACCTAGAGTGCGCTGACGCGCAGCCGCAGGAGCAGCAGGGCGGAAACGCCGACGATCGATCCTGTCGCCATTATGATCGCTACCGGTTGCAGATCGAGGCCGGCCTGAAACAGCAGGCCAGCCAACCAAGGTGCCAGCGCCGCACCGCCGCGGCCGACACCGACGGCAAAACCGGTGCCGGTAGCGCGCAGCGACGTTGGGAAGGCCTGCGCAAAAAGCGAATACAGCCCAGCGACCCCGGCGTTGGTGAAGAAGCCGGCAGCGGCCGCAACCAGAGCCAGCCGCGCCAGATCGCTCTGGCCGCGACCAAAGACCATCACCATGGAGGCCGATCCCGCCAGTACTGCAATCGTCAGGCGCTTGAGCCCGAGCCGCTGAGCGCACAGGCCAAAAACCGCACCGCCGGCGGCGCCGCCGACGTTGGCCCAGACCAGAACTCCACCCGCCGCAGTCGCGGCAAAGCCCATGTCCACTACGATCTTTGGGATCCATTTCAGGATGAAATAGAAAGTGACGATGTGCGCGAAATAGGCCGCTGTGATAAGTAGCGTTGTGCGGCGCAGCTGCGGCGCTAGCAAATCACTCAACGTGGCGCGCGGCGCAGTAGCAACAAGCTCCGGCAGCGCGCTGACTGCACCATGCCCAAGGCGCGCCAGCGAATGATTGAGCCGATGCAGTGCGCCGCTCGGCTGTCGCATCGCCAGAAACGCCGGCGATTCGGGTAATGTCCACCAGACCAGCGGCACGAAAAGCAGGGTGATCGCTGCCCCGAAAACAAACACTGGCCGCCAATCGCCACTGCCGAGCAACATGATGGCCGCTAATCCGCCGATGATGGCCCCCAGCGGGTAACCGATGACCATCAATGATAACGACAAGGCGCGCCAACGGTCATTGGACAGTTCGGCGGCCATGGCATTAATGGCGGCCAGCATCCCGCCGATCCCCAGCCCGGTGAGCAGTCGCCAACCGGCCAGCGCGCCAATCGAGCCGGCCGTTGCAGCACCCGCCATGCCGGCGGCCATCACAGCCAGGCAACCAATGATCGTGGGCCGGCGGCCATGGCGATCGGCCACCCCACCAAGCATCAACGAGCCCAAAGCCATCCCGATGAGTTCCATCGACAAAATAGCACCCAGCGAGGCGCGGTCCACGCCCCAGTCGCGGGCGATGAGGGGCGACGCAAAGCTGATCGACAACACGTCGAAGCCATCGATGGCGTTGAGCCCGACGGTGACGGCAATCGCGACGATTTGCGCCGGCCTCATCGGCGCTGTATCGAGCAAGGTGCGGGGATCGGTCATTGTGGTGAATGAATGCGCGACAGCAGGCCGATCAGTTGCCCAAATTCGGCCCTGGTGTAACGCGCCCGCAGCCATGCTTCATGCGCAGATATTCTCACCTGGGCCTGCTTGACGCTGCTTGCATCGGACAGCATCTTCGCCTTCCGGCAGACACGGCTGGAGGCCGGCCTGAAATGGAACCCCAAAATGGCGTTCAGATCACCAAGTTCCGTTGCCAATTGTTCGCCCTTCCCTGCCTTCACGCCGCTTCCCACTAGCCGACTTCATATGCAGAACATACTAAAGTGGCAATGTGCAGATCTGCTATTGGGAAGAACCGTCAGTGTCCGACAAGCCGCCGTTTCGTGCCGATCACGTTGGCAGTTTCCTGCGCCCCATGGCGCTGCTTGATGCCCGCGCCGCCCTACCGGTGACGTTCGCCCCAGATTGGTACGATAGAAAAGTAGGGTCCATCGTTTTGATGGCTGGTGGTTGGCGTGATGCCACCAGGGTTGGGGGAAGACCCCAGCCCAATGCGAGAAAATGAGATGTTGGCGATGAAGGTGAGCCTACATACGAAACCTCTCAGATTCGTTGTTAAAGCCTGCTCGATAAAAACGTAAGCGCATCAAGTAAGGAAGCGGATAGTGCCTCCGATGCGTAACATAGGTGCTCCTGACCCATAGCAAGAGGCTCAACTGCCGCATTTCACGGCGGGTTGGCGCATTGAATTGGTGATCTGCCAGATGGTTCACACGAGGCAGCGCACAAGTCTCCTCATCACGCCTGCGACTGTTCAAACGTCTTCGTTCGGCCAGTAAAGCCGCATGGGATTGTTTATCAGTAACGACTGTTGCAGGGCGGGCGTCGGGGCGATACGGGGGATCATGTCAACAAGCGCGCCGTCGTCGGGAATGGCATGTTCCATATTTGGATGCGGCCAATCGGTGCCCCACAGAACGCGGGCCGGATAATCCGCCACCAGCGGCGCCACGGTGCGGACGAAATCATCCCAGGGCTGCGTATCGAGCCGGTCAGGGCAGGTCACCTTCACCCAGATATCGTCGCGACTGTCGAGCAGCGCCCGCAGTGCCGTCATATCGGCGCCATGCGGCCCCTGCCTGACATCTGGCCGGCCCATGTGATCAATGACGATGGGGACCGGCAGCGCATCCAGAAACGGGCGCAGTTCGGTAAGAATATCCGCCTCGAAATAGACGACAACATGCCAGCCCAGCCGTGCAATGCGCTGCGCCACCGCGAGAAACTTGTCTTTGGGCGCATCATCAACAAGGCGCTTGAGGAAATTGAAGCGGATGCCGCGGATACCGCCGGCGTGCAAAGCATCGAGTTCCTTGTCATCGATGTCTGGGTCCACAACCGCCACGCCGCGCGCACGGCCGCCTGATGCGGCGATGGCGTGAAGCGTGGCGGCATTGTCGGTCCCGTGGCAACTGGCCTGTACGATCACATTGCGCGACAAGCCCAGCCGGTCGCGCAGCGCAAACAACATTTCAGGACCGGCATCTTCAGGCAGATATTTGGCTTTTGCACTGAACGGAAACTGCGCCATCGGTCCGAACACGTGGCAATGCGCATCCACCGCGCCTGGCGGCGGCACAAAGCGCGGCACGGACGGCGCGTCGGTCCAGCTTTTCACCCGTGCGTTCATGCAAACACCTTTCCATCCATCAGCAGCCTTGCCGTGCGCAACATGCCAGCTTCCACCACTTGGCCTGCATCGTCCACGGTGACGACACACTCCGTCACCCCGGTGGGATGTTCGATCACGATCGTCTTGATCGAACCGGCCGGTAGATTGGCCACGGCAGCAGCAGGACTGCCCGGCAGCAATGCGGCCGTAGCGACACTGACAGCACCCAGAACACCAATGCCGGCGTGGCAGCGGTGCGGGATGAAACTGCGCACAGCGAGACTGCCCCCCGCCGCCGGCGGCGCCACCAACATCATTTTCGGTACCGATTTCTCTGTAACGTCACCCAGGTTCATCAAGGGCCCCGCTGCCAGCCGGATCGCTTCCAGCCGGGTCTTCAGTCCGGTGTTTGCGTCCAGCGCTTCCCGGCTTTCGTGACCGGTGATGCCCATATCTTCGGCCAGAATGATGATGCAGGGCATGCCGTTGTCGATCAGCGTGACCTTGGTGCCGGCCACGTGATCGACCAGATTGCCAGTCGGCAGCAGCGTGCCGCACGTGGAGCCCGCGGTGTCGCGGAACATCAACGCGATGGGCGCGGCGGTGCCGGGCACGCCATCGATGGCAGCATCGCCGCTGTAGGTCACGCGGCCGCCGGGTGTCTGCACCTGCGCCACGGCCACCTGACCAGTATTTTCCATGAAGATCGCAACCGGCGTGACGTCTGCGTTCGCTGCCACCAGCCCGCGCTCAATGGCAAACGGGCCAACTCCGGCAAGAATGTTGCCGCAATTTTGACCATCGCTGACGATGGCCTGATCAACGAACACCTGCAGGAACAGATAATCGACATCGATGCCTGGCCTGTCTGACCGGCGCACCACCGCCACCTTTGACGTGAGCGGATCTGCGCCGCCCATCCCGTCGATCTGGCGCGGATCGGGCGAACCCATCACCCGCAGCAGCAGCGCATCGCGGGCAGCCGGATCGGCCGGCAGATCTGCAGCCAGAAAATAGCCGCCCTTGGAAGTGCCGCCACGCATCCAGAGGCAGGGCACAGGGTCAGACATATTTCAGGCCCATCTCCGCAAGCTTGTCGCGCATTGCATAGATATCGAGACCGAGTTCGCCGGCGGCCAGCCGGGCGCGCTTGCCGGCTTCGGCGGCTTCGCGCGCCTGTGCCTTGAGCAGCACGGCGGCGGCATCGGCGCGCGGGACGACGCAGACGCCGTCCTCGTCAGCGACGATCACATCGCCTGCCTGGATCAATGCGCCGGCACAAACGATCGGCACGTTGACGCTGCCCAGTGTGGCCTTGATCGTGCCTTGGGCAAAAATGGCGCGCGACCACACCGGAAAGCCCATTTCCTGCAGGTCACGAACGTCACGCACACCGGCATCGATCACAAGCCCCCGGCAACCACGGGCCTGTGCCGATGTGGCCAACAGATCACCGAAATAGCCGTCTTCACAGGGAGATGTGGGTGCAAGCACCAGGATGTCGCCGGCCTGCAATTGTTCGATTGCAACGTGCAGCATCCAATTGTCTCCCGGCGGTGCGGAGATTGTGACCGCACTGCCGGCAATGCGACTGCCGGGGTAAATCGGGCGGAGGCGGGCGCCCAGTAGACCGGTGCGGCCTTGCGCTTCGTGGACGGTGGCGACACCGGCGGCGGCAAGGCCGTCGATAACGGCGGCATCTGCCCGTTCGATATTTTGAACTACAATTCCGGCCATAACTGACTCCCCGCTTTGGCGATCCGGCTGCCGCAACTGGTGGCGGCGGCAAAGACGGAATTGCAAATTGTCCATAAGGCATGGTTAAGTCTGATGGTGGAGCTTTTGTATCAGCTGAACCTGCGCCATGTGCGCGCGCTGCCGATTGTGGCGGCGGCTGGTGGCATGAGCGCGGCGGCGACGCGCATCGGCATCAGCCAGCCGGCCCTGGCGCAGGGTCTGGCGCAACTGGAACGTCGACTGGGGTTGCGCCTGTTCGATCGTCATCCCGGCGGCATGGTTCCGACACCAGCCGGGTCGGCGCTGGTGCAGCGCATCATGGCGGCGGAACAGCGGCTGGCCACGGCGTTGGCGCGTTCAGGCCGGCGGGGTTTCAACCCGGTGAACCATCTTTCGATGGCGCAGATGCGCGCCTTCATCACGCTGGCCGATGCCGGCAGTTATGTCGCCGCCGCAGCGATACTGGGCCTTTCGCAGCCGGCGCTGCACCGGGCCGTAGGCGAACTGGAACGACTGGCCGGCGGGGCCATTGCAGAACGACGCGGGCGCGGCGTGGCGCTCACCGCCGCCGGGCGGGCGTTGGCACGGCAGTTTCGTCTGGCCGCCGCCGAACTTGCGGCCGGGCTGGAGACGCTGTTGCCTTCCGACGCATCGGTGCGTCTGGTGGTGGGGGCCATGCCGCTGTCACGGGCGCGCCTGTTGCCGGCGGCGCTGGCCCGCGTGCTGCCCGCCTTTCCCGGCATCAAGGTGGATGTGGTTGAGGGTGCGTGGACCGATCTGGTGGAGCCTTTGCGAGACGGCGCCATCGATTTGATGATTGGCGCACTGCGCGAACCGTCGCTGCCCGATCTGGTGCAATGGCCGTTGATCGAGGACCGATTGGCCGTGATCGCCAGAGCAGATCATCCGCTGGCTGGCCGTGCCAGCACCGCGCTGGATCTGGCGCAATATCCATGGATCATCGGGCGCGACGGTTCCCCCTTGGCAGCGCAATGGCATACGCTATTTGCGACCGCGCCGCCGCCAGCACCAGTGGCCTGCGGTTCGGTGATGACCATCCGCGAACTGCTGTCGGCCAGTGATTGCCTCACCTTGTTGTCGCCCGATCAGGTGCGGGTCGAACTTGATGCGGGGCTGTTGGTGGCGCTGGAAACAGATCTGCCATTGATCCCCCGTCGCATTGGCGTGGTGCTGCGTGAAGGCTGGCGGCCCAGCCCGGTGCAACGGCGCTTTCTGGCGGAACTGGCACGGGTTGCAGGCCCGGCATCTGTAGCGTCACTTCCGTTTTCCGAATAGCGGCGCGTCACAACCTATTTGCTCACTTGGCGGCGTCCGGTACCGCCGCTCCATGAACGGTCTGATTGATGTGCGCCTTATTGGCTTTGGCGAGGCTGCCATGGCCTTTGCCGGCGATGGCGCGCCCTGGGCAGCGACCGCGTTCGACATCAAGTCCAATGATCCCGGCCAGCGGGCCCAAAAGGCGGCCGATTATGCTGCCAATCGTGTCACAGGCGCGGACGGCGTGGGCACGGCAGTGACCGGCGGTGACATCGTGGTTTCGCTGGTGACGGCCGGGCAAGCTTTGGTGTCCGCACGCTCGGCTGCGCCATTTCTGGCCCCGGGCGCATTGTATCTGGACATGAACAGCGTTGCTCCGGCCACCAAATTGGCAGCGGCCGCTGCGATTGCGGCAGCCGGCGGCCAGCATGTCGATGTCGCGGTGATGGCACCTGTGCATCCTGGCCGGCGCGCGACCCCGCTGCTGCTGTCTGGCCCGGCAGCGGCAGCGCTGACTGCGCTGGGGTTCGGCAATGTGAAGATTGTCGGCAGCCAGACAGGGCAGGCCAGCGCCATCAAGATGATCCGTTCGGTGATGGTGAAGGGCATGGAGGCGCTGGCAGCCGAATGTGCGGTAGCGGCCCGGCGCGCCGGCGTGCTGGATGAAGTCTTGGCCTCATTGGGGCCGGGTTGGCCGGCAGATATCGCCTATCGGTTGGAACGCATGACCAGCCATGGCGGCCGCCGCGCCGAGGAAATGGCCGAGGTGGCCACCACGCTGTTGGCACTGGGCGTGCCACCGGCGATGGCAAGCATCACGCAAGGCTGGCAGGATCGGTTGGGGCGCATGGGCATTGCCCCTGATCTGGATGCGGATACACGGCTGGCGGCCATCGATGACGCGCTGGGCAACAAAAGGAATCCCGCATGACAAGGCAGCCATTGGTAATCGATTGCCACGGCCATTACACCACGGCGCCGGCGGCGCATGATGCCTGGCGCGAGGCGCAAAAGGCCGCTCACAAGGCTGGGACGGCGACCCCGGCCTATCCCGCGATCAGCGACGACGAGATTCGGGAGACCATCGACAAGAACCAGCTGCGCCTGATCCGCGAGCGCGGGGCGGACATGACGATCTTTTCGCCGCGCGCCAGTGCCATGGCTCCCCATGTGGGCGATCAATCGGTGGCAGTGCCGTGGGCGCGGGCCTGCAATGATCTGATTGCGCGCGTTGTTGGCCTGTATCCTGATGTGTTCGCCGGCGTGTGCATGCTGCCGCAATCGCCAGAGGCTGATCTGTCCAGCGCCATCACCGAACTGAAACGCTGCGTTACTGAACTTGGCTTCATCGGCTGCAATCTCAATCCTGATCCCGGCGGCGGCCATTTCCGTTCGCCGCCGCTCACCGATCCGTTCTGGTTCCCGTTTTATGAAGCGATGGTGGAACTGGATGTGCCGGCGATGATCCATGTTTCGGGCAGCTGCAATCCCGCCATGCACGCCACCGGCGCTTATTATATCGCTGCCGATACCATCGCGTTCATGCAATTGCTGGAAGGCGATCTGTTCAGCCGTTTCCCCACCTTGCGCTTCATCATCCCGCATGGCGGCGGCGCGGTGCCCTATCATTGGGGACGTTATCGCGGGCTGGCCGACATGCTGAAAAAGCCCGATCTGTCAGGCCATCTGATGAATAACGTGTTTTTCGACACCTGCGTCTATCACCAGCCGGGGGTGAATTTGCTGGCTGAGGTGATCGACCCGAAAAACATCCTGTTCGGCAGCGAAATGGTGGGCGCGGTGCGCGGCATCGATCCCACAACCGGGCAATATTTTGACGACACCAAACGCTATGTCGATGCGCTGCCGATCAGCGATGATGCGCGCGCCGCGATATTCGAGCACAACAGTCGCCGGGTGTTCCCGCGCCTGGATGAAAAATTGAAGGAGCGCGGCCTGTGATGACGGATATTCACCAGTATCTGGCCGAATTCGACGATATCCCCGGCACCCGCGTCTATACGGCGGCGCGGGCGCGCAAGGGCTATCATCTCAACCAGTTCTGTATGAGCCTGATGAAGCCCGAAAACCGGGCGCGCTGGAAAGCCGATGAGGCCGCCTACCTGGCCGACTGGCCATTGACCGACGATCAACGGGCAGCCGTGCTGGCGCGCGATTACAATCGGCTGCTGGATCTTGGCGGCAACATCTATTTCCTGGCCAAGGTTTTTTCCACCGATGGCCTGTCGTTCGTCCAGGCCGTGAGCACGATGACGGGGATGAGCGTGGCGGATTATCAGGCGATGATGCTGGCCGGTGGGCGTTCCCCGCAGGGCGTGCGGTCGATCCGGGAAGGGAACTGAATCATGGCACGCATCACCAACGGATTGGCCACCAGCCATGTGCCCGCGATCGGCGTCGCCATGGATCTGGGCAAGACGGATGAACCCTATTGGCAGCGGGTGTTTGCCGGATATGACTGGACGCGCCAGTGGCTGGCGCAGACGAAACCCGACGTGATCATTCTGGTGTACAATGATCACGCGTCGGCATTCGACATGAAGATCATCCCGACCTTTGCCATCGGCTGCGGCGAGCGGTTCAAGCCGGCGGACGAAGGTTGGGGGCCGCGGCCGGTGCCCGATGTGATCGGCCACCCCGAACTGGCATGGCACATCGCCCAAAGCCTGATTCTGGACGAATTCGACATGACGATCATCAACGAGATGGACGTGGATCACGGCCTGACCGTGCCATTGTCCGCTTGTTTCGGGGCTTTGCCGGAATGGCCGGCCAAGGTGATTCCGCTGGCGGTGAACGTCGTCACCTATCCGCCGCCAACGGGCAACCGCTGCTGGGCGCTGGGGGAGGCGATTGCCCGTGCCGTGGCCAGTTTCCCGGAAGATCTGAACGTGCAGGTGTGGGGCACCGGCGGTATGAGCCATCAGATTCAGGGCCCGCGCGCCGGCCTGATCAACCGCGAATGGGACAATCGCTTTCTGGACGGGATGGTGGGCGACAGCGACCATCTGCGTCGCATTCCGCACATCGAATATCTGCGCGAAACCGGCAGCGAAGGCATTGAAATGGTGATGTGGCTGATCATGCGCGGCGCGATGGGCCCCGCCACGCGGGCGCTGCACCGCCATTATCACGTGCCGGCATCGAACACCGCCGTGGGCCATATCGTTCTGGAGCCTGTAACATGAGTGTGAAACCCCTTCGTATCGCGCTTGCCGGTGCTGGCGCCTTTGGCGAAAAGCATCTGGATGCGCTGAAACTGATTGACGGTGTCAGTGTCACCTCGCTGGTGGGCCGGCGGCTGGAGCCGACACAGGCCATTGCAGCAACCTATGGCATTGGCCACGCTTGCACCGATCTGGCCGACAGCCTGGCGCGGGACGATGTCGATGCCGTCATCCTGTGCACCCCCACCCAGATGCATGCGGCGCAGGCGCTGCAGTGCATGGCGGCAGGCAAGCATGTGCAAGTCGAGATCCCGTTGGCCGACAGCTTGGCCGATGCCGAAGCGGTTGCCGCGATGCAGCAGCACACCGGGCTGGTCTGCATGGTGGGTCACACCCGCCGATTTAACCCCAGCCACCAATGGGTGCGCCAGCGCATCACGGCGGGCGAATTCGCCATCCAGCAAATGGACGTGCAGACCTATTTCTTTCGCCGCCAGAACATGAATGCCAAGGGCCAAGCACGCAGCTGGACCGATCATCTGTTGTGGCACCACGCCGCCCACACGGTTGATCTGTTCGCCTATCAGACCGGCGAAGCGGTGGTGGCGGCCAATGTGCTGGCCGGGCCGCTGCACCCGGAGCTCGGCATCGCCATGGATATGTCCATCCAGCTGAAATCAGCGGGTGGCGCGATCTGCACCCTCTCGCTCAGCTTCAACAACGACGGGCCATTGGGGACGTTTTTCCGTTATATCGGGACCACCGGCACCTATCTGGCGCGGTATGATGATCTGTTCACCGGCAAGGATGAAAAGATCGATGTGAGCGGTGTGGACGTATCGATGAACGGCATCGAATTGCAGGATCGGGAATTCGTTGCGGCCATCCGCGAAGGCCGCGAGCCCAATGCCTCGGTGGCGCAGGTGTTGCCATGCTATCGCACCTTGCACGCACTGGAGCAGCAACTGGGATGATGGTTCGCACGATTGGTGGCCGCAGCGTCCGCCCGGTGGGACTGGGGTGCATGAACCTCTCCCACGCCTATGGCACGCCGCCAGATCGGGCGGAGGGGGCGCGGTTGCTGCACGCCGCGCTCGATGCCGGTTATGATTTTCTGGATACGGCCGCGCTGTATGGCTTTGGCGGCAACGAAACGCTAATTGGCGAAACGTTAGCGGGACGACGCAGCGAATATCTGCTGGCCAGCAAGTGCGGCATGGCCGGGGTGGATGGAAAGCGCGTCATCGATGGCCGGCCTGCGACCATCATGGCCACGGTGGAGGCATCGCTGCAGCGGCTGAAGACCGATGTGATCGACCTGCTGTATCTGCATCGCCGGGATTTTGCCGTGCCGATCGAAGAGACGGTGGGGGCGATGGCTGCCCTGGTGCAGGCCGGCAAGGTGCGGATGATCGGCTTGTCGGAAGTTTCGGCTGCCACGTTGCGCGCGGCGCACGCCGTGCATCCCATCGCGGCCGTGCAGAGCGAATATTCGCTGTGGAGCCGCGAGGCGGAACTGGGTGTGCTCGAAACATGTGCTGATATTGGCGCGGCGTTCGTGGCGTTCAGTCCGCTGGGCCGCGGGTTCTTGTCGGGCGCGGTGGATGCGGACAGCGCCTTCGAACGCGGCGATATCCGGGCCGGCATGCCGCGCTTTCAGGGTGAGGCGCGGCAGCACAATGCGCGGCTGGCTGGGAAGTTGGCTGTGTTGGCGGCCGAAGTCGGCTGCACGCCGGCGCAATTGTGCCTGGGCTGGGTGCTGGCGCGCGGCAGCCATGTGCTCGCCATTCCCGGCACGACCAAGCTGCGCCATGCCACCGACAATCTGGCGGCGGCTGATCTGACGCTGGACGATGCCCTGCTGGCCGCGGCGGAGGCGATTTTTGCCGGCGGCGCGGTAATCGGCGAACGCTATCCAGCGGCAACCTATGCGGAGATCGATACCGAGCGCAGATGAACAGCCCCTTGCGCGCGGCGGTTACTTGCCGCTAACCACGGGGAAACTTGCACGAAAGGTGCCCCCGCGTGACCGACGCTGCAGCCAAGAATGGCCGCCTGCATGACGCCGATGCCACGCGCGCTGATATCCTGCGCGTGGCTGCCACCGAATTTTCCGCCAAGGGACTGGCCGGCGCGCGCATTGACGAAATCGCCGAAAAGACCCGCAGTTCCAAGCGGATGATCTATTATTACTTTGGCAGCAAGGAAGAGCTTTATCGCGCCGTGCTGGAGCAATCCTATGGCGGCATCCGCGAAGCCGAGGCAGACCGGCATTTCGAGGAAATGCCGGCGCTGGAAGCGCTGCGCGCCCATGTCGAACATACGCTGGATTATCACCTTGCTCACCCCGAATTCGTGCGGCTGGTGATGAACGAGAATATTCACCACGCCGAGCATCTGGGTGGGGTGGAAGGCATCAGCGAGCGCAACCGCCGTGTGGTGGCATCGATGCAAGCCATTATCGACAAGGGGATGGCCGAAGGCACGTTCCGCGACGGTCTGGACCCGTTGGAACTGCATCTGCAGGTGTCGTCGCTGTGCTTCTATGTCGTGTCTAACCGCTATACGATCCGCACGATCTTTGGGCTGGACATGGCCAATCCAGAGGTGATCGCGCGCCGCCGCGCCGCCATCGTGCACACGATGCTGGAGGCCGTGCGCCGTAGCTGAACGACGTTTCGCAGGTGGGTGGACATGCCTTGCCGATCACAGGCGAAGCGGTTATGGACGAACTGGTTAATATAACTATCCTGGGGAGGGTGGAACATGGCCGCGACACGGCTTGCAACCGCCATCGGCATCGCCTTTGGTCTGGCCGGCGCTGCCTGTGCACAGCAACCATCGGGGCCGCGCGACCTGCCAACCGTTGGCGGCGGTCCGGCACAGGGAGATCCGATGCCGGATCGGGCGCTGGCGTTTCCCGGCGGCGTCACGGCGCAGGCCGATGTCATTTTTTCCACTGTAAACGGCTTTCGGCCGCTGCGGCTTGATCTGTACCGGGTGGCCGGAGCGGCGCCCAAGCCGTTGGTGATCTATGTTCACGGCGGCGGCTGGGTGGCAGGACACACGCGGGCAGCCGGTGCCATCAGCAATTTCCCCTCTGCATTGGCAGGCCTGGCCAGCGAAGGTTTTGTGACGGTCAGTCTGGAGTATCGGCTGGCCGGCGAAGCGCCGCACCCGGCGCAATTGCAGGATCTGCGCGCCGCCATCCGTCATTTGAAAGCCAATGCCGGCAAATACGGCATCGATCCCACCCGCATCGCGCTGTGGGGCGGTTCGGCGGGGGGGCATCTGGCAGCACTGGCGGCCACGTCTTGCCGCGATGCCAGCC
Source organism: Sphingomonadales bacterium (assembly GCA_027486275.1). The sequence goes on along the minus strand of JAIXPM010000189.1, from coordinate 16,234 downwards.
TGGATGCCAAAACGGGACAGCCGGCGGGCGACACCTGCGTGCAGGCCGCCGCCATCTGGTACGGCGTGTTCGATTTCGCGCCGATCCTTGCGCGGCAGGCGCAGCCCGGCGCGCCGGCAGCTGAAAATCAGTTGCTGCGCTGTATGCCAGCCACATGCCCGCCATCCCGCGTGGCAAACGCCAGCCCGGCGCATTATTTCAGCCGCAACGATCCGCCATTCCTTCTGATCCACGGCATTAACGACCGCACCGTGCCAGTGGAGCAGTCACGGATCGCAGAAGCCGGCCTGAAGGCAAACGGCGTGCCGGTGCAGTCGATTTACATTCCGGATGTGGACCATAGCTTTATCGGCAAGGACGCGGCGACCACCCACACCGCCACCATGACGGCGGTCAACGCCACTTTCGATTTCTTCCATGCCACCCTTGGAGGCCAAAAATGACACGCGTTGCCCGCATCGCTTTTGCCCTGCTGCTCGCCGCTGCCCCGGCTGCGGCGCAACAGGTATCGGTCGACACAGGCCGCCTTGCGGGACGCACCATTGATGGCGGCGTGCAGGCCTATATGGGTGTGCCCTTCGCCGCGCCGCCAGTGCGCGAATTGCGCTGGAAGGCGCCGCAGCCGGCAGCGCAGTGGCCGGGCGTGCGCGACGCCACGCAGGCCGCGCCAATGTGCCTGCAGTCCGGCCGCGGCCGCACCATGAACCATTATTTCGGCAACGAGGCTGTGTCGGAAGACTGCCTCTATCTCAACATCTGGACGCCGCCCGGCGCGCCGCCGCCCGGCGGCTGGCCGGTTGTCGTGTGGATCTATGGTGGGGCGTTCAGCGTCGGCTCCACTTCGATGGCCAATTATTCCGGGGCCAATCTTGCGAAGAAAGGCGTTGTGCAGGTCAACATCGCCTATCGCGTTGGGCCGCTCGGTTTCCTCGCCCACCCGGAACTCACCCGCGAAGGCGGCGGCCACAGCGGCAATTATGGTCTGATGGACCAGATCGCCGGCCTCCAGTGGGTTCAGCGCAACATTGCGGCCTTTGGCGGCAATCCCGGCAGTGTGACCATCACTGGCCAGTCAGCGGGATCGATGTCGGTCGGCACGCTGCAGATGTCGCCGCTGGCCAAGGGCCTGTTCCACCGCGTGGTGGGCATGAGCGGCAGCCCGATGCGCCCGCGCGGCGCGGTGCCGCTTCCCGAAGCAGAGGCCCAGGGGGTGGCTTTGCAGAAAGCACTGGGGGCAGATGGCATCGACGCCATGCGCGACTTGCCCGGTGATCGCGTGCTGGCCGGCGCTGCTGGCGTGCCGCGCGACGCGCTGGTGGCCGATGGCCATGTGCTGACCGGCGATGCCAAGGCGACCTATGCTGCCGGCGCGCAGAGCAAGGTGCCGGTGCTCATCGGTTTCACCAACGACGAAGCCTTTGCCAGTCTGGGCCAGGTGAAGACCAAGGCCCAGTTCCAGGCGGCTGTGCGCGCCCGCTTTGGCAAGCAGGCTGATGCTGTGCTGGACAGCTATGCCCCCAAGACCGAAGCCGATCTCTATCGCTCGCTCAACGATCTGCAACGCGACATGAGCATTGGACAGCAGGTGATGGGCTGGGCCACCGCTCAGGCGAATGCCGGCAGCCCAGCCTATGTCTGGCAGTTTGCACGCCGCCAACCCTATGCATCGGGCATCCGTTTTGCCGATCATGATGCGGCCACGGCCGGCGCCTATCACACCGGTGACGTGCCATACTGGTTCCAGACTCTGGACAGCCTGAACATGTTCCGCACCACGCGGGTATGGACGGCGGCGGACCGGGCGCTGGCCGATCAGATGTCGGACATGCTGGTGCGCTTTGCCCGCGGCGACGCGCCGGCGGCGAATTGGCCGCAATTTGATCCAGCAAAACCCCAGTTGATGTGGCTGGATCTGGAACCGCGCGCCATGGACTGGCCAAAGGCGGCGCTGGTGGCCCGGCTCAATCCCAAACCGGCACCGCGCGTGTCGGCGACAAGGCGGGCGCGTGATTAAGTATCTGCCTTTCGCCCCGCTGGTGCTGGCGGCCGCGATCAGCGCGGCGGCCGCACAGGATGCAAAGCCTGATCTGTCGTTGCTGCCGGCCGGGCCGGGGCGTGAACTGGTCGGTGCGAAATGCGGCACCTGCCACGCGATTGCCATCGTGGTCGGGCAACGCCGAGACCGCGCTGCTTGGGAACAGGCCATTGATCAGATGATCGGCCGCGGTGCCGAGGTCAGCGATGCCGAATATGACGCCATCGCCGCCTATCTGGGCACGCATTTCGCGCCCTGATCGGCGCCATCTCAGTTCGGCAGGGCAAACGCCATCACCACATCGCTGGTCAGCGGACTGTCGAGGAAGCTGCCGCCAGTGGCCGTCACCACCACATATTGCCGGCCATCCTTGCCGCGATAGGTGGCAGGCGTGGCATGGGCGGCGGCGGGCAATTTATACTCCCACAGCATCTTGCCGGTGGCGCTCTCAAAAGCCCGGAAGCGGCCATCGTCGCTCGCGCCGATGAAGGTCAGGCCCGATGCCGTGCTGATCGGCCCGCCGATATTGGGCCGGCCGGTCAGGCGCTTGCCTTCGGGCAGTTCGTCAGTCACGCCCAGCGGCACGGTCCAGGCGATCTTGCCGGTTTGCGCATTGATTGCCGACAGGCGGCCCCACGGCGGCTGTTGGCACATCAATTTGGTGCCGGGCAGCTGAAACCGGCCACTCACCGGGCCGCGCTCCACCGGCAGTGGGCCTTTTGACGGCACCAGCGCCGTGACCTGCCCCAGTTCAGACGTGTTGACGATGATCAGGCCCTTGTCGGCCGCCAGCGTGCCGCCGCCCCAGTTGGCGCCGCCCTGCAGGCCGGGAAAGCTGATGGTCACCTCGTTGAAACCCACAGGCACATAAAGTCCGCCAGAAACCATGTTGTTCTTGGTGACCCAGTCTGTGCAGGCGCTTTTCAGTTCGGGCGTCACGTCGGCAATGTCGGCCATCGTGAAGCTGGTGCGCACCAGCGGCGGCGTCACCTGCGGAATGGGCTGGGTGGGCGAGGTGACTTCGCCGGGTACGTTGCTGGCCGGGAAGCGCTGTTCCTTCACCGGGAAGATCGGTTTGCCCGTGGTGCGATCCAAGATGAACACCAGGCTGTTTTTCGATACCACGGCGACCGCCGGGATGGTGCGGCCGCGCTTTTTCACATCGAACAGCAACGGCGGCGCCTGCAGATCATTGTCCCAGATATCGTGGTGGACAATCTGATAATGCCACAGCGGTTTGCCGGTGGCAGCATCGGCAGCAACCAAGGTGGTGCTGAACAGATTGTCCCCGGGCCGGTCTCCGCCGAACCGATCGAAACTGGGCGCTGCGAACGGCATGTAAACTATGCCGCGCGCGCTATCGACGGTCATGAAGCCCCAGACATTGGTGCCGGAACGCGCTTCGGCCCCATCCTTGCCCGCCGCATCCTTGCCCCACGTGTCGCGATACGGCTCACCAGCGCGCGGCACACTGTGGAACGTCCACACCAATTTGCCGGTTCGGGCATCCCAGGCGCGCACGTCGCCGGCGGCACCGCGCGGCGGGAATTCCTGCACGGCCGATCCGGTGATCACCAGATCTTTCCAGACGATCGGCGGGGAGGTCATGCCATACTGGCGGCTCTCCAGCCCGTTCATTATCTCGGGCGTCTTCATGTTGATAACGCCACCCGTGCCGAACCCGGCAACCGGCTGCCCGGTGCGGGCATCCAGTGCATAGAGCCGGCCATCGCGCGTGCCGAAAAACAGCCGCGGTGGCGTGGCGGCATCACCCGGCCAATATTCAACACCGCGCAAGGAAGGCTGGCCCGGGCCGGGGATCGGCGTGGTCCAGATTTCGCGCCCCGTATCGGGTTCCAGTGCCACCACTCGGCCATAGGGCGTGGTGGTGTACATCACGCCATCGATGATCAGCGGTGTGGACTGCGATCCGGCAAAACGGCTGCGCTGCCGGCTGAAGGCCCCGCCACCGGGAGCCCCGCCGGGAGGAGGGCCAGCCGCCTCTGCCGCACGCTGAGCCACGGCGGCGGCGTCCACTGGCGCCGCATCGAGGCTGGCAGGGCGCATATGATAAGTCCACGCCGGTGCAAGGCGCGCAACATTGGCCGGATTGATCTGATCGAGTGGCGAATGACGCTGACCGCCCTTGTCGCGGCCATAAGTGGGCCAATCGGCAGCAGGATCGGCATGCGCGGGGGCCAAGACTGGGAAGATGCCGACAGCAAACCCGGCCAACAGCATCGAAACGCGGCGCATTGCCATTCCCTTTCGCTTTTTATATGAACCAGTTCGTACACAAGCGGGCGACAGACCACAAGTCTTGCGACTTGCCCAAAGCACCAACGTGCGGGCAGGTGGGGCGGGCAACCAGATGGCAACCTGCAGGGGATGACGATGACGGCAGCAATCCACGTCTTGAACGGACCCAACCTCAATCTGCTGGGGGAACGCGAGCCCGAGATTTATGGCCGCGATACGCTGGCCGATGTCGAGGCCCTTTGCCGTGCCGCGGCCGGCGATCTTCCACTCATCTTCCGCCAGACCAACAACGAACATGAAATGGTGGAATGGGTGCAGTCGGCCCGCAAGGGGCAGATCGGTATTGCCATCAACCCTGCGGCCTTCACCTATGCCGGCTATCCCATCTTGGATGCGCTGAAGATGGTCGATTGCCCGGTGATCGAAGTGCACATCAGCAATATCCATCGCCGCGAAGCCGAATGGCGCAGCAAATCGATCATGACGCAGGTGGTGACTGGAATCATTTCCGGGCTCGGTGTGGCTGGGTATGGCCTTGCCGTGCAGGATCTGGCTCGCCGCTGGGCGCAGGGTTGATGCAACCGACACGCGCCCGGTTCGGTATCCTCGCGCTGATTTCAGCGGCGACGATGCTCAACTATCTGGATCGAAGCGTTCTGGGCGTTGCCAAACCGGCATTGACCGCGGAATTGCATATCGGCCCTGAAGTGATGGGGCTGATTTTCTCGGCATTTTCGTGGACCTACGCGCTGGCACAGGTGCCCGGCGGCTTCGTGCTCGATAAATTTGGCACCCGTATCACCTATGGCCTGTCACTGTTCCTGTGGTCGGCAGCGACGGCGCTGCATGGCTTGGCCAGCGGCGTGGCCGGGCTGCTGGGTGCGCGGCTGGCGCTGGGGCTGGCGGAAAGCCCGTGCTTTCCAGCCAACAGCCGGGTGCTGGCCAGCTGGTTCCCGCAAGGCGAACGCGCGCGGGCCAACAGTGTTTATGCCGTGGGCCAGTATATCGGTCTGGGGTTGCTGATCCCGGTGCTGGGCTGGATCGTGGCTACCTGGGGCTGGCGGTCGCTGTTCTGGTTGGTGGGCGGCATCGGCGTGGTGTTTTCCGGCGTGTGGTTCTTGTATTACCGCGAACCGCAAGATAGCCGTGCCAACGCTGCCGAACTGGCCATGATCGAAGCAGGCGGCGGGCTATCCACCTTGCAGGCGCCGCCTTTCAGCTGGGCGCTGTTGGGCCGCCTTATCCGCAAACGGCAGGTGCTGGGCGCGTCCATCGGACAGTTTTGCGGAAACAGCACGCTGGTGTTCTTCCTGACCTGGTTTCCCAGCTATCTGGCAGACGAGCGCGGCATGGATTTTCTGAAATCCGGTTGGGCGGCGGCTCTGCCGTATCTGGCGGCAAGTGTCGGCGTGCTGGTCGGCGGGCAGATTTCGGATTGGCTGATCCGCCGAACCGGTTCAGCAACGCTGGGCCGCAAGCTGCCGATCATTGCCGGGCTGCTGCTCACTTCTACAATGGTCGGCGCAAATTTCACCGACAGCAACGACATGGTGATTGCCATCATGAGCCTGGCATTTTTCGGACAAGGTATGGTCAATCTGGGCTGGACACTGATCACCGATGTTGCGCCGCGCGAAGCGGTTGGCGTGACCGGCGGGCTGTTCAGCCTGTGTGCGAATGTGGCCGGCATCGTCACTCCGCTGGTGATCGGATTCATTGTGGGCGCCACCGGCAGTTTTTATGGCGCGCTGGCCTATATCGCCGCGCTCGGGCTGGTGGGCGCTGCGGCCTATATCTTTGTGGTTGGTCCGGTGGTGCGGGTTACGCTCGACTGAACTGGGTCGAACTTGACGCCCACGGCGCACACCGATAACGAACGCACTAGTTGGTACATAAAAAACGTGACCACGATTGGGGAGGATATCATGACCGTTTCGACACGCCTGCTGCCGCATGCCTCGCTCTTGGCGATTGCCGCCACACTGGCGTTTCCGCAAATTTCTGCCGCCCGCGCGGCCGAAGGCCAGCAGAGCGGCGACGCCGCGGCGGAAGAAAAGCCAGAGGCAGCAGAGATTGTCGTTACCGGCTCCAGCCTCAAGGGCGTCGCGCCCGTCGGCTCCAATCTGATCAGCGTGACCGCCGATGCCATCGAAAAGACCAACGCGCAGACCGTGCAGCAGATCCTGCGATCGGTGCCGGCGGTGGTCGGCCTCGGCTCGGCGGGCCAGGGCTCGTTTAACTCCGCCTCGCAATCCGGTACCAACGCGCCGACCATCCACGGTCTGGGCGGTTCGGCGTCCAACTCCACGCTTAACATCATCGATGGCCACCGCATCCCGCTGTCGGGCGTCAACCACAGCCTGGGCGATCCCAACATGGTGCCGGTCACCATGATCGAGCGCGTCGAAGTGCTCGCCGAAGGCGCCTCGTCCATTTACGGCTCCGACGCGGTGGCCGGGGTCATCAACTTCATCACCCGCCGCAAGTTCGACGGTCTCCAGACGTCGGGCCAAATGGGCTTTGGCGATGATTATCGCACCTACCAGCTCGGCTTCGTCGCTGGCACCAGCTGGGAAAACGGCTGGGTGACGGTGGGCTACAACTATTCCGACCGTTCGCGCCTGAAGACGGCCAGTCGCTCGTTCCTGGGTGCAGATCAGCGCCAGCGCGCCATTGATGCCGGCCTCGACCTGTCCAGCGCCACCGCGCAGAACCGCGCCAATTTCGCCAGCTTCAACTGCGATCCGGCCAGCGTGCAGCCGGGCGGCACCACCAACATCTTCAGCAACACCGGCAGCGGCTATGGCAATCCGGTGTCAAACGCGCAGGCCAATGCGTTTTGCGACATCAACCAGATCGGTGATCAGCTGCCCTCAGAACGTCGCCACAATGTGATGATGAAGGCCGAGCAGCAGGTTGGTGACAAGCTGACCCTGGGCGGCGACATCCTCTATTCCAACCGCAAGAACAACCAGCAGGTGTCCCGCGGCCAGAGCGGCACCGGCGGCGGCGCCGTTCTCGCCACCGTGTTCGGCCCGGGCAGCGTCCCTGCCGGTGGTGTCGGTCAGATCAACCCCTTCTATGTCGCCATGCCGGGCCAGACCTCGACCAGCCAGCAGGTGCGCTTTTCTGGCGACAATCTGCTCGGGCCGGGCGCCGAGATCAATTCCGGCGAAGAGCATTTCTTCGTCAACACCCGCGCCGAATATGAACTGTCCGACAAATGGGCCATCTCCGCCCTGGCCCTGATCGGCACGTCGAGCAGCTTCGTGCGCGACACCGGCCGCCTCAACCAGTCGGCGGCGCTGTTGGCGCTGAACGGCACCACCAACCAGGGCGGCAGCCTGACCACCGTTTCCGTGCCGGCCACCGGTGTGATCGTCACGCAACTGCCGCTCACCACGGCGAATGCGCTCGATGTGTGGAACAGCGGCGCGGCCAATCGCACATCGGCGGCCGTGCGCGCGCGGCTGACCGACACCACCACCTATCGTTTCACGCGTCAGGGCATCCAGAATTATCGCCTGCAGGCAGCCGGCGAGCTGTTCGATCTTCCGGGCGGCGCCGTGCAACTGGCCGTGGGCGGCGAGTATATCGCCTATACCATCCGCCAGAATGCCGCGTTCGCCAACGGCACCGGGCCATCGAGCAGCGGTTCGACCACGATCAATCTTGATTACAAGCGCAACGTGAAGGCCGCCTATGCCGAAATGCTGCTGCCCTTCATCGGGCCGGAGCAGGAGATCCCCGGCATCTACAAGCTGGAGTTGAACCTGGCCGGGCGTGTCGATGAGTATTCGGATTTCGGTTCGACCACCAATCCCAAGATCGCAGCAAGCTGGGAACCGGTGCGCGGCATCCGTGTGCGCGGCAACTGGTCCAAGAGCTTTGTGGCACCGGCGCTGACCAGCTTCGGCGCCGATGGCCAGGGCACCACCGCCGAAACCTCGATCGCTGGCGGTCCATCCAATCTGGCGGTGCCGATTGCCGCCTATCCGGGCGTGAACACCATTCCCGGCATCGCCTGCACCGCCACCGCCTGCACCGTGGGCACGCCCACCATCCAAGGCCTGCAGATCAATGGCGGCAACAGCGATCTGGTCGCGCAAAAGGGCACAAGCTGGGCGCTGGGTGTGGATTTCACCCCCAGCTTCGCGCCGGGTCTGCGCCTGTCGGCCACCTTCTGGAACAATGAATTCACGGGCGGCGTCACGGCGCCGGCATCGGGTTCTGCGGTCAACATCACCGGCCTTCAGTCGCTGCTGCGCGTGTTCCCTGCTGGCGCCACCCCGGCACAGTTGGCGGAAATCATCGGCAACCGGCCGCTGACCACCACCATCCCGAGCAGCGTGCGGTATGTCTATGACTTCCGGCAGCGCAATGTGCTGAACCTGAAGGTGCAGGGCATCGATGCCGATGTCCGCTACAGCCGCTCCGCCGATTGGGGCAGCTACAGCGTGGGCGCCGCGATGTCGCTGAAGACGAAGTTCGATCAGAATTTCGGCGGCGGCCCAACCTTCTCGGTGCTGAACACCACCGGCTTTAACGGCACCTTCCCGTCGATCAGGCTCGATCTGCGCGGTGATGTCGGCGTGAAGGTCGGCGATTTCGCGGCCGATCTGTTCGTCAACCACACCGGCGGCTATCGCAACTTCAGCGGCAACGCCATCACCCCAGTGGTGTCAGTGGGCGGCGTGCCAACGGGTGCCGGCGGCGATCCGGTGAAGGCCTACACCACCTTCGACACGCACCTGGCCTACACCCTGCCCGAAGGCTGGATGAAGGACGGCGAAGTGTTCCTGGACGTGCAGAACCTGTTCAACGTGAAGCCGCCGTTCTACAACAACGCACAAGGCTATGACACGTTTGCCGGCAACCCGATCCTGCGGGTCGTCAGCGTCGGCGTACGGACCCGCTTCTGATGGCGGAAGGGGCGAACGCAGCAGCGATGGCAGATGTGGTGACCAGAAACCCACATCTGGTTGGCCTGATTGGCCGCGATATCGCTGCTTCGCGTTCGCCCTGGCTGCATGAAGGCGAAGCCCGCGCGCAGGGGCTTCGCCTGCTCTATATGCTGTTCGACTTCGCCCAGCGTGGCTGGACCGAGGCGGATTTGCCGCGCCTGCTGGCCGCACTCCACACGGTGGGTGCGGCGGGGTGTAACGTCACCTACCCCTACAAGCAGGCGGTTATCGGCCTTCTCGATGAACTGTCGCCGCAGGCTCGCGACGTCGGGGCAGTGAACACCATCGTCCTGAAGGACGGTCGAGCCGTCGGTCACAACACCGATGTTATCGGCTTTGCCGACAGTCTCGCCCGCGGACTGTGCGACCGGCCCTACAGCTCAGTCGTGCAGGTGGGCGCAGGAGGTGCGGGTGCCGCCACCGCCCACGCGCTGATGATGCACGGCGTCAATCATCTCCAACTGTTCGATATCGATAATGAGCGAGCCAGCGCGCTGGCTGAACGGCTGCGGGCCCAGTATCCGTCACGCCGCATCAGCATCGGCGGCGATCTGGTCGTTGCCCTCGCTGCCGCCGATGGAATGGTCAATGCCACACCTATGGGCATGGCCAAGATGCCCGGTCTTCCCGTCCCGGCCGAAAGCCTGGGGCCGCACCTGTGGTTGACGGATATCGTTTATGTGCCGCTGGAAACGGCGCTTGTGGCTGAAGGTCGGCGCCGGGGCTGCACGGTGATTGATGGCAGTGCCATGGTGATCGGTCAGGCCGCTGCCGCCTTCGCCCTGTTGACCGGCTGCACCGCCGACATCATCCGCATGCGCGCGAGCTTTGATCAGTTCGCTCCGGCCAAGGCCACATGAAGCGTTCAATCGCCACCGTGTCGCTCAGCGGCACGCTGGAGCAAAAGCTGGCCGCCGTCGCCGCTGCCGGCTTTCAAGGTGTCGAGATTTTCGAAACCGATCTCATCACCTTTCCAGGCCGCCCGCGCGATGTCGCCGCCATCGCCGCCGACCTTGGCCTCACTATCACGTTGTTCCAGCCCTTCCGCGATCTGGAAGCCATGCCGGAACCGCAACGCACCCGGGCTTTCGAGCGCATGGAGCGCAAGTTCGATGTGATGGCCGAACTGGGCGCGCCGCTTGTGTTGCTGTGCTCCAACTGCTCGCCGCTTGCCCTGCCCGATCGGCCGCGCATGATCGCCGATCTGCATGAACTGGGCGACCGCGCGGCGGCTCGCGGGCTCAAGGTCGGCTATGAAGCATTGGCGTGGGGACTGCACGTCAACGACCATCGCGAGGCATGGGCACTGGTGCGCGACACCGATCATCCGGCAATCGGCCTGATCCTCGATACCTTTCACTCCCTTTCGCGCGGCATCCCTTCGAGCAGTATCGGCGACATCCGGCCCGAGAAACTGTTTCTGGTCCAGGTTGCCGATGCACCCCGGCTCGACATGGAGTTGCTGCAGTGGAGCCGGCATTTCCGCTGCATGCCCGGCCAAGGCGATTTGGCCGTCACCGATTGGGCCGAAGCAATCTGGCGTACCGGCTATGACGGCTGGTGGAGCCTGGAGATCTTCAACGACCGCTTCCGCGCCGGTTCAGCCAGCAATGTCGCGCAGGATGGCAACCGTTCGCTGCTGGCGCTGCACGACGCGGTGGCAAGGCGCCCGCGCAGCCCGCTCACGCCTCAGATACCACCGCCAGTGCACAGCGAGCGCATGGTTTTCATCGAATTTGCCGCGAGCCACGAAGAAGCGGCCGCTTTGGGGCAGATGCTCGCGGCGCTGGGTTTTCGTGCCACCGGACGCCACCGCCGCAAGGACGTGACCCGCTGGTGTCAGGGCGACATCAACATCGTCGTCAATTCCGAACCCGAAGGCTTTGCGCACAGTTTCGACATCATGCACGGCGCTTCAGTGTGCGCTCTCGGGCTGGAAGTGGATGATGTTTCTGCTGCGCTGGAACGCGCCCGCGCCCTGGGTGTGCCGCTGTTCGAACAAGCGGTCGGGCAGGACGAGATGGAACTGCCCGGCGTCCGAGCGGTGGGCGGCAGCCTGCTGCACCTCATCGCGAAGGGTAGCGAAGACGCCGTTTGGGCGCATGAGTTTCCTGTGCCAGTCCCCGCCGCTCGCGCTGGGCAGCCGCTCGGCCTGACGCAGATCGACCACGTCGCGCAGACGATGACGCACGAAGAGTTTCTGAGCTGGCAGCTGTTTTATGTGACGTTGTTCGGGATGACCAAGACCCCACAGATCGACATCGCCGACACGCTGGGACTTGTGCACAGTCAGGCGGTTGAATCGCCGGGCAAAGGCATCCGCATCACCCTCAATGGCAGCCAAAGCGGGCAGACCCTCTCGTCGCGCTTTGTCCAACATTATTTCGGGGCCGGGGTACAGCATATCGCCTTTGCCTGCCCCGACATATTCGCCGCGGCTGCGGCTGCATCCGCCAACGGGCTCGACCTGCTGCCAATCCCGCCCAATTATTATGACGATATTGAAGCACGCTTCGGCCTCGATCCGGTGCTGGTCGATCGGCTGCGCGCGCACAATATTCTTTATGACCGGGATGGCGAGGCGGAGTATTTCCAACTCTACAGCCGCGCCTTTGCCCGCCGCGTCTTCTTCGAAGTCGTCGAGCGCCGCGCCTATCATGGCTATGGCGCCGCCAATGCCGTGGTCCGCCTCGCCGCCCAGGCCCGCTTCAAACCGCCTGCCGACTGAAGCCTATTTCGGCGCCGGCGTCATCGGGTGCGGGCGGGGCGCCTGCCCGCCATTGATCGCCCACTTGATGCCTTCCAGAAACAACGCCTGAACCCGCGGATCATCCCAGGCGGCATCAGGGTGGCCCAAGCCAGAATAAAACACCCTGCCTTTGCCGTACGACTTGATCCACGCCACCGGAAAATCGCCATCCTTGCGGTGAACACCGGGCAGGGTGAGATCCAGACCGCGCGTATCCAGCCGCGCAAGCACATCGACATCGGCACGTGAATAGGGCGTCGGCAGCATCTGGTAATGCTCATCAAGCAGCGCGCTGCCGGTTTTCAGCTTCTTCATCGCCGGAAAATCCGGCCGTTCCACGATGATCTTCGCGCTTTTGATGCCCCACGGGTGATTATCGAAATTTCCACCCAGCATCTGGCTATATTCTGGCCAACTGACGGCGGTCGCCGTGGCGGTGTGCACGCCGATAAAGCCCTTGCCGTCCTTTGCGACAAAATCCAGCAGATCCTGTTTCTGCTGCGGAGTCATCCGGGTTTCGCCATTGGTATAAAATAGCACGGCATCGAAATAATCGAGGTTGCGTCCGCGCGCCTGCCGCGGGCCACCCTTGGCATACGCGCCTATGCCCCACACCTCGCCCTTGGTCACCAGATCCGTATCGGTGCGGATGATGGAGATATACGCCCCGGCCTTTCGCCCGATCTGTTCGATTACCGATACGGCATGGCTGGATCCAATATGGGCAGATTGGTTGCCGGTAGACAGATCGGCGATGATCAGCAGGCGCTTCTTGTCGGCATAGGGATCGCGATAACCGCGCGGTGGGCCGGCGGGCGCAGCGCTCACTCCAGGGGCGGGTTGCTGCGCTGCTGCGCTCGCCACGGGAAGAGCGGCCAAGCAAATCGCGGTCATTCGTACCATCAACCGCATTGCACTACCCCTGAATGTCGTTGCACGAACTAGACCGTACATAAGACGGCCAGATTGCGCAACGCGGCGGCTGTTGCTTCCAGATCCGACCCAGCGGTTTCAAACTGGCAGGCCAACATAATTTTCTGCAATTGCCATCTGTGCCGCAGGGCAACGCGCTTGCAGAGCCTCCGACGCCCTCGCTCTGTCTTACTGTTCTGTCAGCGACGATTGCCTGCCCGCTCTCGCTCAAATGCACATGGCGTACCGGCTTTTCACGCGGCTGGTGAAGCTTGCCAGCGTCTCGAAAATTGCCCGGCTGTTGCTCTGCGCTTTCAACACCAACCGGGCGTATCGCTCAGTAGTGTTGAACAACTTGCAAATATTAAGCGTAAAACGCTTCACCCAAGGTAAATATTTATTAGAACCAATTCGCATCCGATTAGATCGTTGTTTCGGTGGCGCTGAATGGGTCATTAATGATTTAGGACGCGCCGATCTAAGATAGCGCTGCTTCGCTGCTCTGCAAATTTGCGGGGCTCGCTGAATTATTGCGTCTTTAAATGGAACAAACATGAAAAATAAGCATCTCCTCCGCGTATCAGCTTCGGTCATGGCCGCCAGCGTCGCACTGGCCGCATCGCCTGCTGTTGCCATTCCGCGCGAAGCATTGATCGACGGCAATGGAGGGGCTGGTTACGTCATCACTGACGTCGTTCAGAACGGCGCATCCAACCCGAATGTGATCAATTCGACGCCGTCGGGTGCATTGGTTGTTGTTCCGTTGCAGGGAGCCGCTGCGGCTTCGGCCGGCAAGAGCCTGACTGTGGGCGCCGATGATACAAACACGATCTTTTCGAATTTCGCTGCGCGCGGCGGTGATGGAAGCGGCGCCGGCGCCGGGCTTGGCGGCGTGTTCTTCGTCGATGATAGCCACACGCTTACGCTTTCCAACGTTACGCTCCGCAGCAACACCGCTGAAGGCGGTATCGGCGGCGTTGGATCCATTGGCGGTTCCATGAATGGGCTGGTTTCGCCCGGCACGGCTGGAGCCGGCCCGAATGGTGCCAACTCGGACGTTGGTTTCGCCAATTTTGATGGCGGCAAGGGCGGCGCTGGTTTTGGCGGCTTCAACGGTGGCAACGCCGATGTGGGCGTTGGCGGTCAAGGCGGATTGGGCGGTGCCGGCTCCAACGGTCTTGCCGTGACAGCGGATACGGTGCTCGCTGCACTCAATGTCGCCTACGATACCGTCCAGCTCGCCAAGACGATCAAAGAAGGCTCAGATTTCGCTGCGATCGCGATTCAGATGACTGCACTGTCCGTTGCCGCAGCTGCTGGGGTCAATGCGGGCGGCCCGACGACCGCAGCCCTGGCGCCTTTGTTCGTGACGCTTGCCACACAATTTACCGAGATGGCAGCGGCTGAAGCCGTGGATGCCAGAGAAGAGCTGGTACGCCTGCTGGGCGACACAGCCTATCTGATTGCCACGACCGTGACAGCCTATCAGCTGGGCGCTTCCGGTTCGGGCGGCGATGGCGGCAGCGGCGGCACCGGCGGAGACGGCGGCGGCTTCTTCAGCGGCGGTACCGGCGGGGCCGGCGGTTTCGGCGGCTTTGCTGTTGGCACCAGCGGTGCTGTCGGCGGCGGCGGCGGCTCGGGTGGAGCCGGCGGCGTCAGCGCATTTGGCGCTGGTGGTGCGTCCGGCGGCGTTGGCGGTGCTGGTGGAGCATCCGGTGCCTTTGGCGGCGTCGGCGATGATTATTTGGACGGCGATGCCGGTGCTGGCGGCGCGGCCGGCTTCGGTGCCGGCGTGGGTTCCAATGGCGATGATGTCGGCGGCGGCGGCGGCTCTGGCTTTGGCGGCGCGATCTTCGTTGCGAAGGGCGGAACGCTGAATATCGCTGGCAACGCGCTGTTTGCCGATAACTATATCCTGGGCGGCAGCAGCAATAACGATGGTGAGGCCGGACAGGCAGCAGGGACAGACCTGTTTGTCATGAAGGGCGGCATCGTCAATCTGCGGCCCGGCCTGGGCAACACAATCCGATTTGAGGGTTCCATTGCCGACAACAGTGCCGCCAGCATCGACGGCGCTTCGCTGCGTTCCGGCGACGGGGCCAGCATTCAGATTGGCGGCGGCGGTCTCGTCCAGTTTGCGGGTGAGAACAGCTATTCGGGCACAACGTTCATCAGCGGCGCAACGCTGGAAGCCGATATCGGCGCGGGCATCCACGCCGACAGCCGGATAAATTTCAACGGCACTGGCACCATTGGTGGCACTGGCCCTGCCGCGACGCTTTCCAACAATACTGCGGGCGTTCTCCTGACCTCGGGCGACATCGTTCGCCGGGTTGGAACCGTTTTGCCAAACCAGGTGAACTGGTCGGGCAGCGGCGGCTTCGCGGCCGGAGAAGATGGTCTCACGCTCAACTTCGGCAAGACCGTGTCCTCCGGCGGCCAAACGCTGACCTGGGGCAGCAGCGGCTTTGTTGGTAATGGCAGCACGCTGATCTTCGGTTCGGATTTCGGCGCCGGTGCGGTTACGCTTGTCAACAACGTCAACCTGAATGGTCTCATCGGGCGCATCGCCGTTTACGACAAACTGACATCCGATAATGACTGGGCTGTCATGGCCGGGCGCTTCACCAACGGCACGCTTGTGATCAACAGCGCCGGCTATAGCGGCACGGCGTATTTCACCAACCAGAACCGTTTGTCAGGCCTTACGGTCAACAACGGGACGGTGAGCACCGGCTTCCAGGACGCAATCGGCCGCATGATGGACGAAACGCTGGGCGGCAATCTTGTGGTGAACGCAGGGTTTGTGGATTTTGCCGGCCCAGAGCGTCTGCGGACCGTGGTGATCCGCGGGCAGGGCGTTGTCGCGGCGCGTTCCACGATCACGTCGGGTTTCATCACCAATGCCGGGTCCCTGAGCATTGCTGGCGAAGCGAACCTGGCCGACATCGCAAACACGGGTGTGATTTCGCTGGGTGCTGCGGCCACAACGGGCAACATCAACAATGCCGGGAATCTGGGCATTGCTGGCGAAGCGGACCTGGGCAACATCGCAAACACGGGCGTGATTTCACTGGGTGCTGCGGCCACAACAGGCAACATCAACAATGCCGGAACGATTTCGTTCAATGCGTCAGCCAATACCGGCGGGATCACGAACGCCGCTAGTGGCGAACTTCGTATTGCAGCCGGCGGAACCGTTGGAGACATCGCGAACGCCGGCTTGCTGGCTGCATCTGGCGCCATGAACGCCGGGACGATCACCAACAGTGGCACACTGGCATTTCTCGACGGGCCCACGGTCGCCGGCAATGT
>JAIXPM010000456.1 GCA_027486275.1 Sphingomonadales bacterium | reverse complement strand
CCGATCGATCGGCCAGCCTTGTGAAACACGGTGGCACCATGAGCAAAGGCGGTTTCATAGGCGTGTGAACCAAGCTTGCTGTTGCGCACTGCCCAGTCGATTTCTTCGAAATAGAGAAAGTAATCTTCCTGCATCAGGCCCACTTCGCCGAGAAACCCGCGGCTGACGGCGAGGCTGGCACCCAACACGAAATCGGTGGCATCCGCCACATCCTGTGGGCTGTATTTGATGGTGGCCGGCTGCCCACCGCCCAGCGATCGACTGGTGCCAGTGAATATATTGTAAGATGAACCATTCAGCGCCTGGATGCGATCAGGCATCCAATAATGGCGCACCACCGTTCCGCACATGCCCACGCGCGGCGTGGCCATCATGCGCGATAAAAGGCCCATAGCAGCATCGGGCGCTACCACGGTGTCGTTGTTGAGCAGCCAGAAATGCTTGAGCTGTTCATCGCGTAGCAGGTGGCGCAAGCCCACATTGTTGCCGCCAGCAAAGCCCCGGTTGGTCTGCGAAACAATAAGCGTGAGCGGCGCCACCAGTCCACCAGTGCCCACAGCCGCATCATCCAGTTCAGACAGCGGCACCGGCTTGGCCACCGGCGGCGTGGAAAACGCCGCCATGTCTGTCGATTCCGGCACAGCATCCAGCGCCCCGTCGGCCCACGCACGCAGGCGGCCAGCAGAATCGTCGCCTGATCCATTTTCCACCACCACGATCTTCATCGGCAGCGGCGACCGCAGCAGGCTTTCCAGGCACTCGATTGTATCAGCGGCCCCGCGGTAGTTGACGATCACCACGCCAAGCAGCGGCGGCAGGGGCGACGGTGCGAGTGCGCCGGGGGTGCGGGCGGCGGTTTTGGGGGCTGCGGCGTTCATGCCGCACCGCCGTGCCAATGGGTGGCAGCATCCTCGCCGGTGGCGCTGATCACGCGCAGCATTTCGGTGCAGCGCAGCAGGCGAATCTTTGCCAGAACCGCCAGGCCGCTCAACTTGTTAGCCAGACCCGACAGACGCTCGGAAGTCAGCAACCGGCCGCCATCAATGATGATCGATGCCGGCATCAGCGCCGCCTTGAGCAGCCAGCGCCACAGTGGTCGGCCTGCGGCGCGATGTTCGGCCCAATCATGGGCGACATGGCGCCGCCATTTCACCGTCAGGCTCGCGACGTCAGTGCGTGCCGGGTGATAGATGCGCATCGCCGGAACATAGGCCGGGCAATACCCGGCCGCGCTGGCGCGGCGCCCCCAGTCACGATCCTCGGCAATACCGATGCCTGCGAAGGGCCCCACGGCTTCATGCACGCTGCGATGCATGGCCAGGTTGCCTGTGCCGGAAAAGCCCTGCTTTTCAATATACATGCGCTGGCGGTAAGCAAATACGGCCTCAAAGGCTTCCACAGGCGTTAGATGGTCGGGATCAACAAAGTCGATGCGCACGTCGCCTCCCACCACGGCGCAGGTGCCGCCAGCTTCCACGGCCTCCACTGCCGCTTTCAGCCAGCCATCACCAGCCCGGCAATCGGCATCGATAAAGGCCAGCACTGGGGCACGGGCAACCGCCACGCCGGCATTGCGGGCGGGGCCGGGTCCAGGTGTCGGCTCCGAAAGCAGGATGACGCCGGGGTGGGTGGCGACCGCGTCGGTGGGCATCTGGCGCGAGCCATTGTCGACGACGATGATCTCCACCGCGCCGTCCAGCGCCTGAGCTTCAACCGAAATCAGACAGCGCTCCAGCGCATCGGGCATGTTGAAGTGAGGGATGATCACCGACACCCGAAACTGATCCGGGCTGCGTGCCGGCAGGCTGGCCATTACAGGCACCTGGCCGTCAGGCAGCCAGCCGGGCCATGGCCGCCGACATCATCAACAACGAAGCAACGCCGGGATAGCCAAAACGGAAGTGGGGATCGCCCGGGCCTTCGCGCCGTTCCAGCAGGTCGACGGTGTTGACGAATAACTTGAGGTCGCGCTCGATGGCCAGCGGCGAGTGGACGCCGCCCATTTCCGCATAAACATCATCGACAGTGAACCAGCCATCGGCCGAACTGCCGGCGCGGGCAGCCGCTACCAGCAGGCCCCAGTGCACCCGGGCCTCATCGCGGGCCAGATTGGCCTGGACGCGGCGCGGCAAGCTGGCTTGCCATTCGGCAATCACTCGTTCCACGGCCACGCGGGCATCGGCATCACCGACCACGCTGCGATTGTCGTTCATGGCCAGCAGGCCGGCCTGGTGGCCGAGCAGGCGGACGAGATAGGGCGAGCCACCCGCCATCTGGGTGATCATCGCCAGCGCGGCTGCATCATAGCGGATTTCGGCCGCGCGTTCACCTAAGCGGAGCAGTTCCTTGACCTCGACGCTGTTCATCGGCCGCATCGGTAGGCCAGTGATGTTGCGGCGGATCGAGGGCGCATAGCCGATCAGCTCGTCGAGGTTGAGCGCGACACCGGTAATGATGAGCTGCACACGCGCTGCCCGGTCAGAAAGGTTCTTGATCAATTCGGCGACTTCGCGGCGGAAATTAACGTCCACCACACGATCATACTCGTCGAGGATAACCAGAACACGGGTGCCAACCACCCCGGCCATCACGTCGGCCAGTTCGCGGGCGCCATATTGGCCTTCGGGTAGCATCACCTCGAACGTGTCGCCCTTTTCGGCTTCGGCCGAGTTGGGCAGTACCGAGTTATGATAGATGCGGGGAATGCGGGCGCACACCGAACGGAACATGTCGGAAAAATTGGCGGCCGTGCCGCAGCTGCCATAGATGACGAGATAGCGCGCTTCCCGGGCGGTTTCGGCAAACACATGGGCTAGGCTGGTCTTGCCGATGCCGCGTTCGCCATAGATCACGACATGGACGCGCTGTTCCTCGACGGCATTGATCAAGGCGGACATTGCTTCGCGGCGGCCGGCAAAGGATTCGCGGGCGATGACCGGCTGCGACGCGCCCAGTGCGTCACGCAGGGCAAGACGGCGGCGGGCCGATTCATTGGCCAGATCGGTTTCCACGTCGTCGGATGCACTGGCCATGAAACGCGGTAGCATCGGGCCCGGCTCGGCCGCAGCGCGCCGCCACACCTCGCCGCTGGCGCCAGGGGTGCCGTCGATAACGGTTGGTGCCGGCGCTGTCTGGTTGTCAGGCAGGGTATCCGAGAGATCGGGATCGACCTGATCACTGCCGATCGGCTCGGCCGTCTCATCACGAAGTTTGCGTTTCCAAATCATACACACCTCGAAGAACCATGGCCGGATCCGGCTTGTTGCAACATCGCCCGCCATAATCGAGCCAGCCGGCCCGCACTGGCTGCAGGCTGTTTCCTGCACCGCCATAACGGCCACGACTTGTCATCGCATGCTGTCGATGTGCCACGAAGCGGCCTCTGATGCGAGGGGGAATTGTGCCTTGGATGGCATAATTTGCTCAAAAAAGGTTGTGAAATCGGGTGAAAAGGTTGCCGCAAGTGGCGGATACGTGTACCGAACGTGCCGTTGGGGTTTCTGGTTTACGGTCGTAACTGAGTTTTAGTGACTTTGCGGCAAACTGTCGTGGTGGGGACATGAACACGATGAATGGTGTAGGTTTGAGCGGGATTGATGCTAAGCTGCGGAAGCTGCCCCTGATGCCTGCACTGGCATCGTTGGCGTTCATTGCGTCACTGGCGACACCGGCTGCCGCCCAGATCAATCCCTACGCCCAAACTGGCAATGCTGGTGGCGACAATGATGACGATTCGCTGCGGGCGCCTTCGGCCGTGCCCGGACTTTCCGGCTACAGCCGCGGCCTGTCGTTGGGGGCGTCGATTTCGACCCGCTATGAAGACAATCTTCTGCGCCAGGCTGTAAAGGACGACGGCATCCGGATCCGCCCACTGGTGAGCGGTCGCTATGGCCTGGGCCTTGGCCGCGGTGGCCTGTTCGTGCAGGGCAATTTTGGCCGTGATGTCATTTACGGTAGCAATCGGGTAGCGCCGTCCGAACGCCTGATGCTGGGTGGCGGCCTGGATTTCAACCTTTCGCGCTGCACGGGTCAGGTCGGCGGTTCGTGGCGGCGCGGCCTCAGCTTCATCACTGAAGCATCCCAGTTTGGGGGCTTCAGCCAGGAAACGGCGACAGCCGGTTTTGCCGCGCAATGCCGGTTGGGCGGCGCGTTCAGCATCAACGGTTCGGTGCTGCGCTCCGATGCATCCGTGGTCCGGAATGCCACCGGTGGGCCGGCAACAACAGCCTTCGATACCCAACGCTGGAGTTATTCGGCCGGTGTCGGATTTGGCAACGCTGCATTGGGCCAGTTCAATCTTGGTGGATCGATTTCGGATTCGACCATGCCGGGCCGCCTGTTGCTCACGCCCGAAGGTCTGGTGGAAGACGGGCTCAACCAACGCAGTCTGCGGCTCGGCTATTCCCGCCGCTTCGGGTCAAAGATCAATGTTTCGGCTGGCGTTTCATATCTTGACACGCAGCCCAGTACATCGGTGAACGTCGTCTTTATTGATGGCGTGCCCCAGTTGGTTGATCGTCCGGGCTTCAAGGGCGCCGGCTATGACGCAGCCATCGATTTCACTTTCTCACCGCGCCTGGGACTGGCGCTCACCGCCGGGCGCAACACAAGCGCCAACGGCATCGTTGGCGCGCAGTTCGTGATTGCGACGTTCTGGGCGGCCCAGATCGATTACCGGTTGGGCACGCGATATACGCTCTCTACCGGGATCAATCTGCGCAACAGCAAGTTCCGCGGCGCTTTTGAATCTGCGCTCGATCCGGTTCGGCGCCAGGCAGATGATTTCACCCGTATTTACGCCCAGTTTGGCGGCCGGCTTGGGCAGCGCTTACGTTTGTCGATCGATGTCGCCCACAACCGGCGCAGGTCGAATCCGGCGGTCTTGAATTTCAATTCGACAGGCGTTGGCTTGTCCCTTGGTTATCAGTTGGGAAGAGGTTGAAGATGACACGTCTGATCCAGGCAGCAATTATTTCGGTGCTGTTGTCCGGCACCGCCGTGGCGCAAACCAACGATTACAAAGGCTATGTGCTCGGCCCTGACGACAGCGTGCAGGTGATCGTCTATGGTCAGAGCGAATTCAATGTCACCACGCGTGTGAAGGCTGATGGCACGATCGTGATGCCACTGATCGGCATCGTGAAGGCCAGCGGCGAGACCAACATCACGCTGGCCAAGACGATCACTGACAAGCTGGTGGCCAGCGGATATCTGAAGGACCCGCTCGTCAATATCGAAGTCGGCAGCTATATCTCTCGCTCCGTTAATATTGCCGGCGCCGTTAGTGCGCCCGGTATCGTACCGCTGGATCGGCCTTACCATGCGCTGGAAGCGCTGCTGAAGGCCGGTTGGGTGCGGTCCGACGGTGCCACTTTCGTCTATCTGCGCCGACCAGGTCAGCCGGAGCGCAAGCTGGACGTGGAGCAACTGGTGCGCGGCGACGCCAATTCCGATCCTCTGCTGACTCCGGGCGATACTCTGTTCGTGCCGCCGGCGGAAACCTTCTTCATCTACGGGCAGATCAATGCCCCGGGCATGAAGGCTATCCTGCCAGGCATGACCATCCGCCAGGCGATCGCGCTTTCGGGCGGCGTGTCGCCATCGGGCAAGGCCGACAAGGTTGGCCTGGTGCGGGCCAATGGCAAGGAAATCGATGGCGATCCGTCCATGAAAGTACAGAACGGCGATGTGATCATCATCAAGGAGCGCCTGTTCTGATCATTGCATGATCAGAACGCGTGTTCTTGTGATGGGTAATGGGAAAGGGGCCAGGCAAACTGGCATGAAACGATGAGCATCATTCAGCTTTTGCGTATTCTGGTAGCCCGGCGATGGATCGTCTTTGGCTGCATGATCCTGTCCCTGATTGTGGCCGGAGCGGTGGGCAAGATCCTGCCGGCCCGGTACCCGGCCACTGCCCGCGTATTGATGGACAATTTCAAGCCTGACCCTGTGACCGGCACCATGATGAATGCCGTTGGCCTGCGCAGCTTCACGCGCACGCAGATGGAGTTGATCAAGGATTACCGTATCGCCGGGGAAGCGGTCGACAAGCTGGGGCTCACCAGCAACGCCGACCTTCTTGCGCAGTGGCAGTCGGCCACGGGCGGCAATGGCGATTTCCGCCGCTGGGTCGCTGATCGGATCATCACCAGTACCCGTGTCGATCTCATCGAGAATTCCAACATTCTGGCCATCAATTACGAGGCCAGCAATCCAGAAGTGGCGCGGCGCACGGCCAATGCCCTGCGCGAGGCCTACATCGAGAACAGCCTCAAATTCCGCACCGATAGCGCCGGCCGAACGGCTGAATGGTATCGCGAACAGGCCAATCGCGCCCTCAAGGCACTCGAATCCGCTGAATCTGCCAAGACCAGGTTCGAGCAGGAAAACGGCATCGTGATGACCTCGAGCGGCGAAGCCGAGACGGTGAAATTGGCCAGTCTGCAGGCCGCGCTCACGGCGGCGCGCAGCAATGAAAGCATGCAGCAGTTCGAAGCCGTGAAGCAGTCAACCACGTCGGGCGTTGTCGATACGCTGAAGGTGCAACTGGCGACACTGAACGATCAGATCGAGATGGCGTCGGAACGGCTGGGTGTGCAGCACCCGACCTATATCGCCATGCAGGCGCGCCGGCTGCAGCTTGAACGACAGCTCGGCCGCGAACAGGCGGCCGCTCGTCAGGCGGGTGCCGCCCAGTTGGGCGCGTCGCGCAGCAGTGTTGCCCAGATCGAGGCCGCTTATGAATCGCAGCGCTCCAAGGTCTTCTCTATGAAGGAAAAGCTGGACAAGTTGAATCAACTGGTCAGCGAAGTGATCCTGCGGCGTGGCCAATATGAACAGGCCGCCAAGCGCACCGCCGATTTGCAGTTGGAATCCAACGTGGCCGATGCCGGCCTAGTCGTGCTCGGCGATGCCACGGTTTCTGCCCAACCGTCCTTCCCGAATTGGCCGCTGATCATCGGCTTGGCCGTTGGCGCTGGTCTCTCGTTGGGCATCGTGATGGGGCTGTTTGTCGAGCTGGTGAACCGCCGTGTCCGCGGTGCCGAAGACCTGAGCTATGCAGCCCGGGTTCCGGTGTTTGCCGTCATTGCCGAACGCCGCAAGCCGGAGTGGCACCAGATCCTCAAGCGCATCCTGGCGCGTGGCAATGCCACCGCGTCGGGCATGCAGCCAGCCGAATGAGTAAAGATGCCATGGACAATACCGAAACCGACATCGGCCCTAGCGAGGCCGTAATCGATGGCGCTGCCGCCAGTCAGGTGACAGGCAGCACCGACGGCAATGAACGCTATGACGCGCCGATCCGTGATGTGCTGACTCGCCTGGGTTATCTGTCACAGGATCAGGTGGCCAAGGTGCAGGCCCATGCTGCTGAGCGCGGTTTGGACTTCGATCAGGCGGCGCTGGAACTGGGCTTCATCACCACTGATGATCTTGATCGCGCCCGCGAGCAATTGATCAACAGCCTGGCATTGCAGAATATCGCCCGTCGTCCGGTTTCTGACGAACTGGTGGTGCTCTCTGATCCCGGCTCGGTGCGGGCGGAATCGATCCGCATGTTGCGCACATCGGTCATTGCCCAGCACATCAAGAACGGCCGGCGCGGCCTTGCCGTGGTGGCCACGGCTGATGGCCACGGCTGTTCGTGGGTCGCTGCCAATCTGGCGGTGGCGTTGAGTCAGGTGGGCTTCAAGATCCTGCTGGTCGATGCCAACATGCGCTCGCCCCGTCAGGATCAGATTTTCGGTCTGGATCCCAACGCGCCGGGACTGTCCAGCTTCCTGTCGCTCCAGGTTGCCCGCCCCGAACGTGTCGTGAATGCCAATGTTCTGCCCGGACTGGCACTGATCACTGCGGGCCCGCCAACCAGCCGGCCGCAGGAATTGCTGTCTGGCAACCGCTTCCGCGACGGTGTCAACACGCTGCTGCGTGAATATGATCTGGTGATCTTCGACACGCCGGCCGCCAATACCAGCGCCGATGCGCTGAATGTCGGCGCCGGCGCAGCCTATGCCCTGGTCGTAGGCCGCGCCAATCACAGCTTCTACAAGGACATCAACACCCTTACCGAGCAGTTGGCTGCTGCCCGCTGCGCGGTTGTTGGCGCGGTGCTGAACGAGTTCTGATGCCGGACCCGGGGGGCATTGCACCGGCAGCGGCACCGCCGGCCACCGATTGGCGGCGGCTGGCGGCCGCGCATTGGCCGATGTGGCTGGGCCTTGCCGCGATGGCGCTGCCCACGCTGCTCGCGCTTGCTCAAGGACCATGGCAGGAAGAATCCGGCGTGCACGGCATCATCGTGCTGGTCACCGGCCTGTGGCTGGTGTGGCGCCGGCAGGATGAGATCCTGGCGAACCGAAAGGAGGGCAACCCCTGGATCACCGCGGCAATTCTTGCGGTGGCCGTGCCCCTTTATGTCGCCGGCCGCGCTTTTGAATTCATCAGTATCGAAGCTGGCGCGCTGTTGCTGGCGCTGGTCGCCGTGGCCCACCAATATTGGGGCCTGAAAGTGACGGCGATGCTGTGGTTCCCGATTGTCTATCTTGGCTTCGTGGTGCCGCTTCCGGGTTGGTTCCTCGACACCATCACGCTGCCGCTCAAGGAATTTGTGTCGGAACTGGTCACTGGGGGACTGGCAGCAGTTGGTTATCCGGTCGGCCGCATGGGCGTCACCCTCTACATCGGCTCCTACCAGTTGCTGGTGGAAGACGCCTGTTCCGGCCTCAATTCACTGATCAGCCTCACGGCCATCGGACTGTTTTATGTCTATCTTATCCGCGGTTCCAACCCGCTCTATTCGCTTTTGCTGCTGGCCATGGTGATCCCGATTGCCATCGCGGCCAACATCGTGCGCGTCGGGGCGCTTGTGCTGATCACCTATCACCTCGGCAACGCCATGGCGCAGGGTTATCTGCACAATTTTGCCGGCATGGTCACGTTCGTGTCAGCCTTGTTATTCATCTTCGCTCTGGATTGGGCACTTACCCCCATCCGCCGCCGCCTGGAAAGCAAGGCAGCATGAAGAGCGGGATTAATCGTCGCGATGTCCTTCTGGGCGGCGCCCTGTTGACCGGTGCCGGCGGTGCCGCGGCACTGGTGCCGCGTGGTCGGTTGGTGCTGATGCCCAAGGGCCATGAACTCGAAGCGATCGTGCCGAAGAAGCTGGGTGGCTGGACCTACGTGCCCACCCCAGGCATCGTCATGCCGCGCACCGAAGGCACGCTTTCCGCCAAGCTGTATGGCGATGTTCTCAGCCGCGTCTATGTATCTGAATCCCGGCTGCCCGTGATTCTGGTGATGGCCTACGGCCCTGTCCAGAACGACCTGCTGCAACTGCATCGGCCGGAAGTTTGTTACTCGGCGGTCGGTTTCCAGGTGTCGGGCACCACCCCAGCCAAGCTGCCTTTGGCGACGGGAGTGGAACTGCCGATCCGCGAGTTGGTGGCGGAATCTGATCGCCGTGTCGAAACCATCACCTATTGGACCCGGGTGGGTGATGATCTGCCGACCAACGGGACAGAACAGCGCATTGCCAAGCTGAAGCAGCAATGGGCCGGCTATGTGGCCGATGGCATATTGGTTCGCATGAGTTGCGCCGTGCCGCCCGAACCCGGCGTACGCGATCAGTTGGCAGAGTTCGCGCGCGAGTTGGTGAAGGCGGTCCCGGCGGTCGATTTGCCGGCGCTGATAGGACGGCCGCTTGCGGCCCGGCTCGCATGAAGGGGGATTCAGCCCTAGTTGAAGGGCTGCAAAACGCGCCAGATGAATGCGACCGTAGCAACGAACAGGGCCACGGCCCCAGCGTGCATGATCATTTCGCCGGATTTCATCGCTTCATTGCCGATGTAGTTGGTCACAGCACAGCCAACAGCAGCAACAAGATATTGCCAGAGATGGTCACGGGGTTCGCCTTGGCTGCGCTGCAGAAACAGCACGATCAGGCCGGCAAACGTCATCACCGTCAACCAATCGTATGGCGTTTCCATTCAATCAACTCCCTCGCTCTAACCTGTATAGCAACTGGTAAGCGGCTGGCCAGACTAATTGCAGTCCATCATGGTTTTTGCACTTCGCAGCGATTGGACGCCGTGTTGTGAACAGCCACCATCCGATCGCCCCTGCCACAGCAGCCCCAGCCACTGCCGCCAGCTCCGGCGGGCCCGGCATGCCGCTGGGCTTTGCCATCCTTATCGTGCGTCTGCTGGAATTCATGGCAGTGGGTCTTGCCGGTTTGTGGCTGGTCAATGTCAGCCCCACCGATCTGGGCAGCAATCTCGAAATATATACGCGGGTAACCCTCATCGCCAGTCTGGCCTTTGCCGTTTTGGCTGAAAGCCTCGGCAGTTATGATATCGAAGCGCAGTTCAGCCTGCGGCTGGGCTGGCGACGGGTGCTTCTGGCGTGGACGATGGCGGCGCTATTCCTCATTACCATCGGCTTCCTGCTGAAATCCTCCGAACAGGTTTCGCGGGCTTGGGCGATCAGTTGGTTCGTGGCGGGCGGCACGGCTCTGCTGCTCACACGCATCATCACCACCATGTGGGTACGCCGCCTCAAGAAGCGCGGCACATTCAACGAACGCGTCGCGATCTTCGGCGCTGGGCCGCAAGGGGTGCGCTTTGCCGAATATGTGCAGGCGCATGATCGCCTCACCATCACGCTTGTTGGGATCTTCGATGATCGCCGGCCCGATCGATTGCCCACTGAAGCCGCCGGCGTACCGGTGCTGGGCAACCTCACCACGCTGATCGGCATGATCCGCGAGGGTCTGATCGATCAGGTGGTGGTGGCGCTGCCGTGGGCAGCCGAGCGCCGCTTGCAGGATGTGATGGCCCGGCTGGTGCTCACGCCGGTGAAGGTCCGGCTGGCGCCCGATCTGGTCAGCTTCACCTTTGCCCGCCGCCCGGTGGTGATCCTGGGCGACGTGCCGGTGATGACCCTGTTCGATCGGCCAATTTCCGGCCTGTCAGCCATCATAAAAGCCATTGAAGACAAGCTGTTGACAGCGCTGATCCTGATTGCCGCCTCTCCGATCATGGCACTGGCGGCTTTGGCTGTCCGGCTGGATTCTCCCGGGCCGATCCTGTTCCGGCAGCCGCGCGAAGGCTTCAACAATCGCAGTTTCCACTGCTTCAAGTTCCGCACGATGTATGATGAGCGGTTGGAGTACAGGAACATTACCCAGGCCAGCCGCGATGATCCACGCATCACCCGGGTCGGGCGTTTCCTGCGTCGCACGAGCATCGATGAATTGCCGCAGCTTTTCAATGTGTTGATGGGAGACATGTCGCTCGTGGGTCCGCGTCCGCATGCTGCGTCCACGCGGGCCGGAGGGCGGCTGTTTTCCGATGTCGTGCAAAGCTATGCTGCCCGCCACAAGGTGAAGCCCGGCATCACCGGCTGGGCCCAAGTGTGTGGCTGGCGCGGCGAAACCGATACCGAAGAAAAGCTGATCAAGCGTTTCGAGCATGATCTCTATTACATCGAGAATTGGTCGATCTG
>JAIXPM010000210.1 GCA_027486275.1 Sphingomonadales bacterium | reverse complement strand
GGCAAGGCGGCGGTGGCCACACTGTTCGTTTGTTGCCGGGGCAGGGCGGCAAGCCTCACCATTGTTTCTGGGGACAGGGTTTCTGCCATGACCGACGCTACCTTCGACGATCGCAACGGTTTCATCTGGATGGATGGCGAACTGAAGCCCTGGCGCGAAGCCAATGTCCACATTCTCACCCACGGCCTGCACTATGCCAGCTCGGTGTTCGAAGGCGCGCGCGCCTATGGCGGCCATATTTATGCGTTGTCGGCCCATTCCCAGCGCTTGCGCGATTCGGCCGAACTGATGGGCTTTCCGCTGCCGTGGAGCGTTGAAGAGATCGACGAGGCCTGCCGGCAGACGCTGGCCGCCAACGGCCTCACCAACGCCTATGTTCGCCCCGTCGCCTGGCGCGGCAGCGAGCAGATGGGCGTTTCGGCGCAGAAGACCAAGGCGCATCTCGCCGTCGCCACCTGGGAATGGGGCGCGTATTTCGGTCCGGAAGCGCTGAAGAAGGGCCTGCGCCTCAACATCGCGCCGTGGCGCCGCCCAGCGCCCTACACCGCGCCGGTGCGCGCCAAGGCCGCCGGCCTCTACATGATCTGCACGCTTTCCAAGCACGCCGCCGAAAACGCCGGATACAACGATGCGATGATGCTGGATTGGCGCGGGCAGGTGGCTGAAGCGACCGGGGCCAACATCTTCTTCTTCCAGAACGGCGAACTGCACACGCCAACCCCAGATTGCTTCCTCGATGGCATCACCCGCCGCTCCATCATCGCGCTGGCCCAGCGCCGCGGCATCAAGGTGGTGGAACGCGCGATCTGGCCGGAAGAACTGGCCAATTTTCAGGAAGCCTTCCTCACCGGTTCGGCCGCTGAAGTGACGCCGCTGGCCGAAATCGGCCCATGGAATTTCCAGGTGGGCGAAGCAACGCTGCAACTGGCGCAGGATTACAGCGATCTCGTCCACGGCCGCATTACTGGGGTGGAGCCGGTGCCATCCACGCAGCGCTAAAGCGTTTCCAGAAACCCATCGACCTGGGCGAAATGCCCGGGCCAATCGGGTGCGCGGAACTGCGCCAGCCGGGCCATCTGCGCGGCGCGGGCAGGGCTCTCGGGGGCGGCATAGGCCATGACGGCTGCCGCCCAGCCGTCCACATCATCGGGCGGCAACAGATCGGGCACGCCCTGGCCAATCTCACGGAAGACATCCAGATCGCTGGCAATCACCGGTAAGCCGGCGTCCAGCGCCTCCACCAGCGGCAGGCCATAACCTTCGGCAAAACTGGGGAAGAGCAGGGCACGCGCGCCGGCCAGCAGCCGGGCGATGTCATCGTCTGACAGCGCGCCGGTTTCCACCACGCGGCTGCCGAAGCCACCGGCCTCCAGCCGCGCAAACACATCATCACAGGCCCAGCCGCGCCGCCCGATGATTACCAGCCGCGGCGCCGCCTCGCCGTGCTGCGCCACCAGCCGTTCCCACACATCAAGCAGCAGCATGTGGTTCTTGCGGCCCTCGATGGTGCCCAGAATGACGAAATCATCGCTCAGCGCCGGCCGATCGCCCACGGGCATGGTCAGACTCGGCGTACCCGGCCACACCGGCAGCGATTGCGGCACCACCATGCCGATGCCTGCCGCATAGGCGTTCAGCCGGTCCAGCGTGTCCTGGCTATTGCCCAGCACGGCGTGAGCGATCTTGAGCAGCGTTTTCACCCGCACCTCATGCCGCGCCTTCTCGCCTTCGCGACAATATTCGGGGTGCGTGATGGGAATGATGTCGTGCAGCATCAGCACCGGGCGCAGATCGGCAGCGCGCACCCATTCAGCGAGGCCCGGCAGGTTGAGCCCGGTGTGCCCCACATTCAGCCACAACCGCCCACCTCCCGGCTGCGGCCGCAGCAGATGGACAAGATTGCGCGCCGCCCAGCCCACAAAGCGCCGACGGAACTGCTCGCGCGGGGTTTCCTCATCCAGCAGGCGAAACAGCGTCTGCGACGCGGCCATCGGCAGAATATGCCGGCCGCGCCTATGCACCAGAACGGCCTGGGCACGGGGGGCATAATGATCATGCCAGGCCAGGCACAGCCGATCGATGCCGGTCGGCCGCACCCCGGCCCAACGCCGCCACACCATGCGCGAAGCGTCAAGCAGAAGGGATGCGGCGTTGTCGGCCACGAACCGGCGGCTCAGTCCTGCTGGATGACGGTGGTGACCGTGGCGATCGGCAGCAGTGTCTGCGACACGATGCCCACAAAGCGTTGCAGCTCGGCGATCGGGGCGTTTGTGATGTAGATCAGATCCTTGTCGCTCATCCGGAACTGCGCGGTCAGGAAATAGACCGCCGGGTCCTTCAAATCGAAACTGTATATGACCGGCACGCGCGGCCCGCCCGGTGTGGCCGGTTCTTCCCAGCGGAACAGGAAGACGCCGCGTGGATTGGCCCGGCCATCCTGCAGGCCGCCAAAGCGGCCCAGCGCCTGGGACAGGGTGATGCCCATCGCTTCAAAGCGGATTTCATCGTTCTTGCCTGCCGCGCCCAGCACCGTGAAGCTGTAGGGCTGGAACAGCGCGGTGATCACGTCATCCTTGGCCAGCACGATATTGTTGCTTGCCTGGGTGATGATGTCGGTCAGTGCCATGCGGTAGGTGCGGCCGTCGCGTGTTACTTGGATGGTGGTCAGGTTCACCGGTGGTTTCACCCCGCCCACCTGGGCCAGCGCATCAAGCAGGCGTTCCCCGCGCGGGCTGATCGGCAGCCGGGCTGAATTGGGAACTTCGCCAACCACCGTCACGGTGGCGGTGGTATTCCGCACCAGCCGCACAATTGCTTGCGGCGCATTGGCTCGGCCGCGCAGGCGACGGACGATATCGGCTTCGATCTCGCGCAATGTCCGGCCGCCGGCTGGCACTTGGCCGGCGAAGGGAACACTGATGCTGCCTTCGGGCCCCACCAGCAGTTCGGGCAGGGTGGTGGGCCGCGCCGTGCTGATCGCGGTGCCGATGCGGGTATCGGTGGCGCCGCCGAACAACGCGGCCGGCGGGGCTTCCCAGATCGTCACTTCCAGCGCGTCGCCGGTGCCGACCACGGTGCCCACCGGCTTTGCGTCGGCAATTACATCGGCAAAGGCCGGCCAGGGCGCTGGCGGCTTGAACTGTGCCGCCATGTCGCCACGCACCTGCACCACCTTGATCTGGGCGGCGGCCTCACTAGGCCCGGCCGGCACGCTACCGGCATTAAGCACAGCCTGGCGACCGGGACCGAAGGGCTGGCAGGCGGACAGCGCCACAACCGGAGCGACCAGCATCAAAAGGCGGGCGGCGGCGAACGGGCGGGAAAGCAGACGAGGAAGGATCATGAACAAAGCGCTCGTGCAGTTTTGGATTCCGGGGGCTGAAAACCGGCTTCGGCATGGCATCAGGCCCGGCCATTGTCAAAGCAAGGCCGCGCCGCCGCACCCGCGATCACATGGTACCACCCCCGGCGTGCGACGTTGCGCTACCAGATGTTGCAAAAACGCGACTAACCGCGCTGCTCCGAACCAAAATCCTATAATGCGAACCTTTAAGAAAAAGTACAAAAATTCAACAGATTTACGTTGGATCTGCAAGTCAAGGATGGATGGGTTGCCAGTGCAATGTATTGAAACCATCATCATGTTTTATGTTTTTATTCCGAACAGCTTTGCGCTGCCTGCCCGGGATGATCTGCTGGTGCGGCGCCAGCGCCCATCTAGGCGGCAGGGCCATTATCCGCTATCCCGCAGCAAGTCCCTGGCCGCGGTTGGGGTGTTCCCTGCTGTGACGTGACGGAAACGATGAATTCTCATCCAAAGATCGACCCCAGTTCGGCCGACGTGGCGCCGCTTGGCGGTTCCGGCCCTGTTGGCGGGCTGAAGCGCTGGCTTTCGGGCGCCGGCCTGTTGTTCTGGCTGTGCGTTGTCGTTCCCACCACGGCGGCCATTTTCTACTTTGGCGTGCTGGCGTCAGACGTCTACATTTCCGAAAGCCGCTTCGTGGTGCGCAGCCCCAAGAAGCCTTCGGTTTCAGGCGTCGGCATGTTGTTGGAAACGGCCGGATTTTCCAACGGCAGCGATGAAATGCGCGCGGCGCAGGGCTATATCAGTTCGCGGGATGCGTTGCGCGCGCTGGATGGCGATGGCCTGGCCCGCCGGGCCTGGGGCAACGACAGCATCTTCATCCTCAACCGTTTCGATCCCTTCGGTCTTGATGGCTCGTTCGAGGAATTGTTCCTTTATTACGACGACAAGGTTGCCGTTGATTTCGATAGCGAAACCGGTATCGCTACCATGATGGTGCGGGCGTTCACCCCGCAGGACGCGCAGGTGATGAACCGGCGCCTGCTGGAACGCGCTGAAGCCTTGGTGAACCAGCTCAATGATCGCAGCCGCGGCGATCTGGTGCGCTATGCTGAACGTGAAGTGATGGAAGCACAGGGCCGGGCGCGCACGGCGGCACTGGCGCTGGCATCGTTCCGCAATCGGGCCGGCGTGATCGATCCGGAACGCCAGGCCAGCGTCCAGTTGCAGATGATTTCCAAGCTGCAGGACGAACTGATCGGCGCGCGCATGCAACTGCTGCAACTGTCGGCCGCAGCGTCCGAAAATCCGCAACTTCCGCTGTTAAAGGTGCGCATCACCGGATTGCAGCGCGCCATTGAGGAGCAGATGGGCGCAGTGGCCGGCAGCAGCGGTTCCCTTTCGGCAACGGCGGCGCAGTATCAGCGTTTGCAGGTGGAGCGTGAATTTGCCGACCGCCAGCTTTCGGCGGCTTTGGCCACCCTTCAGGATGCCCGCAACGAGGCGCGGCGCCAACGTGCCTATGTCGAACGCGTCGCACTGCCCAGCCGCCCGGACGATTCGATGGAACCGCGCCGGCTGCGGGGTATCATTTCCACTCTGATCGTGGGGCTGGTGGCCTGGGGGATCTTCACCATGCTGCTGGCCGGCGTTCGCGAGCACAAGGCTTGAGGCGGCGGCCATGTCGTTGAAGAGCTTTGCCAGTTCGCTTCGCGTGCAGCGCAATGTGATTCATGCCTTGCTGATGCGCGAAGCGCTCACGCGTTATGGGCGCCACAATCTGGGCCTGCTGTGGATCATCGTCGAACCGATGATGTTCACGATCGGGGTCACTATCCTCTGGTATGCCATTGATGCCAATCATGGATCGAACCTACCAATCACCGCCTTTGCGCTCACCGGTTATTCAACGGTGCTGCTGTGGCGCAACATGCCCAACCGTGTCACCAAAGCGGTCACGTCCAATCTGGCGCTGATGTATCACCGCAATGTGAAGGTGATTGATCTGTTCGTCTCGCGGATGATTCTCGAGTTCATCAGCCTGTCGTCATCCTTCGTCTTCCTCACGATCATTTTTTGGGCAACCGGTTATATTAACCCGCCTGAAAACGTGATTGGCCTGCTTGGGGCTTGGCTGCTGACGGCCTGGTTCGGTATGTCGTTGGCGCTGTTTCTGGGCGCGATTGGTGAGCGATCAGAACTGATTGAGAAGATCTGGCATCCCTTGGCCTATCTGCTTTTCCCGTTGTCCGGCGCAGCCTTCATCGCTGATGCGTTCCCGCCAAGCATTCGGGAGATCGTCTTGCTGGTGCCTATGGTGCACTGCACCGAGATGATCCGTGAAGCTTTTTTTGGCAGCCTGTTCACCGCGCATTACAGCACGGCCTATCTTGTGGGGTGGAACCTGGCACTCACCATTTTTGGCTTTGCCATCGAACGGCAACTCAGCCGTGAGATTATCCCAGAATGATTCGCCTGAGCGATGTTTGCAAGATTTATCCCACCGGCAAGGGCCCGGTGAAGGTGTTGTCAGACGTGAACCTGGTGCTGGAGAAGGGCCAGCGACTGGCGATCATTGGTGGCAACGGTGCTGGGAAATCAACTCTGGTGCGCATTATCAGCGGCATCGAACAGCCGAGCAGCGGTACGGTTGAAACCAGCATGAACGTGTCCTGGCCGCTGGCCTTTTCCGGGGCCTTTCAGGGCGCACTTACGGGCGTGGACAATATCCGTTTCATCTGCCGCGTCTATGGCCGGGAATGGCAGGGCGCAATCGATTTTGTCCAGGATTTTGCGCAGCTTGGTCGGTACCTCTACGAGCCGTTGAAAAGCTATTCGTCGGGCATGCGGGCGCGGCTGGCGTTCGCCATTTCCATGCTGATCGAATTTGATTGCTACCTGCTCGATGAGGTGTTCGCGGTTGGCGATGCCCGTTTCCAGCAGCGCTGCAATGATGAATTGTTCGGCAAACGTGCCGATCGGGCTTTCATAATCGTATCGCACGACGCGCGGTTCTTATTCGATCATTGCGACCGTGGCGCCGTCCTGCAAGCAGGCCATTTGTTGCATTTTCCTGACCTGCGCTCGGCGCAGGATTTTCATGATCACGACATGAAGAAAAGTCCAGAGGCTGTGCATTGAAAATGACAATTAAACGTTACCGCATTGCCGAGATAAATAGTCCGCGTCAGCTAGCTGATCTTAGGTCGGATGCGACGCACAAATCTGTAAGAAATGCTATGAACGGAGTTGTTTTCAATCAGCTGTTAACAAACTCCGTAAATCTTCAGAAGAGCGACTTATTTGTTGTGCAAGATTCATACAACAGTAAATTGTATGAGATGTATTTTCATATATCTAATGGGGCGCATCTGAATGCCATATGTGGAGAGTTTGTTTTTGAATCCATTTCCACATTGGGATATGATAGTATTTTGGTTGATCAAGAGAATGGCGTTTTTTTTATTGGCCAGATGTTGAGTTGTAGTCGGGAGTACTTTAATTGGTGGATAGCAAATTCGAGTTTGGGTTTCATTGAATGGGAGGGCGATGGGATATTTACTGCAGACCTTGGTTTGTCCTCTTCCGGGACTGAGGATGCGATACTCCTTAATGCGCCGGGTTATGGAATCTTTGGTCATTGGTTGATCGACTTCGTGCCGCGAATGGCTTTGAGCCGCTTGATGAATGGCGCCGAGTACCCGGCGCACTTGTTTGGTCCATTGGCGGACTGGATGAAGAATCTTGTGACCTTGGCTGGCATCCAGCATGTAAAGCCCGCCGGCATTGGATTTTCTGCCCACACGCGTTTGCGTGTGCCAAGTTCTACAAAATCTGGTTATGGATTTTCCGAGCCAGTTAATTCGTTCGCGTGGCGGTCACTCGCGCTAAAATTCAACCACCTCAACGTGAGTAATCCATTGAACGCGACCGAACGGTTGTTCGTTAGCCGAAAACATTGGCAGGGTGGGCGGGCAATCGACTTCCATGATGAACTTGAATCCCTAATGTTGTCCCACGGCTTCAGGATCGTGTACCCTGAGACTCTTTCCCTAGCTGAACAGGCCCATCTCTTTTCAACGGCTAGAATTGTGGTTGGGGAAGATGGCAGTGCTTTACACAACGTTATCTTTTCTGCGGCTGGGGCTCGGTTGGGTGTTTTGATGGACGAGCATCGGGATAACTTGTGGCACGCCGGTATCTGCCACCTGCTCGGTCACCAAATAGCTTATGCTCCATTGCCGAGGTCACTCGACAGCCAGGGTGCAAGTCTATCTCAGGTTTCAGATTTCGTAAGGGCGCTGGTGAATTCGTGATTTTTTCGTGTTGCCTGATTATCTTGAATTAGACGACAACAGGCGAAATCTGGAGCGGTACCATCTGCGCCGAACGTGTTGCTATGGACTTCAGTCTCGAACAGCAACCAGATAGGTTGACCAATGCGTTAATGACCAGAATCCCTGCAACGTCAGCGTGGGATCATTTAATTCTTGGCCCAGATCGATCAGTTGATCGGTTAGATGGCCGGCATCAATCACGCCGCGCTCGATGATCGTGAAGCCAACGCTTTCCACCAGCCCGGCAATATCTCCAAGCGTGGGGAGTTCGCGGTGTGTGTCGTCATCGTGGAAGTTGGAAATCATCACCGGCCAGCCAGCGGCGGCAAGTGCGTCGCGCTTTGGCAGTGCCAGTGAGGTGACATTGGGCCATTCCAGATAAAGCCGCGCGCCATGACTGGCCCGTGCGCTCATCCAGCCGATTAGTTCGGATGGGCGCTGGATATGCTCGATCAGATGGCTACACAGGATGGCATCGAACATCACGCCAGAGAAACCCGGCATTGCATCATCCAGATTGCCGCTTTCCCAGCCCGCATAATTATCTGCAAATGATCCGCGCGCCAGATCAACCCCATAAAGGCTGATATCGGAACGGTCGGGCGTGTTCCAACTGCGCCATTGCGATAGACCGCCCTGATTGGCACCCACATCAAGCAAGCGCGCACCCGTCGCCACTGTTTTGAGAAAGCGGAAGCGCGGGTGAAACTGCCAGTATATGCGTTCGATCTCGTCCCGAGTAAGCAAGGCGCTTCCTTCTGCTGCCCGATACCGTGACATCAATTCCGAAATGGTTGTGGGCACGCGATGCTGGCTCATGGTCGCCAATTCCCTTTCAAACAATCCGTAAGTTAAGCGCTCAACTCCGCATAAGCGCAGGCGATATGATAAAGTGAACTCGCCGGGGCCAGTTCCGGAATCCAGCTGCCGTCGGGGTTCAGCTTGTCTCGCCACAGGCCAGGGGTAGGCACAGCGTAATATTGTTCGAGGCCGGCCAGCGCGCGGGCGGCTTCCTCCGCTTCGGCGGCGGTGCCGAGCCGGCGGTGGCGGATGGCGGCGGCCTTGATACGCTCCGTCTGCGGCCACAGCCGGGCCGTGCCGTTGTGCAGGCTGCCATCGGTAAGCACTTCGTTGATGCACACGTTGCGGGTGGCGCACAGGCCGTGGGCGCGGGCGAAGGCGGTGAGCCGATCAGACACGGCAAAGGCGCCCTCGCGGCCGCTGGCGCCCAGGCGCTCGAACAGCCAGGCCCATTCGAAACAATGGCCGGGCTCCACGATGCGGCCTTCGATGCCGGGAGCAGGGGCCAGATCATCGGTGAAATATTCCAGCAGAGCGCCGGTGGCCGGATCGATGAAGCGCGTGGCGGCCAGATCGGCGATCATCGTGGCAAAGGCCAGGAAGCGCGGGCGGCCGCTGGCTTCGGCCAGGGCCAGCGAGGCTTCGAACAGGTGCATGTGCGGGTTCTGCCGGCGGATGCGCGGATCGTCTTTCTCGCCTTCGGTAAAGCCGCCGGCGGGGTGGGACCAGTTGGCCTCGATGGTGTCGAGCAGCTCCTCGGCCACATCAAACCAGTGCGGATTGCCCAGCGCCTCACCCGCCGTCGCCAGCGCCAGCAACACGAAGGCCTGATCATAAAGATCCGCGCGGGTATCAAGCGGGCGGGCATCAACATCGAGCCGATGGACGTAAAAGCCATCGACGCGGCGCGCGCCGGCCACCAGCGCCGCGATCGTTTCGCCGATCAGCTGCTGCCATGGCCCCTCCCATCCCAGCCGGCCGATGGTGGCAAAGCTGTAGACATGGCGGGCCTGCACGAACACGCGGAAATAGGCCGGATCGGGCACGCCATCCAGCGTCATGCGTTCGGCAAACAAGCCGGATGCGGTGCGACCACGAAACGCCCACAGCGGCGCGGCCACATCGCACAGCCAGCGCTGAGCGCGACTGCCCTCTGGCAGGAGGGTGGCGGGGGAAACGGTATCAGGCATGGGGGGCACCTGCTTTGATCTGCCTCTCCATTGCGGCAATGTGTGGGGCAAGGAAATGGTGCAGATTGCCACCAGCGAACTGCACGGCGGCAATGCCGGCGGCGGCAGCGGCGGCCAGATCGGTGGGTTGATCGCCTACCAGCAGGCTGTGTTCACGTTGCACGGGCCATTGCGCCATCAGATCATTCAGCATCCCCGGCGCGGGCTTGCGCCATGCATGAACACCGGCATAGGCCGGATTTGTGGCATCCGGGTGAAACGGGCAATAGCGCCAATCATCGATGGTCGCGCCCGATTGGCGCAGCTGTTCAGCCATCCACTGATGCAGCGCCTCCACGTCGGCTTCGCCATAATGGCCCTTGGCCACGCCAGCCTGATTGGTGACAACAAACACGTAGATGCCCAACTGGTTTGCCAGCCGTACGGCATCAGCAGCACCGTCCATCCAGCGCAGTCGATCCGGCGAGCCGACATAATGATCATCGTGGTTGAGCACGCCATCGCGATCGAGGAATAGCGCCGGGCGGGTGCGCTGGCGTGGGATGGCGGTCTGCGCTTCGGCATAGCTTTCAGGCACGCCGATATCGATGAAATAGCCGGTACGGGCCACGGCGCGCAGCCGGCCCTGCTGCACCAGTTGTGGCAGCAGATCGGTTTCGATGGAGAATTTCTCCGGGAAACCCAGCAAATCTGCCTTGTCCAGCACATAGGCGCCGCCGTTGATCAGCACCTCGCCCCCCGCCACGATCTTCGCCTCACCGCGCGGCACGATGCGGGTCACGCGGCCATCGCTGGCAATTTCCAGCGTTTCATAGCGGTCTGCCGCCGGCACTGGCCGCGCTGCCAACGCCGGGCCGAGGGTGGCGGCCTGCAGCAGATCCAGCCAGTGGAAATCAAACCAGGTATCGCCATTCAGCAGCAGGAAGCGATCGGCCAGCAGATCGCCGGCAAAGCGCACGCCGCCGCCAGTGCCCATCGGTTCGGGTTCCACCGAAACCGTCACGCTGGCCCCCGCGGGCAGCCGCGCGCGCAAGCCTTCCGCATAATCCTGCACCACATCGGCGGCATGGCCAGCCAGCAGTAGCAGATCGGTGAAGCCACGCCGCAGCGCTTCGCCCACCAGCACGTCCACGAACGGCTTGCCGGCCACATCCAGCAGCGGCTTGGGCATGGCGCGAGTGAGGGCGCCCAGCCGCGTGCCCAGCCCGCCGAGCAGGATTACGCACTGGCGGATGTCGGCGGCAGCCATCAGGGCACCGTCCAGGCTTCGGCGCCATCAAAGGTCAGCTTCACGGCGCTGGCCTGGCCGCCATTGGCGTTCAGCGCGCGGATCAGGCCCAGCCGCCGTTCCGGATCGGCCAGCAGCATGATGAAGCCGCCACCGCCGGCACCGGAAACCTTGCCCGCCCAGGCGCCCGACGCCATCGCGATATCGAGCAGCCCATCGACGGTACTGGTGCTGATCGCGGCCGCCGTCTGCTTCTTCGAAAGCCAGGATTGGCGAAGGATGTCGGCCATGCCTTTGATGTCGCCCGAAAGGATGCAAGACTTCATGGCGTGGGCATGATCCTTGATGCGGTGCATGGCCGCCAGCTTGGCAGGGTCAAGCTGGTCGATGCCTTCCACTTGCTGTCGGATGATGTCGGCCGATTGCCGTGATTGGCCGCTGAAACAGATCACCAGCGCGGATTCGAACTCGTTCAACACGTCGCGGCGCAGGCGCAACGGGTTGACGATCACGCCGGTCCCGCCTGCCAGGAATTCGATGAAGTTGAAGCCGCCGAACGCTGCTGCATATTGATCCTGCATGCCGCCGGCCATGCCGAGCTGGCGCCGTTCGATATCGAAGGCCAGCCGGGCGATGTCATAGGGGCCCAGCGGCAGCTGCATTGCGTGGGCAAAGGCTTCGATAAGGGCGACGGTGAGCGCCGACGACGCGCCAAGGCCTGATCCGGCCGGCACGTCGATGGTGGTGGTGATCGTCATCGGCAGCGCCTGGGCGTCGTTATAGGTCACCATCATATGGCGATAGACGGCGCGGTGCAGCACGAGGCCGTCGTGAATATCGAAATCCAGACCGAGCGGCAGCCGCTCCTCAGTTTCCAGATCGTCGGCCTTGAAGACGATGTCGCCGGCGGTTTCCAGCGTGAGGTGGGCATAGGCATAGCGATCGATTGTGGCATTCAGCACCACGCCGCCGTGCACATCACTGTACGATGCCAGATCGGTGCCGCCGCCGCCCAGCCCCAGCCGCAGCGGCGCTCGCGATCGCACATTGGTGGCAAGAAAGTGCTTCACATCATCCTCATTGCGGGGCCGGCATCAGGCGGGGGCAAGGCCGGTTTCCAATACGCTCAGCATCGCCTGGGTCGAATAATGCTGATCGATGAAATCAAGGCTGGCCCCCGCGCGCAGGCGTGCGGCCGTGTGATCGGTTGCCGCGATCACCGCGGCGGCAAACGTTTCGGCCGTATTGGCGATAAACAGCATCTGATCGGCGCCATCAATTCCTTGCGCGCCAACGTCTGTTGTCACCACCGGTACGCCGCGCGCCATTGCTTCGATCACCTTGCCCTTTACACCGGCGCCATATCGCAGCGGTGCGATCACCATGTCGGTTTCGGCATACAGGCGCAGCAGTTCCTCGTCCGATACGAACCCGCGCACGTTCACGCCGGGGCGCTCCAGCGCTTTCACCTCGGCGCCGGCCTTTGATCCGACGATAGTCAGGGCAAACTCCCGTCCGGCGGCCTGTGCCTTGGGCAACACTTCGCGGCAGAACCAGGTGATGGCATCAATATTGGGCGGGTGGGCAAAGCCACCAACGAACAGCAGCCGGATTGGCCCGATCGTGGGTGCGCGTTGCATCAGCGCCGCCCGTCCCACTGCCAGTTCACCAGCCTTGAAACGATAGGCGGCGATGGCGCGCACGTCCTTGCCATCCAGCAGGCCGGCCATCACCGTGGCTTCTTCCTGGCTGGGATAGAGCACGAGATCGCTGCGTCCGGCGATGCCAAGTTCCTGCGTGCGCATGGCGGCCACGTCGTCGTCTTCCGCCGGGCGGCCTTCCAGCCAGCGCTGCGCCATCATTCGGCGGAAATGCAGGTCATGGCCATAATAGACGATGCGGGCCCGGCTGTGGCGGCGGACGGCATCGATATAGTTCACCGCGACGTGCGGTCGGCTGAGCAACACCATATCATACAGATCAGCCCGTTCGGCCATGAAGCCAACAAAGCCGTCCCGGAAGCGTGCACCATGGATTACCTCAACGCCCAGTGCCTGCAATTTGGGCGTGTAATCCGGGTCGCGCCACAGATTGTCAGGCCAGAAGGTGACGGCATGGCCGGCCTCCAGCAGCACGCGCATGAATTCATATATGCTGCGTGAACCGGCATCGCGATCCCACTGCGGCACATAATGATCCACCACCAGAACATGCCGCTTTGCAAACGAGCGGTCGCGGGCGCGCAGCACGTTCTGGGCGTTGGGATAATGGTCACGCTCCAGCACATGGCGCCAACGGTCGAGCAGGCGCTGACTGTTGGCCACCTGATAGGCCTTGATACCTGACGCGACATCGCGGCCGTGGCTGCGGCCTTCGTGGTGCATCAATTCCGATGCCGGGCTGTAGAGCGTGCGGTAGCCGGCATCGCGCAGGCGGAAGGCCAGATCGCTGTCTTCGCAGTAGGCCGGCGTATAAGCCGCATCAAAGCCGCCCAGGTCGCGCCACACGCTGGAAGGCACCGCGATCGACGCGCCAGACACATAATCCACGTCTTTCAGATAATCATATTCCGGCGCGCGCGCATCTTGGTTGCGGCCGAAATTCCACGCTGAACCGTCGCGCCAGAAGATGCCGCCGGCTTCCTGCAGCGTGCCATCCCAGTTGATCAGCTTGGAGCCCACCAGCCCGACCCGTTCAAATTGTTCAAACGGATCGAGCAGGCCGTCGAGCCAGCCGGGGAACACCAGCGTATCATTGTTGAGCAGGATGATGTGCCGGCCGCTGGCCTGCACCGCCGCGGCATTGCAATTGCCCAGGAAGCCCAGGTTCTGCGGCTGGCGCAGGTGGCGCACACATCCGCCTATGGCTCCTACCAGCGCCGCCGTGGCATCGCTTGAGCCATCGTCGGCCACGATCACTTCGAAATCATGCGCCTCTTCCAGTTCCAGCAGGCTGGCAACGCAGATCAGCGTATCGAGCACGTTATTATACACCGGGATGATAATGCTGGCATCGGGCGTACGGCCGATGGGCAGGGTCCGAGATGCCGCGCGTTGGCGCAGGCGTTCCAGCAAGCCGCGGCAATCATCCGATGCGGCAAACTCGTTCTGCCGGTCCTGCCAGCGCTGCATCAGCGACAGCAGATACCAGCTGCGGTTCAGCACGGCTTCGCCATAGCCATCCAGCAGGAAATCCCGCAATGTTTGTGTCGGCCAATAATCGTCTACCGGCTGAGGCGGCCATGCTGCCGTGACGGGCGCCGCCGTATCGGAGGGCGGCGGTGACGGCGGGGCGCTCATCAGATGGTGCAGCACGCCGATGCCACTGGCCTGGGCGCCCAACAGGCCCGGCCAATCTGGATCCCAGCCGCGAAACTGCGGTTCACGCCCTTCGTGCTGGCCATGGGCGATGAAGTGGGTGAAAGGATCAACCCCGGCGGCCGCCACGTCTGGGTAGCGATCCAGATAGGCGCGCGGATCGAACAGCGGATTGGGCCAGCGCCCTTCGCACCAGCCGTGCTGCAGATAATGATCGAGCGGACTGATCCCGCCGTCGGCGGCAACATCAGGATTTTGGGCCAGATACCAATCATTGGCAAAAAGCGGGTGCGGATTGCGCCCTTCGCGCCAGCCATGCAGCACATAATGCGCCAGCGGCGCCATGGCTTCGGCCGCCACATCGGGGTTTGCCGCCAGATAGGCGCTGGCGGCAAACAGCGGATGCGGATCAACGCTGTGCAGCGCCGGATCGGCCAGGTAGGTTGCCAACGATACCCGAGAGAGGCCCGGGCGCTGGCGCTTCACCCATTCAGCATCGAAGATAATGGTGGACAGAGGCGCCGGCCGGCCCAGCAACTGCTGTTGCCAGTTGCGCGGCGGCGGCGGTGGCGGCGGGCCGATGCGCCCGGCCACCCGCGCCGGCGCACTGGCCAATGCGCTGGCAACCTGCTGGTGAACCGTGGCCAGTCGCTCGCGCCTCCTGACAAGCTCGGGCGGTGGCTCCAGCGCTGCGGCCGCCTTGCGCAGGCGTTCGACTTCGCTGCGCATACTGTTGATTTCGCTGTGTGCGGTAGCAAGTTCGCTGTGCGCGCTGGTGATTTTGCTTCGCACAGTGGCCAGTTCGCCGCGCGTGCCGGTCAGTTCGGCATCTGTGGACTCAAATGCAGTGCGGGTCGCGGCCAGTTCGGCATCTGTGGCCTCAAATGCGGTTCGGGTCGCGGCCAGTTCGGCATCTGTGGCCTCAAATGCGGTTCGGGTCGCGGCCAGTTCGGCATCTGTGGCCTCAAATGCG
>JAIXPM010000111.1 GCA_027486275.1 Sphingomonadales bacterium | reverse complement strand
GAACAGGTTGGCGTCAATCCGCAAACCATCGGCTTTCTGGAGCGCGGGCAATATGGCCCCAGCCTCGAACTGGGCCTGAAGCTTGCCCGCGTGTTCGGCGTTTCGGTGGAGACGTTGTTCAGTCTCGAGCCCTTTCAGTCCCTGGCCCAGCAATTGGCCGCAACCAAGTGAGCCGCATGATGGAGCGTGCAATGAACCCGCCACTGAAACTCTCGCTGCGCACCGCGCGCATCCTGTCGCTGCTGGTGCTGGGCGGCATCGGTATCGGCTATCTGGGCGGAGCGATCCTTGCTGCCCCTGATGGCGACACGCCGATCGGTTTTGTTGGCTTGCGCCTGATCGGCTTGTTCAGTGCGGTGGCGCTGTTCATTGAAGGCCGCGGGCAGTTGACCCAGGCCAGCGACGCCATGCTGGATGAACGCGAACGGACAATGCGCGACAAATCCTATGTCGCCACCCACCAGATCATGGTGCTGGCGATGTTCGGCTTCTTCATGTGGTCGATCCTGGCCAAGTTCATCGATGGCTGGATGCCGGGGCAGGAACAGGCGCTCGATCTGCTGTCGGGCTTTGCCATCACCTCGATGGCGCTACCGGGCATCATTCTGGCCTGGCGCGAACAGCCGCAAGACGACGCCGAGTAACAAGTTCCCGGCCGGGAGGGGCCGGACCGGCAAGAGCCCCGCCGGTCCGGCCCTCACGATCAGCCGATTTCCACCAGCATCATGCCATCGGCAACCTGATCACCCACCGCGACATGCACCGTCTGCACGGTGCCGGCCACGCGGGCGGTCAGGCGATGCTCCATCTTCATGGCTTCCAGCACCAGCAGGCGATCACCTTCGGCCACGGTCTGGCCGGGCGAGACGTCCACCGCGAGCACGCGGCCGGGCATCGGCGCGATCATGTGGGCATGGCCGCCGCCGGCATCCTTGGTGCGCGGCGGGCGAGTGCCCAGCGTCCAGCTCTGGCCGGCCATACGGACGTCCACGATACCATCGCCTGCAACCACCGTGGCCGGCATCAATTGCCCGCCCAGATCGATCGACAGGCCGTACGCGCCGGTACGGGTGACGGCGACCTCGCCCACGCCGGCCAGCCCGCCGATCCGCCAGCGCGGCCCCCCGGCAGCGCGCAGCGTCAGCGCATGGCGTTCATCGCCCCACCACAGGCGGACATGGGTTTCGGCCGCAACGTTTATGCGGAAATTCAGTGTGCCAAACAGCGTGTTGCGGAGCTCATCCTGCGGCAGTCCCAGCCCCAGCGCGGCGGCGAGTAGTACTGGCGCCGGGCACAGACTGGGCGCGGCCAATTCTGCGGCATGGCGTGCGATGAAGCCGGTATCGACCTCGCCGGCGCGGAAGGCCTTGGTGTCGGCCAGGCGGGCGAGGAACGCACGGTTGCATTTCAGGCCCGTCACGATGGTGGCATCTAGCGCGCCGACCAACCGATCGATGGCCTGCTCACGCGTCGCACCATGCGCGATCACCTTGGCGATCATCGGATCATAATCCAGCCCGATTCGGCTG
The DNA here is from genome assembly GCA_027486275.1 of Sphingomonadales bacterium. Next base: position 1,278 of record JAIXPM010000111.1, on the reverse strand, counting down.
CCGGTTTCGACGCCGGTATCGATGCGAACCCAGGGGCCGGCGCCGAATTCGAGGGATGAAATGGTGCCGGTGGAGGGCAGGAAGCCGCTGTCCGGATCTTCGGCATAGAGCCGGGCTTCCATCGCCCAACCGTTGACGCTGAGCTCGTCCTGTTTTTTCGGCAGCGGCTCCCCGCGAGCAACGCGGATCTGCCATTCGACCAGATCCTCACCGGTGATGCACTCGGTCACCGGGTGTTCCACCTGCAGGCGGGTGTTCATTTCCATGAAGTAGAAGGCCGGATCGCCCGACAGATCAACCGTGTCGAGATCGAGGATGAACTCCACCGTGCCGGCGCCCTGATAGCCGATGGCATGGGCGGCGGTAACGGCGGCGATGCCCAATGTGTGGCGCAACTGGTCAGACAGGCCGGGAGCGGGGGCTTCCTCGATCACCTTCTGGTGGCGGCGTTGGAGGGAACAATCGCGTTCGAACAGGTGGACGGCGTTGCCGTGGCTGTCGGCGAACAATTGCACTTCAACGTGGCGCGGGCGCTGGATCAGTTTCTCCAGCATCACGCCGGCATTGCCGAACGCGGTTTCGCCCTCGCGCTGGGCCGCCATCAGGGCTTCCTGAAACTCGGCGGCATTGTGCACGGCGCGCATACCCTTGCCGCCGCCGCCAGCCACCGCCTTGATCAGCAGTGGGAAACCGACACCTTCGGCGGCCTTCTGCAGTCGTACCAGGCTCTGGTCCGTGCCCTGATAGCCTGGCGTGATCGGCACGCCGGCCTTTTTCATGGCGGCCTTGGCCGTGTCTTTCAGCGCCATCACCCGCATGGCGCTTTCCGGCGGGCCGATGAAGATGATCCCAGCCTTTTTCAGTGCCTTGGCGAAATCGGCATTCTCGGAAAGAAAGCCATAGCCGGGGTGAATGGCATCGGCGCCGGTGCGATTGGCCGCTGCGATGATGGCATCCATGTCGAGATAGGCGCGGTCCCCTGCCAGCGGCACAGCCTGGCCGGCTTCGCGCACGAACGGCGCGTGCGCGTCGGCAGCCGAATGGACGGCTACCGTGGCAATGCCCATCCGGTGCGCTGTGCGGATGATGCGGCGGGCGATTTCCCCGCGATTGGCGATCAGAATTTTCTGCATGTCTCTCACAATGTCGGGCTCATCGGGGCGGGCAGCCCTTCGGGTCGGCCGTCCAGCCGAACGTCGTCAGCAGCCATTTGCCGTCGATCTTGCTCCAGCCGAAACTGTCCACGCCGCAATGGATGCGCTTGCCGTCGATATCGAG
>JAIXPM010000028.1 GCA_027486275.1 Sphingomonadales bacterium | reverse complement strand
CAATGGAACGCAGGCAATTTCTGGCGGGCGCCGCCGCCATGTCCCTCTTGCCCGCGGCCGATGCCGCAGCGCAGATCTTGCCCGGACCCGGCTTTGGCACGCCGCTGGGCACAAGGCCGTTTGCGCCCGAGGTCTATCGCGCCCGCCGCGCGCGGTTGATGGCGGAGCTGAAGACCGGGCTGGCGGTGATCCATGGCGCCACCGCATTTGGCGCGCCCGACAACACCATCGCCGCGCCCTTTACCCAGAACGGCGACTTCGCCTGGCTCACCGGCATCAGCGACGAGCCGGGGGCGGTTCTGGTGCTGGCGCCCGGCGAGGCGTTCGTGAAGGAGTTTCTGTTCCTGCCGTCGCGTGATGTCGAAACCGAACGCTGGGAAGTGGAGCGGCTGCCGCTGGGCTCGCTGATCGAGCAGCGTACCGGGGTGCAGCGCGTGCAACGCACGGCGCGGCTGGGCGGGGTGGTCACACAGCTCGCCACACGCGCCAAGGAACTGCATTTCCTGGGACCAGTGGTATCGGCCGATGCGCCAGTGCCGGCAACGCTGGAGCTGTATGGCAAGGTGATGGCCCGCGTGCCCGGCACCAGCATCCGCGACCAATCCGGCCTGCTCACCCAGATGCGCAGCGTGAAGGAACCGCGCGAACTGGAGTGGTTGAACAAGGCCATGGTCGCCACGCGCGCCGGCCATCTGGCGGCGATGAAGGCCGTGAAACCGGGCATGACGGAACGCCAGCTGCGCCGCGTGCTGGAGGAAGGCTTTGCCAATGCCGGCGGCACCGGCCTTGCCTACAACAGCATCGTGGCGGCCGGGCGCAACGCCGCATCGCTGCATTATGTGGTGGAAACCGGCCCGATCCGGGATGGCGATCTGGTGTTGATCGATGCCGCGGCGGCGGTGGATGGTTATGCCTGCGATGTCACCCGCACCTTCCCGGCCAATGGCCGCTTCACGGCAACGCAGCGCGCCGATTACGAATTGGTGCTGGCCGCCCAGGCCGCTGCCGAGGCGACGCTGAAAGCCGGGGTGAGTTATGACGCGTTCGAAGACGCCGCCAAGCAGGTGTTCCGCCGCGCCGGGCGCATCGACGATTTCATCCACGGGCTTGGCCATTATGTCGGGCTGGATGTCCACGATCCGTTCGACCGTTCAAAGCCCATCCCGGCCGGCGCGGTGATTACCATCGAGCCGGGGCTGTACGCTCAGTCCGCCAATCAGGGCATCCGGATCGAGGATCAATATCTGGTGACGGCAACGGGATCGGAGCGGATGTCGGCCGGCATTCCGCGCAGTATCGCCGAGATCGAAGCGGCAATGCGGGGGTGAAGTGAGATGATGCGGCGCATAATCGGTTTGGGCCTGCTCGCTGGCCTGACGTGGGCAACGCCGGCGCTGGCGCAAGAGGCACGTTGCCCCGAACCAGCCTGCGCTGCCGTGGCCGGTGGCCGCACTGAAGGCTGGGCGTCGCAAAGCCGGGCCGAGGTGATTGCGCGCAACGGCATGGTCACCTCCAGCCAACCGCTGGCCACCCAGGCCGGGCTCGCCGTCCTGCGCAAGGGTGGGAATGCGGTGGACGCGGCGGTGGCGACAGCGGCCGTGCTGGGCGTGGTCGAACCGTTCAGCACCGGCATTGCCAGCGATTTGTTCATGATCGTCTGGGTGGCCAAGGAGAAGAAACTCTACGCCCTCAACGCTGCCGGCACGGCCCCCACCGGGGCGACGCCAGCGCGTTATGCCGAACTGGGTTATGGCAGGGATCCCAAGAACTGGACGCTGGGTTCGGGCATGCCGCCGGCCGGCATTCTCACCGTCACCGTGCCGGGCGCGGTGTGGGGCTGGGATGCGGCGCTGAAACGCTTTGGCTCGATGGGCTTTGCCGATGTGCTGGCCGATGCCGAAGCCTATGCCCGCGATGGTTTCCCGGTCTCCCCGCGCATCGCCGATGATTGGACGCCGCTGCCCCGCGCGTTGCCGATCCGCGCCTGCTGCACTGATCATGATCCCGATACGCTGGCGGTGTGGACGCCCGGCGGCAAGGGGCCAAAGGTGGGCGAGATGTTCCGCAATCCCGGCCTCGCCCGCGCCTTTGCCCTGCTGCGCAAGGAAGGGGCCAGCGCCTTTTACACGGGTGACATCGGCCAGGCCATTTTGGCCAAATCGCAAGGCTTGGGCGGCACCATGACGGCGGCTGATCTGGCCGGCTATGCCGGCCTCTGGGTCGATCTGCTGCAAACGCGCTATCAGGGCCACGATGTTTTCGAACTGCCGCCGCCATCGCAAAGTTGGGGCGCGCTCGAAATGCTCAATATCCTCGAAGCCTGTGTGCCGGTCTGGTCGCCGGGGCAGACGCTGGCCAGCCTTGGGCCGCGCAGCCCGCGCTATTGGCATTATCTGATTGAGGCCAAGAAACTGGCCTATGCCGATCTGGCGGCGTGGAACGGCGATCCCAAATTCTCCAAGGTGCCGGTCGAACGGCTGACCTCCAAGGCCTATGCCGCGTCCTTGTGCGCCCGTGTCGATCCGGCGCGCGCCGCCGTCACCAAACCCGGCCCGGCCGATCGCAGCGGCGATACCGTGGTGCTGGCCACGGCCGATGCCCAAGGCAATGTGGTGGCCATGGTCAATTCGATCTCGTCGGTGTGGGGATCGGGCCTCACGGTAAAGGAGTATGGCCTGATCCTGCACAACCGCGGCGTGCAGTTCAGCCTTGATCCGGCCAGTCCCAACATCATCGCGCCGGGCAAGCAGCCCTATCACACGCTGGCCGCCGGTTTCGTGACGAAGGATAGTGCGCCGCTGCTGTCGCTGCTGCTGATGGGCGGGGACATGCAGGCACAGGGGCACGGCCAGGTGCTGGTCAACACGCTCGATCTGGGTGCCAATGTGCAGATGGCGACCGACATGGCGCGCTTCCGCCATGGGCAGGTGTCTGACCAGCTCACGCTGGAGCCGGCGCTGGATGCGTTAGTGGGGGCCGATCTGAAGGCGATGGGCCACCGGCTCGGCCCGCCCAGTAGTGGAGCGATGGGCGGCTATCAGGCGATCCGCATCGAGACCGACAAGGACGGCAAGCCGGTCTATCGCGCCGGGTCCGATCACCGCAAGGATGGCCAGGCCGCCGGCTGGTAACGGGGTGATGCTTGGCTTATGCGGCATGGCATGAGCAGCCTTTCCCATAACGGCGCCAGCCTTGCCTATCGCTTCTTGCCGGGGGCGGGGCCGCTCGTCGTATTCCTGCCCGGTTACATGAGCGACATGACCGGATCGAAGGCCGAAGCGCTGAGCGATTGGGCCCGGGCCCGGGGCCAGGCATTTCTGCGGCTGGATTATTCCGGTTGCGGGGCGAGCAGCGGCGATTTCCTTGATGGCAGCATCGGCCGCTGGACCGATGACGCGCTGGCGCTAATCAATCATGTCTGGCCAAACGGCAAAGTTGTGCTGGTCGGCTCGTCGATGGGCGGCTGGATCGCGCTGCTGGCGGGCCGGGCGCTGAAGGATCGACTGGCCGGGCTGGTGGGCGTGGCGGCGGCGCCGGATTTCACCGTTTGGGGGCTCAAGCTGGGCGAAGCCGAGCGGCGGCAGCTGGAGGCGCAGGGCTTCTTCACCCGCCCATCCGATTATGGTGAACCCTATCGCTACTCCCGCACGCTCATTGACGATGCGCGCATCCATTTGTTGCTCGATGGCCAGATCGGCATCACCGCGCCGGTGCGGCTGCTGCACGGCCAGTGTGATGAGGCGGTGCCGTGGCGCCTGTCGCTGGACATCGCGGCGCGGCTGCAGAGCACGCAAGTTCAGGTGCGGCTCATCAAGGATGGTGATCATCGGCTCAGCCGCGAGGCGGATATCGCCACGTTGATCGCCACTGTTGAGGAACTGCTTTGAAGTATCTGGCTGCCCTGGCTCTGCTGGCCGCTGCACCGGCTTGGTCGGCACCGTCCGACCCGACGCGCTATGCTGCCTGCATCGAACTGGCGGGCAAGGATCCGGCGCGCGCCATGCAGATGGCCTATGCCTGGCGCATCGAAGGCGGCGGCGTGGCCCCGCGCCATTGCTTGGCCGTGGCCCAGATGCATGCCCGCCATCACGAGGCGGCGCTGAAAAATTATGAGGCCGCCGGCGAGGCCAGCGAGTCCGCCCGCGACGGCCAGGCCATTGCGCTGTGGCGGCAGGCGGCAGACGCGGCGATGATCGCCGAGCAGCCGGCTGACGCGGTGCGCTTTCTCACCCGCGCGCTCGCGCGGCCGGGCGGCACCGAACTCAGCCCGCGCGCCGAAGCCGATCTGCTCACCACTCGCGCTGAAGCGCATGTCGCTGCAGGCAAGCCCGATCTGGCGATGGCCGATCTTATCCGCGCCACCACGCTTTCGCCCGAATATTTCACGCCGTGGCTGCTGAAGGCGACACTTGCGCGGCGCGGAGGCGATCTGGTCACTGCTGAAGCTGCGCTGCTGAAGGCTGCCGCGCTGGCACCGGACTCCGCCGATGTCGAACTGGAAGCCGGCAATATCGCTTCGGCCAAGGGCGACACGGCGCTGGCCCGTCAGGCCTGGGAGGCGGCGGCCACCGACGCGCCCGATACGCCGGCGGGGCAAGCAGCGGCCGCCGCGCTTGGTCGTATGAACGCCGCCCTGCCTGAAAAACCACTGACGGAGGGCGCGCTGCCTGCTACACCTCGCTGATGGCTCGCTCAGATTATCGTTTCGTCTGGAATGCCCGCGCCCGCTATGCCGAGGTGGACGCGCAGGCGGTGGTGTTCAACAGCCGTTACCTTGAATATTTCGAT
>JAIXPM010000353.1 GCA_027486275.1 Sphingomonadales bacterium | reverse complement strand
GGCGAATCCCACACCACCCGGTCAATGCCGTTGGCCTTGGCAAAAGCCATGGCGGCAAAGCCCTTGTAGCGTTGCAGGCGGGTGTCTTCCTCGCGCCAGATGTCGCCGGGGCGGATGTGGACGCCGCCATCGGGGAATTCGAACTGCGGGATGATGATGCCGCGGTTCTCGCCGGACAGATCAACCGTGGCCGAAGTTTCCACCGTGTCGGCGGTGGCCTTGAAGCCGACCCAGGTGCCGGCAAAGCGACTCATGGCCAGCCCAAGCAGGCCATATTCGACGAATTCATGCACCGACGCGGGCGCCAGGAACGGCACGAAGGCGGCCTGGAAATTATGGTCGCTCTGGTGGGGCAGGGTGGAGGACTTGGCGCCGTGATCGTCACCCACGATGGCGAGCACGCCGCCATGGGCCGAGGTGCCGGCGGCGTTGCCATGCTTCAGCACATCCATGGCGCGATCAAGGCCGGGGCCCTTGCCGTACCAGATGCCGAACACGCCATCGCGCTCCGCCTTGGGGTTGAGCGCCACGTGCTGGCTGCCCCACACCGCGGTGGCGCCCAGTTCTTCGTTCACGCCGGGAACGAAGTGGATGTCCTGTTCCTTCAGCCACTTCTTGGCGCGCCAAAGCTCCTGATCATAACCGCCCAGCGGCGAGCCGCGATAACCGGAAATGAAACCGCCGGTGTTGAGGCCAGCGGCGGCATCGCGCCATTTCTGCACCAGCGGCAGCCGCACCAGCGCCTGCACGCCCGACATGAACACGCGGCCTTCGCGGAAGCGATATTTGTCTTCGAGCGAAACAGGGGGAAGGCCGGCGACCATGGCGTCATGCTCTTTGTGTAAATTTGATATGGGTCAATAATACTGACCTTTCTTGGCCGATGCAAGACCGCATGCGCGACACTCTGCCCACCCTGGTGCGACCATCTTGTCATGAACCGAAAACGGGGTTGGGCGTATGTGGTTAACGGAGGGTATCTCCCCTCCGGAACAAAAGGTCCATCATATGATGAAAACGCTTTTGCTCGGCGCCTTTGCGCTTGCTGCCGTGGCTGCCCCCGCCACCGCGGCGACCTCATTTCGTACCGTCTTGCTGGGCGCCAATGAAACCGTGCCCAACAACAGTCCTGCCACTGGCATCGGCACACTCAGCCTGAGTGCCGACAATCGCTTTGCGCAGATCGACATCAGTTTCACCGACCTCACCGCGCCGATCACCATCGGCCATGCCCATTGCTGTGCCTTGCAGGGTGCCAACGCCGGGGTGGCCATCGATTTCCTGCCGCCCCTCGTTTCCAGCGGCAGCTTCAGCCGGCTCTATGATCTGACGCTGGCCAGCACCTACACTGGCGGCTTCATCACCGGCAGCGGCGGCACGGTCGCCGCAGCCCAGGCGCGTTTCCTGGGTGCGCTCGATCTGGGTCAGGTCTACTTCAACCTGCACACCTCCACCTTCCCCGGTGGCGAAATCCGCGGCAACCTTTCGATGGTGCCTGAACCGTCGAGCTGGGCGATGCTGCTCGCCGGCTTTGGCCTGGTCGGTGCGGTCGCCCGCCGTCGCCGCGTTGCCGTGGCCTGATCACACATGATTTCGGCAAACCGGGCCGCGCGTGATAGCGTGGCCCGGTGAACCCGCCGCCGCTCACCCCATCTGCGCTGACAATCGCCAGCTATAATATCCACAAGGCCGTGGGCAGCGATGGCCGGTGTGCACCCGAACGCATCCTGGATGTGCTCGATGAAATCAGCGCCGACGTGGCGTTGCTGCAGGAGGCAGACACGCGGCTTGGCTTGCGTACCTCGGTGCTGTCCGATGCCCTGCTGGCCGCCCGCGGCTGGCTGGCGGCGCCACTGGGCCAGCAACACCATGAAGGCCGCGCTGCGCTGGGTTGGCATGGCAATGCCATTCTGGTGCGCGGCGAAGTTCGACTGACGCACAGCCACCGCATCACCCTGCCATGCCTCGAACCGCGCGGCGCTGTGCTGGCCGATATCGCGCATGGCAATCACGTCGTGCGGCTTGTCGGCGCGCATCTTGATCTTTCGGGCCTGGCCCGCGCCCGCCAGATGCACGCCATCATCGATGCGGTTGCCAAGGCGCCGGGCAGTCCGCCGGAGCTGGTGATGGGCGATTTCAACGAATGGCGAAAGGGCGGCGCGGCGCTGGCGGCGTTGGCGCGGCACTGGCGTGAAGTGGCGCTCGGCCCCAGTTTCCCGGCCCGGCTGCCCATCGGCCGGCTGGACCGGGCCTTTGCCCATCACGCCCTGCACGTGGCGGAAGCCGGCGTCCACGCCTCGCCACTGGCGCGCGTCGCCTCGGATCATCTGCCGATCTGGGTACGGCTGGCGGCATGACGGCGGCGCTGGCCCGATTGTGCGATGCGCACCCCGGCCAGAACGGCGTGCAACTGCTGGATGATGGCCCGTTGGCGCTGGCGGTGCGCCTCGCGCTGGTGCGGCGCGCGCAGGCCAGCATCGACGTCCAATATTATATCTGGCGCAACGATGTCGCCGGCCGGCTGTTGCTCGATGAATTGGCCGCGGCGGCCGCGCGCGGGGTGGCGGTGCGGCTGCTGCTCGATGATTTCGGCTGTGCAGCGATCGAGCACCTGCTGGCGGCGCTGCCCGGACTTGATGTGCGGCTGTTCAATCCGGCCCGCCTGCGCTGGCCACGCTGGCCCAATGCCGTGTTCGATTTTGCCCGGCTCAACCGCCGCATGCACAACAAGAGCCTGACGGTGGACGGCATCGCCACCGTGATCGGCGGCCGCAACATCGGCGATGAATATTTCGATGCCGGCCATGTGGAACTGGCGGCCGATCTTGATGCGGTGGCCATTGGCGCGATTGCCGGCGAAGTGGCCGCCGATTTTCAGCGCTATTGGGATTGCCCTGAGGCGGTGCCGCTGGGCCGGCTGGTTCGTTCGGGCGCAAAACCCTTGCCGCCGGCCCCACCTGTTGATCGGCGCGCCACCTATCTGGCCGCTGCCGCCAGCCCGGCGACGCTCGCCTTGCTGGATGAAACGCAGGATTTCGAATGGGCGCCGGTGCGCATGCTGAGCGATCCACCCGAAAAGATCAGCGGCACGGTGGCCGAGGCGGAGCTGATGCTGCCGCGACTGCTGGCCACGATGGCATCGGCCCGGCAGCGCCTGTTGCTGGTATCGGCCTATTTCGTGCCCACCAGGGCCAGCAAGGCGCTGCTCTGTGATCTGGCCGGGCAGGGCGTGCAGGTTGATGTGCTCACCAACTCCCTGCTGTCCAACAATGTCGTGCTGGTTCACGCCTTTTATGCGCCGTGGCGAAAGCGCCTGTTGGCTGCCGGGGTGCGGCTGTGGGAAATGCGCGGGGCTGCGGGGGAACGCGCCACGCTGGGCTTGATCCCGCGCCGTCTGCGCCGCCGCCGCCCGGCCACCAGCTTCTTTCGCGCCAGTGCCGGCGAACTTCACGCCAAAACCTATGTCGCCGATGGCCGCTGGCTGTTCGTCGGCTCGATGAACTTTGATCCGCGTTCGTGGCGGCTCAACACCGAAATGGGCTTCGTGATCGATTCGCCGCGGCTGGCAAGCACGCTCGAAGCGGCGCTCGACGCCGGCCTGCCGCGCTTTGCCTGGGCGCTCGAACTGCACGAAGGCCAGCTTGGCTGGCGTGAGGATGACCAGCTGATCCAGCCCGAACCCGGCACCACCACCTTGCAGCGCCTGGCGTTGCGGCTGCTCGGCCTGTTGCCGCTCGCCGGCCTGTTCTGATCCGGCCCGATCTGGCACTATCATGCCGTCGCTTTTGGGGGAGGCCGGTCATGATCATATCCGCACGCCATCTGCTGTTGCTCACCGCCATTCTGGTGCCTGTCACTGCCAGCGAACCGGCGCTTTCGCCTGCCCTGCTCGCCGCGCTTGATCCCACCACCCAGGCCGCGGCGTTGTGCGGGCCGCGCCGCGCCGGCCCCAACCGCGCGCTGCTGGCGGCCGCCGCCATCGCCGCACCGGCCAGCGAGACGGGCGGCGTGCCCTATCTGGCCGATCTTGCCGCCATCCGCCTGTCGTTGGGACCTGCCCAGCCGCAGGCGCGGCGCTGGTTCACGCAGGGGCTGATGCTCAGCTATGGCTTCAATCACGCCGGCGCGGTTGCCTCTTTCCGCCGCGCGCAGGCCCTCGCGCCGGATTGCGCGCTGTGCTGGTGGGGCGAAGCGATGGCATTGGGCCCCAATATCAACGCGCCGATGGACGGGCGGGATCGCCCGGCGGCGCTGGCAGCGCTGGACCGCGCCATGGCCCTGAGAGACCGCGCCGGCCCGAAGGAGCAAGCGCTGATCACGGCGCTTGCCACCCGCTATTCGCGCGACGAGGGTGCCGACCGCGCCGCGCTCGACAAGGCCTATGCCGATGCCATGCTGGCGGTCGCCGCACGCTGGCCGGCCGATGACGAGCTTGCCGCCCTCGCCGCCGAAGCGGTGATGGACACAAGCCCGTGGAATTACTGGCTGCCCGATGGCAAGCCGGTGGGCAACAGCGGTGAAGCCGTGCGCCTGCTGGAGACGGTGCTGCGCCGCAATCCCGGCCATGTGCAGGCCGCGCATCTCTATATCCACATGCTGGAACTGCCCGATCCCGCCCGCGCCGAAGCCGCGGCGGACCGGCTGGCCCGCGCCCGCAATATCCGCAATGCCGCCCATCTGGTGCACATGCCGGCCCACATCTGGCACCGGCGCGGGCGCTATCAGGATTCGATCCGCGCCAACATCGAAGCCGCCCGTGCCGATGAAGCCTGGATTGCCGCCACGGGTGACAAGGGCATGCTGCGCTATGGCTATTATCCCCACAATGTCCATTTCATCGTCACCTCGGCCCTGATGGCCGGCGACATGGCGACGGTGCGGGCGCAGGCCAGCCGGCTGGCCGGGATGATGGATGCCGAAACCTCGGCCAGTTTGGGCACGGTGCAGGCGGTGGATGCCGCGCCCTATCAGGCCATGGCAATGATTGGCACCCCGGCGGACATCGTGGCGATGCCGGCCCCCGATGCGCGGCTGCCGCTGCCGGCGGCCATGCGCCATTTCGCCCGCGCCACCGCCCGCGCGGCTCAGGGCGACAAGGCCGCGTTTGACACGGAACGTGCCGCGCTGCTGGCGCTGAAGCAGCACCCGGGCGCTGCCACGCTCACCCAGCAGGGCCTGCCCATGGCTGCCATTGTCGATGTTGCCGATCATGTCGCGCAAGGCCGCTGGGCGATGGCGCGCCGGCGATATGCACAAGCTGCCACATTTTTCCGCGCCGCCGCCGCCATCGAGGCCACCATCCCCTATATGGAGCCAAATTACTGGCACTACCCGGTGAACCAGTCCCTGGGCGCGGCGCTGCATTTGGCGGGCGATCACGCCGGCGCCAGCGCCGCCTTCCGCGCAGCCTTGGCGCAGACGCCGCGCAATGGCTGGGCGCTGTTCGGCCTTGCCATCAGCGAAGCCGCCGCTGGCCACAAGCCGGAAGCCGCTGCCGCGCAGGCCGCGTTCCGCCGCGCCTGGGCCGGCGATCCGAAGTGGCTGAAGCTGGAGCGGCTTTGATCGTTCGGCGCGGTCATTGCTACCACGCAAGCCAACGGCCGGCGCCATAATCGGGCGTTGGTAATTGTCGGCAGGGATGATATCCTTCGGTCAGGGTCGCCCAGGATCAGTCGATTGACTTGATCCACCGAAGGTGGGGATGCGACCATGGCAAGACCGACACTCACAATCATTCGCCGCGAAATCACCAACCGCAACTTGCGTTGGGAAGCGCGTGCGTTGCCAGCCGATTTCAAGCCGCGCGGGCTGGGCTATGAACCGGCCAGCCCGCAGGCCACGCAGGCCGCGCTCGCCAACGCCCAGCGGCTGATGCTCACCCGGATGCCGGCCATCTTTGCGGCCGACCGGATGCGCCAGCTGGACAATATCCCCACCGCGAGCACCACCAGGCCGCGCAGCCGCACCCGCTCTGCGGCGCTGTCATCGCCGCCATCGAACCGCCCGCGCAAATTCGATTGGCGCGATCGCGGCGTGGTGGGCCCGGTGACTGACCAGATGTTCTGCGGCAGTTGCGTGTCGTTTGCGGCCTGCGGGCTGATCGCCACCCAAGCCGCCATCGAACAGGCCATCACCGCGCCTGATCTTTCCGAAGCGGATTCGCACTTCAACAGCAGCCATGGCCCAAATTGCGGCGGCTGGAACAATAATGATTGCCTGCAGCAGGCCAAAACGCGCGGCATCGTTGGTGAAACCGATCTGCCCTATATGTCGGCCTTCGACAGCCCACCCGTCGATCTGCCCGGCGATGATCTGTGGCGCGCCTATGTGCGCGCCATCGCCGATCGCAACCGCCTGATCTGGAAGATCACCGAAATCACGGCGTGGACCGGCGACGCCCGCAAGACCTATATCGCCAACGTCGGCCCGCTGATCTGCGGCTATACCGTCTATGAGGATTTCGACAGCTACAACGGCGGCGTCTACAGCCACGCCACCGGCGATGTGCGCGGCGGCCATGCCGTGATGGTGGTTGGCTATGACGATGATGATGGCTGCTGGATCTGCCGCAACAGCTGGGGCACCGGCTTTGGCGGCGCCGCGCGCGCCGATGGTACCGGGGCCGGCTATTTCAAGATCGCCTATGGGGACAGCAACATCGACAACGAGGCCTTTTATGGCTGCCAGGGCGCCATCCCGCCGGCCAGCAGCAAATGGCGCGGCTGGTGGACGGTGGCCAACGGCGTTGCAACCGCAGACACATCGGTGTTCGCCGCCTCGCGCAGCCGCGATCATCTCGATATCACCGTGGCCGGCACCGATCGCGGCATCTATACGGCAGCGTGGCAGCCGGCCTTTACCGATGGCTGGCGCGGCTGGTGGCGCATCCAGGGTGGTGTGGCTGCACCCGATTCCAGCATCACGCTGGTCTCGCGCAGCACCAACAAGCTGGATGCCTTCTGCGTGGGCAGCGATCGCGGCATCTACACCGCCGCCTGGGAACCGGCCTTCACCGATGGCTGGCGCGGCTGGTGGCGGGTGCAGGGCGGGGTGGCGGCACCGGGCACCGATGTCCACGCCGTGTGCCGCAGTGCCGACAAGCTCGACATTTTCTGCGTGGGCAGCGATCGCGGCATCTACACGGCGGCATGGCAGCCCGGCGATACCAGCTGGCGCGGCTGGTGGCGGGTGCAGGGTGGGGTTGCCGCACCCAACACCAGCGTCACCGCCGTCAGCCGGCGCAAGGATCATCTCGATATCTTCTGCGTCGGCACCGATCAGCGCATTTACACGGCGGCTTGGAAACCCGGGGATACCAGCTGGCGCGGCTGGTGGCCGGTGGCCGGCGGCGTGGCCGCGCCCGGCACCAGCGTGTTTGGCGTGTCGCGCGGGCTCGACAAGCTGGACATCTTCTGTATCGGCACCGACATGCAGGTCTATACGGCTGCCTGGCAGGCGGGCGACACCAATTGGCGCGGCTGGTGGCCGGTGGGGCATTTCAAGGCCGCGCCCAACAGCAGCGTGTTTGCGGTGTCGCGTTCGGCTGATCGGCTGGATATCTTTGCCGTCGGGCAGGATGGCGGCATCTATTCTGCCGCCTGGTCACCGGGAATGCAGAAATGGCGCGGCTGGTGGCGCATCCTTGATGGCGTGGCGGCACCCGGCACGATGGTGACGGCGGCCGTGCGGGCGCCCGATTTCCTCGATATCTTCTGCGTGGGCAGCGACCGGCGGGTGTATACTGCGGCCTGGCGACCCTGATGGTGCCGGTCGTCATCGAAGGCCAGGCCGGTGCCGCGATCGTGCTGCCGCTGCCGCGCGGGCCGGCCACCGGCCATGAATGGCGGCTCACCTTGCCGGCGGGCGTGCAGCAGATCGCCGATACCACACCGGCCGCCGCGCCGGGCCAGCTGGGCGATCCGGCCGGCGGCCAGGTTCAGGTGCAGGCCCCAGCCGGCCGCTATCGCATCACCGCCCGGCTGGCGCGGCCGTGGGCGCCCGATCAGCCGGTGAAGACCGTGGAGATCGATCTCGTGGTGCGCTGAGCAGGCGGCAGGCCAGCCCGGTCAGCTCAGCCCTTCGATCCGGCCTTGCGCATCGAGGTGGATGCCGATGGCCGATGGCTGCTTGGGCAGGCCGGGCATGGTGGCGATTTCGCCGGCGAGCGCGACGATGAAGCCGGCGCCGGCGGCCAGCCGCAGTTCGCGGATGGGCAGGTCGTGCCCGAACACCGCGCCGCGCACTTTTTCATCCGCGGTGAAGCTGTAGGGCGTCTTGGCGAGGCACACCGGCAGATTGGCCAGGCCTTCGTGGCGCAGCGCGGCCAGCTGCTTCTGCGCGGCCGGCGAAAGGGTGACCTGGGCGGCACGGTGGATGCGGGTGGCCACGATGGTGAGCGCGTCATACACGTCGGTGCCGGTGGCATAGAGCGGGGTGAAGGCGGCGTGAGGATCGGCATTGGCGTCGGCCAGGGCGGCGACGCTGCGGGCCAATTCCTCCGCGCCGGCCGGGCCGTCGGCCCAGTGGCTGCACAAATGAGCGGCGACGCCCAGCACGTCGCGGCAGTGGGCGAGCACCTGTTGCTGCTCTTCTGGCCGATCGTTGCTGAAGGCGTTGATGGCCACGGCGACGGGCAGGCCAAGGCTTTGCAGATTCTCGACATGGCGGGCCAGCACTTCGAGGCCGCGATCAAGGGCGACCGCATCGGCGGTGCCCAAATCGGCCAGCGCCATGCCGCCATGATATTTGAGCGCGCGCACCGTCGCCACCACCACGGCCACGGCCGGGGCGAGACCGGCGGAGCGGCACTTGATATGGGCGAATTTCTCCGCCCCCAGATCGGCCCCGAACCCGGCTTCGGTGACGGCGAACTCGCCCAGCGCCAGCGCCGTGCGGGTGGCGATCACCGAATTGCAGCCATGGGCGATGTTGGCGAACGGCCCGCCATGGATGAGGGCAGGGGAGCCGTGGATCGACTGCACCAGATTGGGCTGCATGGCATCCAGCAGCAACGCCGCCATGGCGCCGGCCGCACCCACATCGCCGGCGGTGACGGGGTTGCCGGCGGTATCCTTGGCCACCCGGATGCGGGCAAGGCGGGCCTGCAGATCGGCCACGTCGTCGGCCAGGCACAGGATCGCCATCACTTCCGAAGCGACCGTGATGTCGAACCCGGTTTCGCGCAGCGGGTGGTTGCCGGTGCCCATGCCCGAAACGATCTGGCGCAGCGCGCGGTCGTTCATGTCCAGCACGCGCCGCCAGTTGACCGTCCGTGGGTTGATGGCGGCGCCCGATGGCATTGGCGTTGCGAAATGCACCGCATTGTCGATCATCGCGGCGAGCAGATTGTGGGCCGAGGTGATGGCGTGGAAATCGCCGGTGAAGTGCAGGTTAATCTTCTCCATCGGCAGCACCTGCGCCTGGCCGCCGCCGGTGGCGCCGCCCTTGCGGCCGAACACGGGTCCCAGGCTGGGTTCCCGCAGCGCGATCACAGCGCGGCGGCCGATGCGGTTGAGGGCATCAGCGAGGCCCACGGTTGTGGTGGTCTTCCCTTCGCCCGCCGGTGTTGGATTGACGGCGGTCACCAGAATCAGCTTGCCGCCAGCCGCCGGCACATCGCCGCCAGCCGCCGGATCACGGCCGGCCACCGCCGGCAGCGCACAGGCCGCAATTTTGGCAATATAATGCCCGTGCGGTTCGATGTCGGTTTCCGCCAGGCCCAGCCCGGCTGCGATCGCCCGGATGGGGCGCAATGTCGCTGCCCGCGCAATTTCAATGTCCGTTGCCATGATTCCCCGCCATAAGCACTGCATTTTCACTCCGGCTACACGGTCGCGCGCGCGCCGGGAAGGAGCCATATGTTTGACGATGTGTCTGCTCTGACGCTGGCCCGCTTCCAGTTCGCCTTCACCGTCTCGTTCCACTTCATCTTCCCGGCTTTCTCGATCGGGTTGGCCAGCTATCTTGCTGTTCTGGAAGGGCTTTGGCTGAAGACGGGCCGCGATGTCTATCTGCAGCTGTTCAATTACTGGCTGAAGATCTTTGCCATCGCCTTTGGCATGGGTGTGGTGTCGGGCATCGTCATGGCCTATCAATTCGGATCAAACTGGTCGGCCCTTTCGGACAAGGCTGGCCCCGTCATTGGCCCGTTGATGGCCTATGAAGTGCTATCGGCCTTCTTCCTGGAATCCGGTTTCCTGGGTGTCATGCTGTTCGGGCTCGATCGGGTCGGCAAGAAACTCCATTTCATGGCCACCTGCCTGGTGGCCATCGGCACCACCATCTCGGCCTTCTGGATCATCGTGGTCAACAGTTGGATGCAGACGCCGCAAGGCTATGCCATTGGCGCCAATGGCCAATTTTACGCGACCAGCTGGCTGGAAGTGGTGTTCAACCCGTCCATGCCCTACCGCCTGTCGCACACGCTGCTCGGCGCTTACCTCACAACCGCGCTGGTCGTCGGCGCTGTCGGGGCCTGGCATTTGCTGAAGGATCGCAAGCTCGGCCGCGCCGCCCAGCCGGC
>JAIXPM010000260.1 GCA_027486275.1 Sphingomonadales bacterium | reverse complement strand
GGGGTTCTTCTGGCTGAGCAGGAACACGGTGCGGCCGTCGTTCATGGCCGCTTCGAGCGCGGCCACCGATTTTTCGCGGCCCACGAATAGCGGCACGATCATTTGCGGGAACACCACGATATCGCGCAGCGGCAAAACGGGCAGGGTCTGGTTGGTCATGTCATCTCCGTCGCGAAGGGCTGACCTTCGCTTTTGTCCCGGCTGATATGGGTAGCGCCCTTTACGGGTACAATGGCAGAATCAGCGCAAGCTTGTCGCAGATGATGCAAGAGCCGTGCCGGCCGCGATAGGGGCTTCAGCCCTTGAGGACGCCCTTATCCACAAGCGCGGCAATGGCGGCAGCGTCATAGCCCAGCGCGGCAAGGATTTGCCGGCCATGTTCGCCCAGATGCGGCGCCGGGCCGACCTGATCCAGCGGCTGGCCAAAGCGGGCCGGCGGCCGGGCCTGGCGCACGCGGCCTACGGCGTCGCTGTGCGCCACTTCGATGCAGATGCCGTTGTGCTGGACCTGTGCATCATCCGGCACATCGGCAAGATGAACAACCGGGCCGCCGACAGCGCCCTGCGCCACGAAGCCGTCCATCAGCTCGGCGCGGTTGCGCCGGGCAATTTCGGCGGAAACCTGCGGCGCCCATTCGCGCTGATGCTTGATGCGCCCGGCCGAGGAGCGGAAGCGTTCATCGGCGGCGAGATCCTCGCGGCCCAGGCTGCGGGTGAGCGCCACGAATTCGGCATCCTGCAACGCGCCGATCGCCACCTGCCCATCGGCCGCCTTCCACAGCCGCATCTGCGCGCCATATTCCGGCCATGCCGCCGGCGCATCATCCATGAAGCTGTAATTGTACATGCCTTCTGGCCAGTTGAAGGCGATGGCGGCATCGAGCATGGCGACTTCAATCCGCTCCCCCTCCCCGCCCGATCGTTCGCGGCGGAAAAGCGCGGCGGTAACGGCCTGCGCCGCCGTGAGCGCCGTCACCTTGTCTGCCACCAGATGGCGCACGAGGCCGGGGTTGCCTTCCTTGTCCACCTGGCTCGCCGCAATGCCGGAAACCGCCTGGATCACCGGATCATAAACACGCACATTCTGATAAGGGCCATCCGGGCCAAAGCCGGTGATGCTGCAATAGATCAGGCGCGGATTGAGGGCGTGCAGCCGTTCCCAATCCAGCCCCAGCCGGGCCAACACACCGGGGCGAAAATTTTCGACCAGCACGTCCGCCGTTTTCACCAGCGTTTCCAGCACGGCAATGCCGTCAGGCGATTTCAGATCAAGGCACAGGCCCTGCTTGCCGCGGTTGACGGCGATGAACATGCTGGACAGATCGGCCTTGCGCGGCCCCAGGCTGCGGACCGGATCGCCGCCCGGGCTTTCGACTTTGATGACCTCGGCACCCTGATCGCCCAGCATCTGGCAGGCCATCGGGCCCGAAACAATCTGCGAGCAATCGACGATGCGGATGCCCGCCAGCGGTCCGGTCATGAGGCGCTCTCAGTCATTGATGTTGATGTGGCGCGAGTCCTTGAGGAACAGCAGCATGATCACCAGGCCCACCGCCACCACCACGATCGTGTACCACAGGCCAGCAAACACATCGCCGGTTGAAACCACGATGTACTGGGAAATCACCGGAAGGAAGCCGCCGAAATACCCAGTGCCGATGTGATAGGGCACGCTCATGCTGGTATAGCGCACGCGGGCCGGAAACATTTCCACCAGCACGGCCGCAATCGGCGCATAGGTCCAGCCACTGAGCAGCCCGATAGCCATCACCGCCAGCAGCAGCTTCCAGGCGACGATGCGATCGGGGTCGGCCTTTTCCGGCCAGCCGGCGGTGTTGAGCGCATTGCCCCACGCGTCCTTGTCAAAGCCCTCCAGCCGCTCCCCGGCAACGCGCATCGCCAGCACCGGCGCATCCTGCTTGGCATAGGAAACGCCGCGCTTGGTCAGCCATTCCAGCGCCTTGCCGCATTCGGCTTCCTGTTTCAGGAAGATATTATATTCGCACGGCGGCAGTTCAACGGTAACGGGTGCCGTGGCCATGGCTTCAGACAAGGCGGGATTGGCACCGCTGGCCATCAACTGGAAAATCGGGAACAGCGCCGCCAGCGTGATGGCAAAGCCGACGCTGAGCACCTGCTTGCGCCCGAAGCGATCCGAAAGCCCACCGAAATAGATATAGGCCGGAGCCGATACCAGCACGCCAACGGCGAGATAGAGCAGTGCCTCCCGTTCCGGCAGGCGGGCGGTGTTCTGCAGGAAATACAGCGTGCCGAACTGGCTGGTGTAAAAGATCACCGTGAAGCCGGCCGACACCGCCAGCGCCACCAGCAGCCGGCCCTTATTGCCCGGCGCCGACAGCGCATCCTTGAACGGATTGGCCGACGTGGTGCCGGCCGATTTCATCTTCTGGAACACCGGGCTTTCCGACAGTTTCAGCCGCACCCACAGCGAAATGCCCAGCAGCAGGATCGACATCAGGAACGGCACCCGCCAGCCCCAGGCGGCAAATTCGGCTTCGGGAATGACTGCCTTGGTGCCCAGCACCACGCCCAGCGTAAGCATGAAGCCGCCCGCCGCCGCCGCCTGGATCCAACTGGTGTAGGCCCCGCGCTTGCCAGGCGGGGCATGTTCGGCGACATAGATCGCCGCGCCGCCATATTCACCGCCGAGCGCAAGGCCCTGAAGGGTTCTGAGGACGAGCAACATGATCGGCGCGGCGATGCCGGCCTGTTCGAAGGTGGGCAACAAGCCGATACAGGCGGTCGCGCCGCCCATCATCGCGATGGTGATCAGGAACGTGTATTTGCGGCCCACCTTGTCCCCGAACCAGCCGAACACCAGCGCGCCCAAGGGCCGGAAGAAGAAGCCGATGGCAAAGGCGAACAGGCTGAACAGCAGCTCGGTTGTGGGGTTGCCAGTGGCAAAGAACAATTTGCCGAGCAGGCTGGCGAGGATGCCGTAGAGGAAGAAATCATACCATTCGAACACGGTGCCCAGCGAGCTGGCCACGATCACCAGCCGATCCCGCTTGGGATCGATCACGTCTTCGACAGTCTCAACATCCGCGCCCAAAACTTCGGCCTCCCCGCCTGTTTCTTGCGCTCCGGCATAGCGGATGCGGTGGTAGTTGCAACGGGGTGGGCGTTATCGATTGCGGCAGGGTCGGACGACCGGCATAGACGCCGCCATGCATTGGGCCATGGACATGACCGTCATTGCCGTGGTGGCCGCGCTGGCATCGGCGCTCACGCTCTATTCCGGGTTCGGTCTTGGCACGATCCTGCTGCCAGCGTTTGCCCTGTTCTTCCCGGTGCCAGTCGCGGTGGCGGCCACCGGCGTGGTGCACCTGCTCAACAATATGTTCAAGGCGGGGCTGCTGTGGCGGCAGGCGGATTGGCCAACGGTGATCCGCTTTGGCATCACGGGCATTCCGGCGGCAATGTTCGGGGCCTGGCTGCTGGCCCGGCTGGGCGATACGCCGCGCCTGTTTGAATGGAGCGCCCTTGGCCGCACCTTCGGGCCAACCGGTGCCAGCCTAGCGGTGGGCCTGTTGCTGCAGATCTTCGCCCTTCTGGAATTGCAGAGCTGGTTTCAGAAACTGGCCGCGCCGCCGCGCCTGCAACCGCTGGGCGGGCTGGTCACGGGCTTCTTTGGCGGGCTCACCGGCCAGCAGGGGGCCTTGCGCTCGGTCTTCCTGCTGCGCGCCGGGTTGGCGGCAAAGCGGTTCATCGCCACGGGCGTGATGATCGCCATTCTTGTCGATCTGGCCCGGCTTTCCACCTATGCCGCGTCCTTCAGCGCGCTTGGCCTTAATCCCGCTGGCCAGGAAGCGCTGCTGGTCGGCGTCGGCACGCTCGCCGCCTTTGCCGGGGCTTGGGCAGCGACGCGGCATCTTGAAAAACTCACCATCACGGCGATCCGATTGCTGGTCGCGGTGCTGATGTGCGTGATCGGCTTGGCGCTGTGCGCGGGCGTGCTGGGCTGAACCGCCGCCCGCATTTGACCACCTGCCCGCAGCCGGGCATGGCATCTGCCCATGCAGTATGACGCGATCATCATTGGCGGGGGCCATAATGGCCTGGTCACGGCCTTCTATCTCGCCCGCGCGGGCCTCAAGGTGCATATCTGCGAAGCGCGCGATATCGTGGGCGGCGCCTGCGTAACCGAGGAATTCGCGCCCGGCTTCCGCAATTCGACCGCCAGCTACACCGTCTCGCTGCTGCATGACAGGGTCGCATCCGACATGAATCTCGGCGAGCATGGTCTGACCATCGTCAACCGCCCGCTCAACAACTTCCTGCCGCTGACGAATGACTATCTCAAGGTCGGCCCCGGCGTGACGGAAAGCGAAGTGGCGCGTTTTTCGGAAAAGGATGCCGCAGCACTTGGCGCCTATGATCAGCGGCTGGAGGTACTGGCCGATCAGATGCGGCGTCTCGCGCTGAAGATTCCGCCCGGGCCGGGCCTGAAGGGCATGGCGGCGCTGGCCACGCAGGGCTGGCCAATGCTGGGGCTGAGCAAGGGCGAACAGCATGACCTGCTCACCCTGTTCACCCGTTCCGCCCGTGAGTTCCTGGATGGCTGGTTCGAAAGCGATCCGATCAAGGCGGTGCTAGGTTTTGATAGCATCGTTGGCCATTTCGCCAGCCCCGATACACCGGGATCGGCCTATGTGCTGCTGCATCATGTCTTCGGCCAAGTGAACGGGGTGAAGGGCGCCTGGGGGCACGCGATTGGAGGGATGGGCGCCATCACCAAGGCCATGGCCGCGGCAGTGTGCGAAAAGGGCGTTTCCATCGGCCTGGAAGAGCGTGTGGCCCGCGTGAATATCGTCAACGGCAAGGCGAAGGGCGTCACGCTGGAGGATGGTCGCGTGCTGGAAGCGCCCATCGTGGCCAGCAATGCCGGCCCGGCGCTGCTGTTCCGCCAGCTAGTGGACCGCGCCGAATTGCCGGCCGAATTTGCCCGTTCGATGGATGGTTATGCCACCGGATCGGGCACGTTCCGCATGAACGTGGCGCTATCGGAGTTGCCGGAATTCAGCGTGCTCAAGGGCCATGGCCCGCACCACGGCGCCGGCATCATCATCGCGCCCAGCCTTGATTACATGGACCGGGCCTATACCGGCGCCAAGGCCTATGGCTGGTCAGCCAAGCCGATCGTGGAGATGCTGATCCCATCGACGCTGGATGACACGCTGGCGCCGCCCGGCCGCCATGTCGCCAGCCTGTTCTGCCAGCAATTCGCGCCCAAATTGCCTGATGGACAGAGCTGGGACGATGTGCGTGAGAAGGTGGCCGATCTGATCATCGATACCGTCACGGCGCATGCGCCCAATTTCAAGCGCAGCATCATCGCGCGGCAGATCCATTCGCCGCTCGATCTGGAACGCAAGTTCGGGTTGATCGGCGGCGATATCTTCCACGGCCGCATGAGCCTGGATCAATTGTGGGCGGCGCGCCCGGTGCTGGGCCACGGCAACCACCGCATGCCGGTGAAGGGCCTGTATCTGTGCGGCAGCGGCGCCCATCCCGGCGGCGGCGTCACCGGCGCGCCCGGCCACAATGCGGCCAAGGCAATCTTGTCAGACCGGTTCTACGGTTTTGCGCGGGCGTAAAGCAGAACCGGCCAACCCGCAGCGATCAGGGCGAAACACCACAAGGTGGCTTCCAGCCCGGAGGCATAGAGCGCGAACAGCGAATAGAGCGTGCCGGCGAGGCCCACGAAACGCAGCGGGCCGGAGAGCAATTTCAGCCCGGCCAGCCCGACCGCCATATAGCCGACCAGCATTGCCGCGGTGGCCACCAGGATGGTGAATTCGAACAGGCCCGAAAGGCTGCGATCGGTGTTCAGCAGCACCAGCGCCGCTGCCAGCCCGCCCGACAGCAGCACCGCCGCCGCCGGCGCGCCAGCCCGGTTCAGCCCGGCAAAACGCTGCGGGAATTGCCCGACCAGCGCCATCGCGCGCGGCAGTTCGGCCGCCGTGAGGGTGAGGCCGTTGACCGTGCCCAGCGCCGAAATGGCGGCAAACACGCCGATCAGCGCCGCGGCCTGCGATCCGATGAACGGCGCGGAAAAATCGGCAAAGGGCGCGTTGGACTTGGCCAGCGCATCGGCCGGCACCAGCGCGATCATCGCCGCCGAAATCGCCATGTAGAGCACGCCGGCCAGCAGCGGCCCCACAATGGTCGCCACCGGCACGGTAAATTCCGGGCGGCGGATCTTGTCGGCCGGCACCGTGGCCGATTCAAAGGCCAGGAACGCCCACATGGTGAGCGTGACCGAGGTGATCACCCCATCAGCCTCCATGGCCGAAGGCGGGTTGACCACGGCGGCGCTGCCCGTGGTGAACAGCAGCCAGGCCGCGATGCCGAGCACGGCGAGGAGCGGCATGAGTTTCAGGAAGGTCGTAGCCTGCTGCACGAAGCTGGCAGCACCGATGCCGGCCAGGTTGATGGCCGTCACCAGCACCAGCACGCTTACGGCGGCGAGCGCGCTCAGGAGCGGATCGCCGGCAAGGCCGGGCCAGATCACGGTGAGATTGGAGACAACGGCCACCGCCAGTGCCGCATTGCCGACCCAGACGCCGATCCAATAGCTCCACGCCGCGATATAGGAAGCGTTGGGGCCAAACGCCTTTTCAACATAGAAATGCGGCCCGCAGGTGCCGGGCATCTGCCGGGACAGCGCAGCATAGCAGCCTGCCAGCGCCAGCGTGCCGGCCAGCGCGATCACCCAGCCGCCCATCGCAGACCAGCCATAGGGCGCCAGCGTTGCCGGCAGCAGGAACACGCCGGAACCGACCATGTTGCCCACAACCAGCGCAAGCGCCGCCACGAGGCCCATTTCTTTTCTGATTTCGGCCATGCGCCCCCCCGGTTCGCTCACTTTGCTGCCCGCTGGCTGGCCGCCCGTCAACGGATTGCTTCGGGTCGTCGCTATTCGGCCTGCCCATGTGGGCCTGGCCGGCCTATGCTGCGGCCATGACGACTCTGCACCCCACACTCGCCCGCGTGACCGACCGTATCATCGAGAAAAGCCGCGCCGGCCGCGCCCGCTATCTCGATCATATCGCCCGCGAGCGCGATGCCGGCATGGGCCGGGAGCGGCTGTCATGCTCCAACCTCGCCCACGGCTTTGCCGCCGCGCTGGATGATCAGGCAACGATCAAGGCCGGTGCGCGCGTCAATATCGGCATTGTCACCGCCTTCAACGACATGCTGTCGGCCCACCAGCCCTATGGCCAGTATCCGCCGCAGCTGAAGCTGTTTGCCCGCGAAGTGGGTGCGACGGCGCAGGTGGCGGGCGGCGTGCCGGCGATGTGCGATGGCGTGACGCAAGGCCAGGTGGGCATGGAGCTTTCGCTGTTCAGCCGGGACAGTATCGCGCTGGCCACGGCGGTGGCGCTGAGCCACGGCATGTTCGAATCGGTCGCACTGCTCGGCATCTGTGACAAGATCGTGCCCGGCCTGCTGATCGGCGCGCTGCGCTTTGGCCATCTGCCGATGATCTTCGTGCCGGCCGGGCCAATGCCCAGCGGCCTGCCCAACAAGGAAAAGCAGCGCATCAGGCAGTTGGCGGCCGAAGGCAAGGCCAGCCGCGCCGAGCTGCTGGAGGCCGAAAGCGCGAGTTACCACAGCCCTGGCACCTGCACCTTCTATGGCACGGCGAACAGCAACCAGATGATGATGGAGGTGATGGGCCTGCACGTGCCGGGCGCGGCCTTTGTCAATCCCGGCACCGGCCTGCGCACCGCCATGAACCGCTCGGCGATGCACCGGCTGGCGAAGATTGCTCTCAATCAACCCGACGAGCGCCCGCTGGGCGTGTGTGTCGATGAACGCGCCATCGTCAACGCCATCGTCGGCCTGCTGGCCACCGGTGGCTCGACCAACCACGCCATCCACCTGCCCGCCATCGCGCGGGCGGCGGGCGTGCTTATCGACTGGCAGGATTTTGACGAATTGTCCGGCGCGGTACCGCTGCTGGCGCGCGTCTATCCCGGCGGCGCGGCAGACGTGAACCAGTTCCATGCGGCGGGCGGCATGGCCTTCACCATCCGCACGTTGCTCGATGCCGGGCTGCTCCACGGCGACATCCCGACAGTGGGCGGCGACAGCCTTGCAGATTATGCCCGCGATCCGGCGATGGACGGTGACCAGCTGGTTTGGCGCGACGTGCCGGAAAGCCGTGATGAAACCATCCTGCGCGCTGCCAGCAACCCGTTCCGCGCTGATGGTGGCATGCGGCTGGTGAAAGGCAATCTGGGCCGCGCCATCTTCAAGACCAGCGCCGTGGACGAGGAACGCTGGACCATCGAGGCCCCAGCCCGTGTGTTCGAGGATCAGGAGAGCGTGCAGGCCGCCTTTAAGGCCGGCGAGCTCGATCGTGACGTCGTGGTGGTGGTGCGCGGCCAGGGCCCGCAGGCCAACGGCATGCCCGAACTGCACAAGCTGACGCCGGCGCTGGGCGTGCTGCAGGATCGCGGGCACAAGGTGGCGCTGGTCACCGATGGTCGCATGTCGGGCGCATCAGGCAAGGTGCCGGCCGCCATCCACCTCTGCCCGGAAGCCATGGCCGCCGGGCCGATTGCCCGCGTGCGCGATGGTGACGTGATCCGGCTGTGTGCTCAAAAGGGCCAGCTGGATGTGCTGGTGGATGCCGCCGAGTTCCTGTCCCGCCCTGCGGCGACGATCGATGCGTCGGGGCCGGGCACAGCGCGGGAACTGTTCGCATTCTTCCGCTCCGGCAGCGATGATGCAGAAGCTGGCGCTTCGGCAATGCTGAAGGCGGCGGGCCTTTAACGAAAACGGCCGGGGTGTTGCCACCCCGGCCGCTTCATTTTCCGTTGCCGGAAGGGCTTACTTGGCCTTCGCCAGGTAGGCGGTCATGCGCTTGGTGGCCAGCGGCGACAGCTTCACGGCCTTGGCGGCAGCGAGGTTGGCCGACGGGCCGTTACCGACCTGCACCAGGGCAACCATGCCCATGGAGAAGTGCGGCAGGCACTTGATGCCATACAGGCCCGGCTTGCCGGCCTTCAGCACGAAATCCTTGCCCATGGCGCCCTTCTGCTCGGCTTCACCGGCCGGCAGGAAGCCAGCGATGGTCTGCGCGTTGTGGCCCGGGTTGGTGGCCACGAACTTCACGGTGTCGCCAGGGGCGGCCTTCACGAACGCCGGTTCGAACACCATGGCGCCTTCGGCACCCTTGTTCAGCATCTTGACGGTGATTTCCTTGGCGGCAGCCGGAGCGGCGATCACCAGGGCAGCGGCGACAAAACCCAGAATCTTCATCGGTTGTTCTCCTCGCGCCGGCATGTGGCCGGCAGGTTTTTCACACGCCCGGGCGTCTGCGCCGGATCGCTTGGACGGGCTCCATACGCTTCGACCCTTGTGTGCTCAAGGACTGGGGATTGCGACACTTTGTCCAAACCCCAGCCATGCGAAGGAGATTGCCGCAGCCGCGCTTTCGGCAAGCTGAACAAGTTACAGCGCAGCGATGACACCCACCGCCGGATCGATGCGCCCATCGACCAGTTCGGCCCAGGCCTTGGCAACATCGGCATCGCCGGTCACCCGCTCGACGCGCAGCCAGCCCAGCGTGGCGGCAAAGCGGGCCCAAGCTTTGCCCAGCCGCTGTTCAAAGCCAGCCGGGCCCCATTCCGCCACCCGATCCTGCGCCGCAGTGGGGGCGAAGAACAGCTGCGGCACCGGACCGGGCAATTCGTTGGTGTTGGGGCTCTGCCAGTGGGTGTCGCCGACGATGTGGCTTTCCTTCAGTCGCTCACCCAGCAGAGTGTGGACATCGCTGCGCACACCGCCATGGCCGGAAAAATCGATGAAGGCGATGGCGTCCCCCCCCACCTGAGCAATCTCGTCGTAACTGAGCACCTGATCGTAATAGCCCGTCTTTTCGCAGAATCCCCTGTTGCCTGGCGATGTGAGACCAACCACGCGCTGCCGGCCCTTGGCCGCCTGCGCCACGCCGAGCGCCGTTTTCGAGGAGGCAGAGGACAGTAGGAGCGTATCGACCGGCCGGCTCGCCACCAGGCAATCAATGAGGAAGCTGGTGGCATAGAGCGGGCGGAACAGGCACTGCAGCGCTTCATCGCCCCAGGCCGGGCTGGCCGGGTTGTAGCGGTTGTAGAAGGGCGGCAGCCCGGCCCTATGTGCCGCGCCATCGGTGAAGCCGTGGGCCGAGACCTGTACGGGTGTGAGCACCGCCTGGGCGCCCATCGGCCAGTAACCGAAGAAGCGCTGGCCAACGCTGATCCCTTCGGCGCGGCTTTCGCTGACGCGGGCAAAACCCCAGACCGGGACAATTCCGTGCCCTTCGGGTGCCGGGAAGAAGCGCCAATAGGCGAAATCCTCGCCGTGAACCGCATAGGTGACGTTGTTGGCGGTGAGCGCGAAATGCTCGACCAAGCAGCGGGCTTCGCCATCGGCAATCGGGCCGGGATCTGGCAGCGCAGTGGTTTCCGCCAGAGCGCCAACGCGGGCAGCAAGCGTCGTCATGTTCAGTCCCTCCAGATGGCGACGCCCGCAGGCGGCACCGGGTTTTGGCCGATCAAAAGATCATGG
>JAIXPM010000161.1 GCA_027486275.1 Sphingomonadales bacterium | reverse complement strand
GCGGAACTTGTCGACGAAATCGCCCTTGGTCTGCACGATCGGGCTGGCCTGTGCCGTTGCCCCCAGCAGGGCGAGCGCCGCCCACATCACTACCCGTCCCAGCACGCGCATCTTGATCCTGTCCCCTGAAGCACAATCGTCGCCCCTTGCCGCGCTGGCCGGGCCTTGGCAAGCGCTGCGAGCGTGTCTGCGGCATTTGCCCCCCGGCAGACGCGTTGCGGGGGGTACGCGAATGTGACAATGAGTCAGCCTCGAGTCGATGGGAGGGGTTTTCCATGCGTCTGATCGCTGTTGTTGCTGCCACTGCCATGCTCGCTGTCGCCGGCCCGGCTGTTGCCTGCGCCTTTGATGGCATGCCGGGTTACAGCCATTACGCCCCGGACGGCACCGATCCCTATGCCGGCGCCTATGCCGAGGCCGCTGCCCGCATTGCCGACCAGCGCCGCCAGGAAGCCATCGAAACCGCACGCCTTGCCATGCTGAAGCGGCTGGGCATGAAGGATGATGTCGCCACTGCGCAGGCTGCTGCCGGCGCGGTTGCCGTGGCCAATGTCCAGCCCTGACACGCTGACCCATTCGAAGACCGCGCAAGGGCCCCTGGTGGAAGCCAGGGGCCTTTCGCATGGGCGTGATGGCCGCACGGTGATGGCCATCGGCGATTGGCAGCTGCAGCCCGGCGCCCATGCCCTGCTGCTGGGGCCGTCGGGTTCGGGCAAGACGACCTTCATCAACATCGTCACCGGCCTGCTCACCCCCAGCCATGGCACGATCAGCGTGGCGGGCGAGGTGATGAGCGCCCTGCCCCCGGCAGCCCGCGACGCCTTGCGCCGCCGCACCATCGGGCTGGTGTTCCAGACGCTGCGGCTGATCCCGGCCTTGAGCGTGACCGACAATCTGGCCCTGGCCCAGCAACTGGCGCTGGGCCATGTTGACCGCGCCGCCATTGCCGGCATGATCGATCGGGTTGGCCTTGCCCATCGTGCCGCTGCGAGGCCACGCCAGCTTTCGCAGGGCGAAGGCCAGCGCGCCGCCATCGCTCGCGCGCTGATCACCAGGCCGCGGCTGGTGGTTGCCGATGAGCCGACCAGTGCGCTCGATGATGCCAACGCCGCGCGCATGATCGATCTGATGTTCGACGTGGCCAATGCCACCGGCGCCACGCTGCTGGTCGCCACCCACGATGGCCGCATCGCGCACCGCTTTGCCAACCAGCTCAATCTCATGGCGCCGGTGGCGGCATGATCGGGCTGAGCCTCGCCTATCTCAGGGATCGCGGCCTCAACACCGCGCTCAACATCCTGCTGCTGGCCTTGAGCGTTGCCAGCCTCGTCATCCTGCTGCTGTTCTCCAGCCAGCTCGAAAACCGCTTCGACAAGGATGCGCAAGGCATCGACATGGTGGTGGGCGCCAAGGGCTCGCCGCTGCAGCTGATCCTGAGTTCGGTCTATCATGTCGATATCCCGACCGGGAATGTGCCGCTGGACACAGTGGTGCTGCTGCGCCGCCAACTGGGCGTCGCCGAAGCCATTCCGCTGGCGCTGGGCGACAGTTTCCGATCGTTCCGGATTGTCGGCACCGAACCGGCCTATCCGGCGCTGCTCGGCGCCAGTCTTGCCGATGGCCGCATGTTTGCCGCGAAGATGGAGGCGGTGATCGGCGCTGATGTGGCGGCGCGCACCGGCGCGAACCTGGGCCAGCGCTTCGTGGGCGGCCACGGCATGAGCAGCGGCGATGACGGCCCGAAGCACGAGGAAACGCCGTTCATCGTGGTTGGCCGCCTGAAACCGACCGGCACGGTGATCGACCGGCTGATTCTGACCCGCGTTGAAAGCGTGTGGGGCGTGCACGGCATCGCGGACCCCGGCGAAGACCATCATGAGGGCGAAAGCGCCGAAGACCACGAGGCCCATGCCGGTGCCGCCGAAGTGACCGCCGTCCTCGTCCGCTTCGGATCGCCCATTGCCGCCGTGCGCCTGCCCGGCTTCATCAACCGCCAGACCAATCTGCAGGCCGCGGTGCCCGCCGTGGAAGTCTCCCGCCTGCTGGCACTGGTCGGCGTCGGGCTGGACGCGGTGCGCGCCTTTGCCGTGCTGCTGATGCTCACCGCCGGCCTGTCCATCTTCGTGGCGCTGCTCACCGCGCTGAAGGAGCGGGAGGGCGACATGGCCATGCTGCGGGTGATCGGGGCCAGCCGCGCGGCGATCATCGGCCAGGTGGCCAGCGAGGGGCTGATATTGGCCAGTGCCGGTGCCACGTTGGGCCTGTTGCTGGGCCATGGCGTGATCGGGATGGCGGCGGCCAGCATCGAACAATTGCGTGCGCTGGGCTTGAACGCCTTCGCCTTCCACCCCGGCGAGGCGCTGATTGTTGCCTCCGCGCTGGGGATCGGATTGATTGCCGCCTTGATTCCAGCCTTGCGTGTGCTCAAGACTGATATTGCCGAAACGCTGGCCAACGCCCGCTAGGAGGGACCAATGCTCGCCCGTGTTGTCATCACCGCCGTCCTGATGCTCGCTGCTCCGGCGGCGATCGCGCAAACCGCGCTGAAGCCATCGGAATCGATCTGGAAACCGGCCCCCACCCCGCCCGGCGGCGTGGCGTGGCAGGTGCTGGAAAGCGCCAAGGAAGATCCCGCCGCTGCCAAGGCCGGCGCGGTGAAGCCAGTCTATCCCGCCACGGTGAAATCGCTGGCCGGCAAGCGGGTGAAGATCAATGGCTACATGCTGCCGCTGGGCAAGGGCGCCAGCCAGAGCCATTTCGTGCTGCTGGCCTATCCGCCCGATTGCCCCTTCCACCTCAATCCCGGCCCGCAGCAGTTCATCGAGGTGAAGGTCTCCAGCGCCGTGCCGATGAATTATGACGTGCGCACCATCGAAGGCACGCTGGAACTGGCCGGCGGCGATGGCGCCGGCGTGTTCTACAAGATCCGCGACGGGAAAGAGATGTGAGGGCGCTGCTTGCCCCACTGGCGTTTGGCGCCCTGCTCGCCGCACCAGCGGCCGCTGCCCCCCCGACTGCGACTTTTCCGCCCGAACTTGCCGCCAGCATCGATCGCAGCATGCGGGAATGGGCCGAGGCCAACCAGGTGCCAGGCCTGACCTGGGGGATCGTCAAGCGCGGCGAAGGCCTGGTGCACAGTGGCGTTTCCGGCATCGCCGATGTGGATGCTGCCCGCCCGGTGGAGGCCAACACCCGCTTCCGCATTGCCAGCATGACCAAGGCCTTCACGGCGCTGACGCTGTTTGATCTG
>JAIXPM010000220.1 GCA_027486275.1 Sphingomonadales bacterium | reverse complement strand
CGCCAGCGGCACCGAAGCGGCCGACGTGTTGGCGTGGCTGTCGACCGTCACCACCACCTGATCGGGTGAAATGTTCAGCTTCTTCGCGGTGGCTTCCAGGATGCGCAGATTGGCCTGGTGCGGCACCACCCATGCGACATCGCTGGCTTGCAGAGACGCCGCCTCAAGAACTTCGCCCATCACGCTGGAAAGATTGGTGACGGCGTGGCGGAAAACTTCCTTGCCCTTCATCCGCAGCTTGCCGGTGGTGCCGGTTGAACCCGGTCCGCCATCAACATAGAGCAGATCGTTGTAGCGCCCGTCGCTGTGCAGGCGGCAGGCGATGACGCCGCGATCACTGGCATTGTCGCCGGGCTGCGCCTGCGCTTCCAGCACGATGGCGCCCGCGCCATCGCCGAATAGCACGGCGGTGGTGCGGTCGTCCCAATCAAGGATGTGGCTGAAGGTTTCGGCGCCGATCACCAGCGCGCGATTGTGGCCACCAGTGGCCAGCAGCGAATCCGCCACGGTGAGGGCATAGAGGAAACCCGAACACACCGCAGCCACATCAAATGCGACGCCGTGTATCATGCCCAGCTTGTGCTGCACCACGGTGGCGACGGCAGGAAAGGTTTGATCCGGCGTGGCGGTGGCGACAATGATCAGATCAATGTCGGCCGGGATCTTGCCGGCGGCGTCCAGCGCGCGCTGCGCGGCAGCAACGGCAAGGTCAGACGTGAACTCGCCCGGAGCCGCAATATGGCGACGGCGGATGCCGGTGCGCTCGATGATCCATTCATCCGACGTGTCGAGCCGGGCGGCCAGATCCGTGTTGCTCAGCACGGTTTGCGGCAGATAGCTGCCGGTGCCGATGATGACGGAACGGCGCTTGCTCATGCCGCGTCGGGCTCCAGGGTGGTCGCCAGCGCCATGTTAACGCCGGCGAGATCGTCGCGAATGCGGCGGTTGACGTCGTCGGTCACCAGATCATGCGCCACGCCGATGGCATTGGCGAGGCCCCGGGCATTGGCGCTGCCGTGGCTTTTGACCACGATGCCGTTGAGGCCCAGGAACACCGCGCCATTGTGGGCGTTGGGATCGAGATGGGCACGCAGCGATTCGAGCGCGCCGCGGGCGATGAAATAGCCCAGCTTGCCCCAGATCGACGAGCGGAAGGCATTGCCGAGCAGGCCGGTGACCAGACGACTGGTGCCTTCGGCCGTCTTCAAGGCAATGTTGCCGGAAAAGCCATCGGTGACCACCACATCGACATCGCCGGAACCGATCTTGTCCCCTTCGACAAAGCCGAGGAACTGCATCGGCAGGCGCGCGCCTTTCAGCACGGTCGCGGCAGCGCGGATCTCGCCGGTGCCCTTCAATTCTTCCTCGCCGATGTTGAGCAGGGCGACCTTGGGGCGTTCCAGCCCCAGCACGGTGCGTGCAAACGCCGCGCCCATTACCGCGAACTGCACGAGGTTGGTGGCATCGCATTCGGTGTTGGCGCCCAGATCGAGCATCACCGATTCGGATTTCAGTGTGGGCAGCACCGCCGCCAGGGCCGGGCGATCGATGCCCGGCATGGTGCGCAGCGAGAACAGCGACATCGCCATCAGGGCGCCAGTGTTGCCGGCCGAAACGGCGGCATTGGCCTTGCCCTGCTTCACGGCATCGATGGCCATGCCCATTGATGTGGTGCGGGCCCGGCGCAGGGCCTGGCTGGGTTTGTCGCTCATGGCGACAACATCTTCGCTGTGGATGACTTCAGCGCGCGCGGCGAGGCGCGGCCAGCGCGCCAGTTCGGCAGCGATCACCGGTTGGTGGCCGAACAGCAGGAAGGAAAGGCGCGGATAGCGTTCGGCAGCAATATCAGCCGCAGCAACGGCTTCGGCAGCGCCGGCCTCGCCGCTCATCACATCAAGCGCAATGACCGGGTCCCGGTTTGGCGTGCCTGTCATAAGAAACCGGGCCAGCCTGCCGGGCACCAAGTCAGGCTTCGACGGCGACGACTTCGCGGCCGTTGTAGAAGCCGCAGGCCCCGCACAGGTTGTGCGGCAGCTTCAGCTCACCGCAGTTCGGGCATTCCTGAAACGCTGTTGCGGTCAGCGCATGGTGGCTGCGACGCATGTTGCGGCGGGAAGGCGAGGTCTTGCGCTTGGGAACGGCCATGAGGCACCTGTATCCATCAATCTGAAAGCGGTCGTTAGTGCCCCAACCTGGTGCGTCCTGAATGCCAACGGCCACAGCAAATGGCCGGGCCAGATGCCCCGGATTAACGGCGAAGGAGGCGGCTATATTCGATTCTGCCTGAAGTGCAAGCAGGAATGGCATGAGGGGATGTTGCGGGCCTGTGAAAATGCCTCTCGCGCCCGCGCCGTGGGATGGGCTAACACAGCGCCGTGTTGACCGCGCTTGCCATCCAGAATGTCGTGCTGATCGAGGCGTTGGCCATCGAGTTCGCGCCGGGCCTTGTTGTGCTTACGGGCGAGACAGGGGCGGGCAAATCCATCCTGCTTGATGCGCTGGGGCTGGTGCTGGG
>JAIXPM010000183.1 GCA_027486275.1 Sphingomonadales bacterium | reverse complement strand
TCATCCAGCAGTCGGGCCAGCCCAGCCTCGCTGCCCACCTTCAGTGCCAGCCGGCCCAATTCGGTGCCAGCCGCGCCGTGGCGGGCGATGAACAGGGCGCGGATCGGGCCACCGGGATAAACCCTGGTCAGCCGGGCTTCGGCGACCAGCACATCGACCGTATCAAAACGGGTGATGATGCTGCGCCAGCCAGCGGGATCGGTGCGCCGCACCTGCGCCGCGCTCAGCCAAAGATTGTCGGCCGCGGTGCCGCCGGGCAGCACATAATCGATCGGCGTCACATTGCCCTGCCAGCGCCCCCAGGCATCACGCCAAGCCGTGCGCGACTGCGTCACCTGCGCGGCGGCGCCATCCACCAGCAAGGGCAGCAGCAGCATCGGCGGCGATTGCAGGCTGGCAACGCCGCCCACATAATCGGCGGCCCGACTGCGATCGAACACCACGCCCAGCCGCGCGATATAGCGAGTGGCGGAAAACTGTTCGCCCTGGCTTTCGATGCCGGCCACCATGCCATCGATCTGCCCATCCGAAAGCCGGGGTGCCTCGGCTTCGGGCCGGTTTGCCAGGCGCGCCCACAGGATCGGCCAGGCCTTGCGCATCGCTTGCGTCCAGGCGGCGCGGCGGGCGTCGTCAACAGTCTTCGCCGTCACATCCACAGCAATGCCACCCACGGCATAGGCGCTGCCCGCACCGCCTGATGGATCAGACGCCGGGCGTTCGGCCTTGCGGCTGGCCTGCTGAGCCAAGGCAATCGCCGCGATCAGGCCAGCGCCGGCTACAAGGGCAAGGATGCGCTTCACGCATGCTGTTTAGGGCCGCACCACCCCGATTGCCAAGCGCGGATGCTGGCGCTTGGCTGCATCTGGCGCTATGGCGGCGCGCATGAGCGAAAAACGCCCCCTCACCCCCCCTCTTACCTATGCTGATGCCGGCGTGGATATCGCTGCTGGCAACGCGCTGGTGAAGATGATTGCCCCGCTGGCCCGCGCCACCGCAAGGCCGGGTGCAGATGCCGAACTGGGCGGCTTTGGCGGCTTTTTCGATCCCAAGGCCGCCGGCTATAAAGACCCGCTGCTGGTCGCCGCCAATGATGGTGTGGGCACCAAGCTGAAGCTGGCCATCGATACCGGCCGCCACGACACGGTGGGCATCGATCTGGTCGCCATGTGCGTCAACGATCTCATCGTGCAGGGCGCTGAACCACTGTTTTTCCTGGATTATTTCGCGACCGGCAAGCTGGAGAACGGCGTCGCCGCCCGTGTGGTGGCCGGCATCGCCGATGGCTGCAAGCAAGCCGGCTGCGCCCTGATCGGTGGCGAGACAGCGGAAATGCCCGGCATGTATGCCGCCGGCGATTATGATCTGGCGGGCTTCTCCGTCGGCGCGGTCGAGCGCGGCGAGCAGTTGACCGGCGACGGCGTTGCGCCGGGCCAGCTTATCGTTGGCGTCGCTTCGTCGGGCGCGCACAGCAACGGTTATTCCCTCATCCGCCGCATCCTCTCCGTCTCCGGCGCCGATCTGGACGCCCCTGCCCCCTTCGACGCCAACCGCACGCTGGCCGAAGCCTTGCTGGAGCCTACGCGCATCTATGTGAAGCCGCTTCTCCCCCTGATCCGCGCTGGTCGCATCAAGGCGCTGGCCCATATCACCGGCGGTGGCTTCCTGGAAAATATCCCGCGCGTGCTGCCCGCCGGTTCGCGGGCGCTGGTTGCTGCGCCCACATTGCCGCCGCTGTTCGACTGGCTGCGCGAACAAGGCGGCGTTGCCGCGGCTGAAATGGCGCGCACGTTCAACTGCGGCACCGGCATGGTGCTGGTGGTGGATCGCAGCGAAGCCGAAGCCGTGATCGCCGCACTAATCGACGCCGGCGAACAGGCCAGCGTGATCGGCGAAATCATCGCCGGCCAGCAGGGCTGCGAAATCCACGGCGCGCCCGGCCAATGGGGCGAAGCGGCCGCCTGGACGGCCAGCCACGATGCCTGAGAAGGCCAAAGTCGGCGTTCTCATTTCGGGTCGCGGCAGCAACATGGCCGCGCTGCTCTATGCCAGCCGACTGTATGACTGCCCCTATGAGATTGTCGTCGTTGGCAGCAATGATCCCGATGCGGCCGGGCTTACGCTGGCTGCAGCGGAAGGCGTCCCCACCTTCGCGCACAGTCACTTGGGGAAGAAGCGTGCCGAGTTCGACGCAATCATCACCCGCGAACTGGAACAGGCCGGTGTCACCCACATCGCGCTCGCCGGTTACATGCGGCTGCTGTCGGCGGAGTTCGTCAACCACTGGCAGGCCCGCTGCCTCAACATCCACCCGTCGCTGTTGCCCAAGCACAAGGGCCTGCACACCCACGCAGCCGTACTGGCCGCGGGCGAGGATGAAACTGGCTGCACCATCCACATCGTCACCCCCGAACTGGATGACGGACCCATATTGGGCCAGGCCCGCATCAAGGTGCTGCCCTGCGACACGCCCGACAGTCTCGCAACGCGCGTCCAATATGCCGAACACCAACTCTACCCGCGCGTGCTCGCCGATTTCGTGTCGGCAGACCAGCGCCCAGAAGCCCTGCTCACCCGCGTGCGCGGCTTGGCGCTGAACCTGCCGGCGGCGGCCGAAAAACTCTCCCACGGCTCCCCCGGCTTCTTCGTCGAAGGCGGCAAGTTCTTCGCCTATTTCAGCGAAAACCACCACGGCGACGGCATCACCGCGCTTTTGCTGAAAGTCTCCGGCCTGGATGAAGCCGCCATGCTGATCGAACAGGACCCGGACCGCTTCTTCCGCCCCAAATATTTCGGCCCCGCCGGCTGGGTGGGCATCGTGCTCACCGATGGGCCGGACTGGGCGATGATCGAGGCCATGCTGAGCGCGGCGTGGCGCCAGTGTGCGCCCAAGCGGCTGGCGATGCTACCGTTCTGACGCGATGACCATCACGCCCGCCGAAGCGGCCAATCTCCTGGCACTCAATGCCGCCCACGAGACCGAAACATCGCCGCTGACTCCTGCGATCCTTAAGCAGTTGCTGGCCAACAGCTGGCACCTCGGCTTGGCCGGCACCCACGGATATGATGGATTTCTGATCGCGTTGAATGATAGCAGCGATCACCCGGGCATCAACTTCCAGTGGTTCAAGACGCGCTACCCGCGCTTCGTCTATATCGATCGCATAATCGTTTCAGCCGCGGCGCGCGGCCGGGGCGTGGCCCGCACGCTGTACGGCGAACTTTTCCGCCGAGCAGCGGCCGAGGGCGTGCCGATGATTGGCTGCGAAGTGAATAGCGACCCGCCCAACCCGGCCTCCGATGCCTTTCACGAACGCCTGGGCTTTGCAGAGGTTGGCCGGGCCGCCCTGCCGGGTGGCACCAAGCTAGTGCGTTACCTTGCAAGGCCAACCAGCAACTGGCCAGGCTGAAAAAAAGGGGCCCCGGCGATTGCCGCGGCCCCTTCCAATTCGGTCGAGCACTAAGGCTTAACCGACGATTTCCGTCTGCGCGAAGAAATAGGCGATCTCGATCGCGGCGTTTTCGTCGCTGTCCGAACCGTGCACGGTGTTGGCTTCGATCGATTCGGCCAGTTCCTTGCGGATGGTGCCAGCATCGGCGTTGGCCGGGTTGGTGGCGCCCATGATGGCGCGGTAGGCCGGAACGGCGTCTTCGCCTTCCAGCACCTGCACGACGACCGGGCCGCTGATCATGAAGGCGACCAGTTCACCGAAGAAGCCGCGCTCGCGGTGGACGGCGTAGAAGCCTTCGGCCTGGGCCTGGGTGAGGTGCAGGC
>JAIXPM010000255.1 GCA_027486275.1 Sphingomonadales bacterium | reverse complement strand
CATGTTCCACCGCCAGTGAGATCGCCATCACCGCCAATCCGATCACGCCCATCATGCCGATGTCGCTGCGGCCATGCCGGCGCCAACCGCGCCACAGTGCCACAGCCGCCAATGGCATTGCCAGCATCAGACCGATAAAGTGAACCCGATGATCGAGCCAGTCACCCGTCATCGCAAAAACGGTCAGCAGCACGAACCCGGCCATGCAGTGCAGCAGGCACAGCCCCGACAAGCCGATGGCAATTCGATCGAGGAGGCTGCTTGGACTCGGCACGCTTCTAGTGTTACATTATTACATCCTTGGCGGCAACCCCTTTCGGCCTGACAGCACGGGGCCCGCACGCGCGTTGCCATGCAAACTGCCGGTCGCTAGACAACGGCTGTTGCTTGATCTGGAGATTGCCTGATGCGCACCCTTATTGCCCTGCTGCTTGCCAGCGCTGCCGCCCCAACACTGGCTGCACCTGATCTGGCGATGGTGGCGCGGATTAGCGATGAAGCCATGAACCACGGCGAAGTGGTGGAAACCGTGGCTTATTTGACCGACCGGATCGGGCCGCGGATGACCAATTCGCCTGGCATGCGCGTGGCCGAACGCTGGACGCAGGACAAGTTCAAGGGCTGGGGCCTGACCAACGTGCGCACCGAAGGCTTTGATTTCGGCCGTGGCTGGTCGATCGAAAGCGCCAGCGTCATGCTGGAATCGCCGCGCCGCATGAGCCTGCGGACCATTCCGGTGGCGTGGACGCCGGGCACGCCGGCCGGCGGCATCACCGCGACGCTGATCGTCGCACCGATGAAGCGCCCACGCGATTTTGCCGAATGGAGCGGCAAGTTGAAGGGCAAGATCGTTGCCATCAGTTTCCCGCGCCCGCCGGCCGATGCCACCAAGCCGGCCTTTGTGCGGATGGACGACAAGGCAATCGGTGAGCTCGATGAGTTTCAACCGCCGGTGACCGCATCCGACGACGGTGACGGCTGGTTCAAGTTCATCCAGTTCGGCAAGCAACTTGACGAATTCCTGGCCAAGGAAGGCGCCGTGGGCTGGGTGCGCATGAGCTACCGGGACAACGGCCTGCTGCACGGCGAAGGTTATCAGCACCGCGACACACCCAAGCTGCCCGGACTGGAGCTGACCGCCGAGGATTATCGCCGCATCGCCCGCCTGGCGACGCAGGGAGACGTGACGCTGACCATCACTTCGCAGGTGAAGTTCGACGATAGCGATCTCAATGGTTACAATGTCTTGGCCGATCTTTCGGGCAGCGATGCCAAGGCGGGTTACGTGATGGCCGGCGCCCATCTTGACAGCTGGGTGGCGGCCGATGGTGCGGCCGACAATGGCGCCGGTTCGGCGGTGGTGATGGAAGCCGCGCGCATCCTGGCGGCACTGAAGGTGAAGCCGAAACGCACGATCCGCTTTGCGCTGTGGTCGGGTGAGGAACAGGGCCTTTATGGCTCGGCCAACTATATCGAACGCCATTTTGCCAGCCGGCCGGCCAACCCGGATCCGGTGAAGGCCCGGCTGTCCTATGATTTCAAGCTTCGCCAGTATCCGATCGAAAAGAAGGCCGATTACAATCTGTTGGCGGCCTATTTCAACATGGATAACGGCGGCGGCAAATTCCGCGGCATCCATGCCGAAGGCAATTTCGCGGCCGTGCCCATCCTGCAGGAATGGCTGTCGCCCTTTGCCAGCATGGGCGCCAGCACGGTCGTCGCCAGCCCGACCGGTGGCACCGATCACGAGTTCATGCAGGCCATTGGCCTGCCCGCCTTCCAGTTCATCCAGGATCCGCTGGATTATGGCACGACCGTGCACCACAGCAGCGTCGACACCTTCGATCACCTTCGCCCTGCCGATCTGCGCCAGGCCTCGGTGATCCTGGCCAGCCTGTTGTGGGAAGCCGCCAACGCCGACAAGCCGTTGCCCGCCAAGCCCCTGCCAACCAAGCCGAAAATGACCGATCCCTTCCGCTATGAAGATCCCGACAAGAAGGATTGATGCGGCATTGCGTGGGGTTGGCCGGCATGAACTTTGGGCCTAGGGAGGCGTCCATGGCTTCCCTCGCCGCCCCACTTCCCCGTTCCGATGCCCGCCCGCGCGACGTGGCGTTGTGGCTGCTCGGCATCGCCGCCCTGGTGTTTGCCATGGTCGTCGTCGGCGGCATCACAAGGCTGACCGAGAGCGGCTTGTCGATCACCCGCTGGGATGTCGTGTCGGGCACACTGCCGCCGCTCACGGAAAGCGAATGGTTGCAGCAGTTTACGCTGTATCAGCAATCAAGCCAGTATCAGTTGATGAACCGCGGCATGAGCCTTGCCGAGTTCAAGGGCATCTTCTTCTGGGAATATGTCCACCGCCTTTTGGGTCGCCTGATTGGCCTCGCCTTTGCGCTGCCGCTGGCGTGGTTCTGGATTCGCCGTCAGATTCCAGCTGGTTACAAGCCGCGCCTGCTCGTGCTGTTCGCCTTGGGTGGCCTGCAGGGCGCCATCGGCTGGTGGATGGTCGCCTCCGGCCTCGTCGATCGTACCGAGGTGGCGCCGGAACGGCTGGCGGTGCATTTGTCCAATGCGTTCATCATCATGGCCGGCTGTATCTGGACCGCGCTTGATCTCATCGACGGCGATGCGCCCCGCCACGACCGCCCGCGTGCGTGGGTATGGCCGCTCACGTTCCTGCTGGCCGTCCAGATCGTCTGGGGTGCCTTCACCGCCGGCTTGCGGGCCGGCCATGCCAGCGACACCTGGCCGTTGATGTTCGGCGCGCTGATGCCCGACGGCATCTTGGGCAGCGCCATCGACGCGGTCAACGATCCGGTGAGCGTGCAGTTCATCCACCGCAGCCTGGCCTGGATTGCCGCCGGCGGTGTGCTGGCGGTGGCCGCGCTGTTGTGGCGCGCGGGCGGCGGTGTCCGGGCGTTGGCGCTGGGTGGCGTTGTGCTGGCGCAGTTCGTTCTGGGCGTTTCCGTTATCTTGAATCACGTGCCGGTCTGGCTCGGCGTCGCTCACCAGGCCGGCGCGGCGCTGCTGGTGGCAGCCATGGTCTGGGCAGCGCATTGGTCGAGAAGGGGTCCTGCATGACCGCGAAGAATGTGCTCGGCGGGTCACTGCTGCCCTGCTCGCTGGAACCGCTGACCGGCTGGTACCGCGACGGCTGCTGCAACACCGATGCGGCTGACACTGGCCTGCACACCGTCTGCGCCGTGATGACCGAGGAGTTCCTCGCCTTCAGCAAATCCGCTGGCAATGATCTGTCGACGCCGCGCCCCGAATATGGCTTTCCCGGCCTTAACCCCGGTGACCGCTGGTGCCTTTGCGCCGGCCGCTGGGAAGAGGCGCGCATCGCCGGCTTCGCGCCGGAAGTCGTGCTGGAAGCCACCCACGCCAAGACACTGGAGATTACCATGTTGGGTCACCTCCAGGCCCACGCCGTGTGATCACCCCTTGGGACGGCGCGGACTTCGCCGGCGCCAAGCTGGCAGCGCTGGTTGACGGCCACATCCTCACCTATCGCCGCGACAACAAGCCCGGAATCCCCTGGCCCGGCCTGATCGATCTGCCCGGCGGCGGCCGCGAGGGCGATGAAAGCCCGGCCGCCTGCGTGCTCAGGGAACTGCACGAGGAGTTCGGCCTGCACCTGCGCGAACAGCGCATCTGGTGGGCGCGGCCCTTCTCGGCGATGGATGCGCCGGGGCGGACGGGCTGGTTCCTTGCCGCCACGATTACACAGGCCGAGATTGCCGCGATCCGCTTCGGCAACGAAGGCCACAGCCCGCAACTGCTTGGACTGGACGCGTTTCTGACCTCCAGCGACGCGATTGCGCCCCTGCAGCAGCGTCTGCGGCTGGTGCTGGAGACGCCGCAAAACTACGCGGTACCATAGTACCACATGCCAAAAACCCCGGTTTTTCCTTGACCTGCGCGGGGGTTTGCACGATATGGCGCCTCGACGCCGGGGCCAAAACCTCGGCCGTTTCGCATTTTGAAGAATGGAATCAACGCCATGCTCACCCGGATCACCGCATCGGCCAAACCGGCCGAGATTGAAAAGAAGTGGCTGCTGATCGATGCCGAAGGCCTCGTCGTTGGCCGTCTCGCTTCGATCATCGCCAACCGCCTGCGCGGCAAGCACAAGACCAACTACACCCCGCACGTCGATTGCGGTGACAACGTGATTGTCATCAACGCCGACAAGGTGCGCTTCACCGGCAAGAAGACCACGGACAAGGTTTACTATCGCCACACCGGTCACCCGGGCGGCATCAAGGAAACCACTCCGGCCAAGATCCTGGAAGGTCGCTATCCGGAACGCGTCCTGATCAAGGCCGTGGAACGCATGGTGCCGCGCGGCCCGCTGGGTCGCGATCAGATGCGCAACCTGCGCGTCTTTGCCGGTGCCGAGCATCCGCATGTCGCCCAGTCGCCGGAAGTGCTCGACGTCAAGTCGATGAACCGCAAAAACACCACGCTTGCTGGTTGAGGGATAAGAAATGTCTGACAATCGCCAGTCCCTGTCTGATCTCGGCACCATGGATGCCGATGGAACCAACAACTCGGGCGTCAACACCGCCCACACCGGTGGTGGCGGCCCGCCCGCCCCGCTGCGTGAGCAGGAAATCGATGCGCAGGGCCGCGCCTATGCCACCGGCAAGCGCAAGAACGCCATCGCCCGCGTGTGGCTGAAGCCCGGCACCGGCAAGATCACGGTCAACGGCCGCGATCAGACCGTGTACTTCGCCCGCCCCTCGCTGCGCCTGGTGATCAACCAGCCGTTCGACGTGGCCGAACGCCGTGAGCAGTATGACGTGGTCTGCACCGTCGTTGGTGGTGGCCTTTCGGGCCAGGCCGGCGCCGTGAAGCACGGCATCGCCCAGGCGCTGACCAAGTATGAACCGATCCTGCGCACCCCGGTGAAGCAGGCCGGCTTCCTGACCCGCGATCCGCGCGT
>JAIXPM010000259.1 GCA_027486275.1 Sphingomonadales bacterium | reverse complement strand
TGCGGCGAGCGGTTCCAATGCCCGCCGCCGCTGTTGCCTGGCCGTTTCGGCTTCGGCATCGAACCCGGCGATCCGGCGGCGCTGGCCGAATCCCTCGATGCGCTCACCGCCGAACGCGACCGGCTGGGCCCGGTCAATCTGCGGGCGGATATCGAGCTGAAGGAATTGGAAGAACAGGCCCTGCTCACCGCGTCCGAAAAGGCCGAGCTTGATACGGCGATCTCTCGCCTGCGCGGCTCCATCGGCAGCCTCAACCGCGAAGGCCGCCAGCGGCTGCAGGCGGCGTTCACCGCTGTTGATGGCCATTTCCGCACACTCTTCTCTGATCTGTTCGGCGGCGGCGAGGCGCAATTGGCGCTGATCGAATCCGATGATCCGCTCGAAGCGGGCCTTGAGATCATGGCGCAGCCGCCGGGCAAGAAGCTGCAATCGCTCACGCTGCTTTCCGGCGGCGAGCAGGCGCTCACCGCCACGGCATTGATCTTCGCGCTGTTCCTGTCCAATCCCGCCCCGATCTGCGTGCTCGACGAAGTCGATGCGCCCTTGGATGACGCCAACGTGGAACGCTTCTGCGACCTGCTCGACCGGATGGCGGCTGAGACAGCCACCCGTTTCCTGATCGTCACCCACAACGCCGTTTCGATGAGCCGCATGCATCGCCTGTTCGGCGTCACCATGGGCGAACCCGGCGTGAGCCAGCTGGTGAGCGTTGACCTGCAGACCGCCGAGAGACTGGTGGCGATGGCGTAACTGTCACAACGCGCGCAATTGCACCAAGGTTGCACTGCACAACGGTTGACAGGCCCACCCCCCGCATCTAGGACGCGCGCCAA
Source organism: Sphingomonadales bacterium (assembly GCA_027486275.1). The sequence continues at coordinate 2,133 of JAIXPM010000259.1, read as the reverse complement.
GTCTTGTCGGCATCGCTGGCGGGGCCGTCTGCCATATGCGGCAGGCAGTAAGATCACAGGGATTTGCGCCTTGGCCAAACCACCCACCGACGAGGATAGCCTCGCGCGCCGCATTGCTGCGGCCCGGGCGGCGGAACCGAGCCGGAAAGATGGCGCCAAGCTGCAGGAAAATCAGGGCTGGCAGGCGGCGTCGGAATTTATCGGCGCCATGCTGGCAGGCGGTTTCATCGGCTGGTTCATCGACCGGCAGGCGGGAACCGGCCCCTGGGGTCTGATCACGATGTTGTTGCTGGGGTTTGTGACGGGTCTTACCCAGTCATTGCGCCGGCAGAAGCGGATGGACAAAGAGTCCGCCAAACGGGACGAGGAATAAACGGCCGTGGCCAACCCGATGGAGCAGTTCAAGATCGAAACCATCGTCCCGCTGAACGCGGGCGGCTTCGATCTGTCGTTCACGAACAGCTCGCTATGGATGCTGATCACGCTGCTGGCGGTTTCGGCCTTCCTGTTCATCGGCACCGCCCGCCCGCAACTGGTGCCGGGCCGCATGCAGGCCGCCGTCGAGCTGCTCTATGATTTCATTCGCGACATGCTGCGTGAAAATGTCGGCAAGGATGGCCTGCGCTATGCGCCGTTGATCTTCGCCGTGTTCATCTTCGTGCTGTCATGCAACCTCATCGGCATGGTGCCCTTCGTGCACAGCTTCACGCCCACCAGCCATATCGCCGTCACCTTCGGCCTTGCGATGATCGTCTTCATCCTGGTGGTGATCGTCGGCTTTGCCCGGCACGGCCTGCACTTCTTCTCGCTGTTCCTGCCGGAAGGCACGCCGTTGTTCGTGGCGCCGCTGGTGGCTGCGATCGAATTCCTGTCCTTCCTGTCGCGCCCGTTCACGCTGGCCATTCGTTTGTTCGCCAACATGACCGCCGGCCACGTGCTGATGAAGGTGTTCGGCGGCTTCGTGGTGTCGCTGGGCGCGGTCAACATCGGGCTGGGCATCATTCCGCTGGGCGTCAACGTGGCGCTCACCGCGCTGGAACTGCTGATCGCCGTCGTGCAGGCTTATGTGTTCGCGCTGCTGGCCAGCATCTATCTCAACGACGCCGTCAATCTTCACTAATCAATCCAACCACTAGATCACCGTAGAGGACGAACAATGGAAACTGTTGCTGCTTACAAGCTGATCGGCGCCGGCCTGGCCGCCATGGGTGCAGGTTTCGCCGCCATCGGCGTCGGCCTGATCTTCGGGATGTTCCTGCAGGGCGCGCTGCGCAATCCGGCCGCTGCCGACAAGCTCGGCGCCCGCCTGATCTTCGGCTTCGCCGTGACCGAAGCTCTGGGCCTGATCGCCGCCGTTGTCGCGCTGGCGCTGGCGTTCGGTTGATTTCGGCTCTGGCGCCCGGTGGTAACCACCGGGCACCAGCCTTTAACCGCTGAAAAGCCGGGGATGATCCGTGCCACAATTTGATCCTGCCAGTTTCGTATCGCAGCTGTTCTGGTTCGGCGTGATCTTCACGCTGCTCTATTTCGCTGTGGTGCGGCCGACTTTGCCCAAGGTGGGCAAGGTGATCGATGCGCGTGAAGCGCAGGTCGGCAGCGATCTGGATCGGGCCGAAGCGGCCAAGGGCGCGGCCGATACGCTGCGCGCTGATCATGAAACCGCCATGAAGGCGGCCCGCGATGCCGCCCAGGCGGCGGTGGCCCAGGCCCGCGAAACCGCGGCCAAGGCCAGCGACGCGCAATTGAAGGCCCTCGGCGCCCGTCTGGATGCCGATGCCGAAGCGGCTGCTGCTTCGCTGGAACTGGCGCTGGGCAGTGCCCGCGCTGGCCTCGAAACCACTGTTGCCGAACTGACCAGCGAAGCCGTTGCCAAGCTGGTGGGCATCGAGATCACCCCTGCCGACGTGTCGGCAGCGATCGCGGCCCGCTGAGGATCGATCATGGCTGAAGAACAGGTCCACACCGCTGAAACCCAGGCTGAAGGCGGCCATCACGCCGAACCGACGCTGCTTGGCGTTGGTGCCGAAGGCTGGGTTTATACCGGCGTTGCCATCTTCATCGTGCTGGCCGTGGTGGTGTTCAAGGCGCCGTCGCTGATCGCCAAGGCGCTGGACGACCGCATTGCCGGCGTGA
>JAIXPM010000125.1 GCA_027486275.1 Sphingomonadales bacterium | reverse complement strand
CTGTTCACCGTGACATCGGCCAATGCCTCTGTCGCACCCAAAGCCTTGGTAAAGGTGACGGCGCCTGATCCAGCATCAACAGTCAGGTTTCGCGCCGCGCTGCTCGTGGCAGAGTCGATCACCTCCGCAAAGCTGACAGCACCGCCGGCCGTCGTCAGAACCGCGTTTGCACCCAAGGTGAGGGCATTGCCAAAGTTCTGCGCGCCCGTGGTTGTGACGGAACCGCCTGTGAGCAGCGTCGTGCCTGAACCGTTCACCGTCAGCGATGCCAAGGCGGAACCGGTGCCAGCGCCGACTGTGCCGGCAAAGGTCGTTATGCCGCTGCCGGTTACGGTCAAGGCACGGGCCGAGTTGCCGCTCTTCACCGTCTGGTTCAGCGCGATATCGGTCCCGATGAGGCTTGTGTTGCCCGTGAGCGTTACATTGCCGTTATATGTCTGCGTGCCATCCGTGGTGATTGCGCCGCTCAGCGAGATACCATTCGCGGCATCAATGGCGAGATTTAGGAGACGCTGGTTGGCTCCAAAGCCGCCAGAGAGAGTAAAATCCGTGGCAAAAATGGCCAAAGACCGAGCCGTCGTGTCGCTGTCCACGTCGCCCTGGATCGAGATACTGGCGCCCCGGAGCGTTACATTCGATGTGAGAACAACATCTTCATTATAGGTTTGCGCGCCCGACGTCGTGACATCGCCGTTCAGCTCAACCGAGCCGCCTGCGTTCGTGGTCAGCGATGCCGCGTCCACGCTGCTCCCAAATTTGCTCAACCCTGTGCTGTTCACCGTCACATCGGCCAATGCCTCTGTCGCACCCAAAGCCTTGCTGAAGGTGACGGCGCCCGATCCGGCATCAACAGTCAGGTTTCGCGCCGTACCGCTCGTGACCGTGTCGATCACCTCAGCAAAGCTGATGGCGCCGTTGGCCGAGCTGAGACTGACGTTGTCCGTCAGCGTAATTGCTGTCGCAAACGTGATTGCGTTGCCAGTCCCCGTGACCGAGACGTTGCCGCCAAGGCTGTTGGCCCCGGTGCCAGATTGGCTGAAGGCGCCAACTGAACTGATCGTGCCGGCAGCAATGGTGGTAAAGATGCCCGAGTTTGCAACCGTGACCGCGCCGTCAGCTGTAACCGCTGCATTGATGGTCAAGCCTGCGCCCGTGAATGTAAGGGCGCCCGTGAGTGAGGTCGCGCCGTTAATGGTCGTGAGGCCAGTACCCGCGCTTTGTGTCAGGCTAGCAGCCTTGAAGGCTGCGCCAATGGTGACATCCTTCGCCGAAACCAACGTCACAGCGCCCAAGGCGCCCGTGTCAGAACCGGTATAAGCTGCACCACCCACAATGTCAGCAAAGCTCACATCACCCGTGCCCGCCGTGATCGACAAGGTCGCAGGCGTCGCCGCAAGCGCTTCAGCCGAGTTCAGCGTCGAGCCAAAGCGCACATTGCTGTTCGTTGTCGTCAGCGCGATATTCGCCGCCAGAACAGCCGCATCATTGTAAGTTTGCGCGCCGCTCGTCGTCACGAAACCGTTCAGCTCAACAGAACCATCAGCGTCTGTCGTCAGCGATGCGCCGCCGACGCTGCTCCCAAATTTGGTCAACCCCGAACTGTTCACCGTGACGTCGGCCAACGCCTTTGTCGCACCCACCGCCTTGGTAAAGGTGATGTCGCCCGATCCGGCAGTGACAGTCAGATTTTGGGCCGCACTGCCGCTCGTGACCGTGTCGATCACCTCAGCAAAGCTGATGGCGCCGTTGGTCGAGGTGAGAGTGACGTTGTCCGTCAGCGCAATTGCTGTCGCAAACGTGATTGCGTTGCCAGTCCCCGTTACCGAGATGTTGCCGCCAAGGCTGTTGGCCCCGGTGCCAGATTGGCTGAAGGCGCCAACTGAACTGATCGTGCCAGCAGCAATGGTTGTAAAGATGCCCGAGTTTGTAAGCGTGACCGCGCCGTCAGCCGTAACCGCTGCATTGACGGTCAAGCCTGCGCCCGTGAATGTAAGGGCGCCCGTGAGTGAGGTCGCACCGTCAATGGTCGTGAGGCCAGTACTCGCGCTTTGTGTCAGGCTAGCAGCTTTGAAGGCTGCGCCAATGGTGACATTCTTGGCCGAAACAAGCGTCACGTCACCAAGCGCACCTGTTGTTGACGCAGAGTAAGCAGCGCCGCCAACAATGCCAACAAAGCCGACATCGCCGGTACCAGCCGTGATCGACAAGGTCGCAGGCGTCGCAGCAAGCGCTTCAGCCGAGTTCAGCGTCGAGCCAAAGCGCACATTGCTGTTCGTCGTCGTCAGAACCGTGTCAAAACCCAGGGTGACTGCGTTTTCAAAGGCCTGTGCGCCAGCGGTAACGATCAAACCACCATTGAGCAACGTCGTGCCGGTGCCATTCACCGTGAGGGATGCCAGCATGGCACCGGCGCCACCTTCACCAACTGTGCCGTCAAATGTCGTCGTGCCGCTGCCGGTAACCGTCAAGGCGCGCGCAGTTCCGTTGCTCTTCACCGTTTGACCAAAGGTCACGTTCGTCGCTGAAATAACGGTCGCAGCGCCAAGCGTAATGGTGTCGCTATAGGTCTGGTCGCCCGTGGTCGTGATGGCACCAGCATTTAGCAGCGTTGTACCGCCGTTATTCACCGTCAATGACGCCAGGGCCGCACCTGTCCCGACAGCGCCGCCAAGAACTGTCGTACCGCTGCCAGAAACCGTCAGAGCCCGGGCCGTCGAGCCACTGTCACTGTCCACAGTCTGGCCAAGAGTAATGTCTGTGCCGGTCAGGCTAACAGTGCCCGTCAGAACAAGCAGATCATTGTATATTTGCGCGCCCGTTGTATCGACTGCGCCCGCAAGTTTGGTCGTACCGCCGACATTGGTTTCCAGCGAGAGTGCACGAACATCGGCCAGGAAGGCCGTAATGCCGTCGCTGCCAATTCTGACAACACCCAAACGGCCATTCGACGTTGCACCCACAGAACCTGTGAAGGTAACAGCGCCGTTGCCCGCCGCAACGATAAGGCCATTGGCCTCATTGGCAGCCGAATCCAGAGCCGCGCCAAAGGTGATTGCGCTGTTGGTTGATGTCAGGGTCGTTGCTGTTCCAAGGGTCACATCACCTTGGAAATTCTGCGTGCCTGTCGATGTCAGGGTTGCGGTATCAATCAGCGTTGTGCCGCTGACATCAAGTGAAGCGAGGCCTGTGACGGTATCACCCGCGGCATCAGGATCACCCAACTCGGCGTTACCGATGATGCTGAGCGTCTTGCTGCTGCCACTGACCGAACCATAAGCCTTCACCGTCGCGGCCGTCAGCGTGACGTCTGCCTTGAGCGTCAGAACATCACGGTAAAACTGGTTACCTGTGGTTTCGATATTGGCAAAAACCTCGGTCGAACCAGCTGAATCTGTGCTGACTGACCCAGCCTTGACCGTTGTCGCAAACTTCGTCGTACCGCCACTATTGACGGCAATGCTGCCCAAAGCGAACGTTTCACCCAGCTTGTCGGAGAAGGTCACGTTGCCGCTGCCGGACCCGAGTGTGATCGCGCGCGCTGTGGCGCCATCGCTATTGAGTGTCGACAAGAAGGTGATCGACCCGCCGGAAGATGCGAAAGACACGTCTCCCATCAGCGTCACCGCCTGCGCCAGGGAGATGTTCGAATTGCTTGTGCTGATGTCGCCAGCAAGCTTGTTGAGGCCCGAACCCGTCTGACTGAATGCGCTGCCGGACGTAATGTCGCCATTGGCTGAAGTTGTGAACAAGCCGCTATTGGCGACCGTAAAGCCAGAGCCAGTGCTCACGGCGCCATCGATCGTCAGCTTCGTCCCGGTGAAGCTGAAGCCATTTGCAAGCGACATCGCGCCAGACACCAGTGTCAGGTTAGACCCTGCCAGCTGTTGGAAGCCGCCTGCCGTGACTGCCGCCGCAAAAGTGACGTCAGTTGCCGACGAGACTGAAATCAAGCCGGGTGCGGTAAGGCTGTTATTGCCGCCGACCACGCCAGCGAAGCGGACGTTGCCGGTGCCCGCCGTCAAGGTCAGGTTGAACGCAGATCCATCCGCATCAACGGCGCCAAGGAACAGAATATCGCCGCCACTCGTTGCCCCCGTTGTGAGAATGCGGTCGCCATTGAGAACAGTCGCACCCGAGAGGGTAATGGTCCCGCCACTCTTCGTTGAGTCGCTGGTGTTGGCGGTCGTCGAAATGTTGCCAAGCAGATTGATTCTCGCCGCCGTCAGAGAGACATTGCCTCCCGATGCGTCACGTCCATTCGCTGAAATAGCGCCGGCAGAAATGGTGCCGCTTAGTGACTGAAGCGACAAAGAACCGGCAGACGCAGACGCCGCAGCCGCATCGCCACTGCTGGTCAACGTTCCCGTCGTTATATCGCCTGTGGTCCGGATCGTGATGACGCCGCCACTGGAATAAAGGGTGGAGTTTCCAATCGTAATATCGCCCGCCGTCGTGACGGCCACGCCCGTGGAGTTGAAGCTGCCAATTTCCGAAGACGCAGCACCCGCGGTAAAGGCGCCGCCGCGGGTTGTGATTGTTTCCGAAACGGTGATGGCCGCGCCAGCAGAGCCAAGCGTTACTGCGCCACCCTGGGTGGTGATGCCGCGCCAGGTGAGTCCGGCGGTCGCGCCTCCGTCAACACTGAACGCGTTGGTGCTGCGATAAGTAAAGCCTTGGCCTTCGCCGGAAACTCTGGCGATTACCCGCGTTGCGGAGTTGTCCGCATCTTCAAGGGCCGATGCGTTGGCCGCATCGACGATAAGCTGGCCAGCGCTTATTTCAGTGCTGCCATTGGCTTGCGAGACGGCACCAGATACCGCGAGCAACTTTACGGTGCCGTCTGCACCAGAGACTCCGGAGCCCGTCTTGGCGCCACCGCGCGCCGTGATTGTGCCCGCAACAGACAAGGTAGACCCGCCAGCCGTCAGCGTAATTGCCCCGGCATTACCGCCATTGCTGTCGCTTGCAGCAGCGCCCTGCCCCGACGTGATGATCGCACCAACCAGCAGGGCACCGGTTGCACCCGTGCCTGTTGACGTCAGCGTAACAGCACCACCGGACGTGCCTGCGGTTGTGCTTCGTGTGTCGATCGTGGCGCTTGTGGAATCAATCGATGGCGCGGCGATCGAAACAGCGGCGCCCCCGGACATGATGCCGACGGGGTTTACCGTGCCGATCGTGAGCGCGGAGCGGGTCGTAAAGACAACCGATCCGGTCGCCTCGGACGCAAAAACCGATACTTCGTTGAGCGGATTCGAGAACGTGTCTGCCAGGCCGAGCGTGAAGCTGCCCGCACCACTAAGGCCCAGCTTGGTCGATTGAATGGCGCCGGACTGCGTGACAGAACCGCCGGCCGTAAGCACGGTCGAAGCCCCGGTGCTGAGTGACGCAATGGCAAAGCCATTGCTGTCGGTATAGCGAATTGTGCCCGTCGTCCCGGTGCTGGTATCTTCACCTGTCGTCGAGCCGGCACCCGCCGTATCGGCCAAATTGCGGACCGATATGTTGAGTGTGGCAACATTATTGTCCGCAGCGGTCAACAGCACGCCAGCGCCAGCGTTGTTGAGCGTCTTGACGGTCAGCGTGTTCGCCTCAACCGATCCGCTGCCCAGGGCACTCGATGTGGCGGTCGAGATAATGCCCTTAGACGTCAAAGTGACGGTGCCCGCAGACTGTATCTTCGCGATGCTGAAGGCGTTGGCGTCAAAATAGCTGATTGCGCCCACACCCGCTGCAGTGTTGGCGTTATTGCGGGTAACAAGCTTTACCGTCCCGGCATCATTGGCAAGGTTGGCAAGCATAATGGAGCCAGAACCAGCCGTGGCATTGTCGCGCGCGGTCACACTGATCTGAGAAACGTCAATCGCCGCGCCATTATACTGTTCAATGAGTCCGACACCGCTGATATCGAGCAGGCCGCCACTTGTGATATTGGACAGGCGGATTGTCCCGCCTGCTGCAACGGATATCGATCCAGTCCCGGATTCATAATAGTAGAACGGGCCCATCGTAAGCCCGCCGGGCTCCGTCGCGCTCACCGATATGTTCCCGGAAGATCCGGTCTTGAGTTTGAGGATATCTGTCGATGACCCGGTCGAGTGCGTGATCGTCTGACCGGATACGGTGATGTTGCCCGATGTCGACAGGATGCTCTTCGCCAGGTTGACCTCACGGTCAGCGGTGATGAGAACATTACCCGATGTCGTGGTGATCGTGTTGTTGACCTGCGTATCACCCGTTGTCGCGGAGCCGAAGTTGGCGACCAGCGTGATGCTGCCCGCCCCTGTGGTCAGGTTGCCCGGCGTCGACAGATCGCCATTTTTCGACTGGAAGTAGATGTTGCCTGTTGTTGTGGTCAAATCTTCGGGCGTCAGCACCAGGTTGGTGCCCGCAATGGCACTGATGGACGTGGTGCTGGCCAGCTTGCCGGTCAGGGAGTTCAAGCTCAGCTGGTTGATATCGGCAATGCTGACCGAAGCCCCCGTGCTGTTGAGCGTCACCTGGCCGCTGAAGTTGTTCAGTTCGCTTGCCAAATCGATGGTCGACGCGCCCGCGTTGATATCAGCCGTCGAAGCATAGACCGCAGAAGCCGCTGTCTGGCTGATGCCGACGCCCTTGAGCACCAGGTTAAACCCGGCAACATTCAGCGTCTGGCCGCCGATGCTCAATGCACCGTCTGTTGTCTCGATCGTCGATGCGGCGCCGGCGGTAACCGTGCCTGTGACGGCGAGACCAGCAGTCCCTGTGCCGCCAATGTCCTTCAACGACAGCGCGCCTGTCGTTGTCAGCGTACCAAGATTATCGATACGAACGTTATTCGCCGTCAGCACCCCGGCAGAGCCAGTGAGCGTGGCAGCGCGAATAAGCCCTGTCGTTGCGGTCTGCGAAACCGTACCGGACAGCGGCGCCGCAGTTGTGCCAAGAACCACGCCACCGCTGGCCGCGGTAACGATATTGACGGTCGTGTTCGCCGCATCGACAATCTGGATTGCCGCCGCGCTGGAACTGGTGGTGATGACAGTACCGCTCAGTGTGATGCTGTTGCTCGCCGAGCCACCGCCACCATTGACGAGGATGGCACCGCTGCCGGCATTGATCGTGCTGGCCGAAGACTGGGTTACCGTTGCGCCAGCAAGAAAAATATCGCCTTGCGCCGTAACGGAATTGCCGCCGATGGCGAGAACGCCCGACGCATCAGTCCCGGTTTTCGTGGTTGTGATCCGAACACCGCCGGCGCTTGTTACCGCGCCATCGAACGAAAGACCGGCGGTAGAATCGGCAATATCCAGATCATATTGCGTCCCAGCAACATCGCCGACCTTGGAGACGCCAAGGCTTACGAACTTGTTTCCGGAATTGGTCAGGATAACGGAGCCACCAATTGCGTTGGTGTCTGTGCCAAGGGTCATCGCCTTGGCGTTGACCATCGTCGCAGTGGCCTGCGAAATATTCCCCGTGATCAGGCCGATGGTCGCTGTATCGTCCCCCAGGATCAGGGTTCCGTTGGGAACAACGATGCTCGGAAGCGTCAGATTGCTCGTGCCGCGAATAGTGATCGCGGTGGTCGTGTTGTTGAGCGTGCTGAGCGTACCGTTGAGCGTGATGCTGCCCGAAGCCGTGCCATCATGGCCCGTCAGCGAAATCTTGCCGCCTGCCGTGCCATCGCCAGCCACGCTGCCACTGATCGAACCGTTGGCGTTGATCGTTCCAAGGCTTTGATTGATCCCCCGGCCAGACAAGGTGATGTTGCCGCCGCCATTGACGAGAAATTCGCCGGCCTTGATGTTGAACGATTGCAGATCGAGCAAACCGCCAGCGGTCTTCAGGGTCACGCTGCCATTGGATGTGCTGATGTCGCCAGCAATCCGCAGGCCGCCGCCCGTGTTGTTGAGGCTGAAGTCGCTGTCGCCATTCTCACCCTTGATGTAGAATGGGCCGATCCCGGCGACCTGGTTGTTCTGGTTCAGGGTAATGTTGCCCTGGGCCGATGGCGCGGCAAACACCGGCGTCCCACCATTGGCGTTGATCCCAACAAGGTTGCCCGTGCTGGTGATGACGCCGGCAGTCTGCGTAATCTTGTCGTTCGAATAGAACTGCACACCGCCCGAACCCGCGGTGAGATTGCCGGCAAGATTAACGCTATAGGTGTTTGCTGTGGCAAATAGATAGCCAGACCGGATGGCAACAGAACCCGATTCACCAGTGGACAAGACCCCGGCTGAAGTGCTGGAAAAGGTCCCGCCGGCGAGAAGCTGCATGCTGCCCGCTGCGGAGATTGCGCCACCAACGGTCAGTGTCTGACCCTGGAACGTGGTGATGACAACAGACGACGAAGTGCCGGACGACGTAATGGCGCCGGTATTGGAGAATGCTCCGGTCGCGTTCGTCGTATAGGCGGTCGAGATCGAGATATTGCCCGTCGTGGTGAGCGCGCCGTCAATCGTGATACCGCGGAAGCCGTTGATAGTCAGGGCCTGGGTGGTGCCAAGCGTTCTGACAGATCCCGCCGACGTCACACTGATTGTGCCGTTGGAGTTGTTGGTCTGAAGGGTAATCGCGCCCGCGTTCGACGTCACCGCGCCTGCAATTGAGATGGCACTCCCCGTCGATGTCATCGCGATGTTGCCATCCGCCGTCACCGAACCTGTCGAACTCACGGTCTGCGTGGAGTTGCTCATCAGGGTCATGGCACCCGTTGTTGAGATGAGCGCGCCTGAAACGGTAAGAACATTGTCCGTCCGGAGACTGATCGCACCGCCAGCGGTCAAATTCGTCACGGAGTTGAAGCTGTTGGCGGATCGGTCCAGCGTGATTGAACCGCCCACTTTGCCGGACAACGCCGTCAAATCGACATCGTTCTGCTGCGTGACGTTCCCCGCAACACTTTCTGTCGCCCAGCCAACGGCAACCGAGGAACTGCTCCCAGCGCCAGCGGACACAGACGTGACCGTCGCGAAATATTTACTGCCCGATGCAGCCGCCGCATTGGCGCCCGTGATCGTTTCGGTCAAAGCGCGGCCGAACATATCGGTGCCGGTCACGGTAAACGTCCGCGCGCTGTCATCAGCGCCGCTCGTTATAATGATGCGGTTGCCGGTGACAGAAGACGCCAGGCTGCTTGCCGCTGCCGTCCCGTTGATGGAGAGCGCCCCTCCTTGATCAGAAACTGCCTGACTTGCAGAAACGGCCGCAGTTACCGAATCCGCACCAAACTGAAGCCTGGAGAAATTATTCTCTGTGAAACCGAGCTGAACATTATTAGAATTCTGAATATAATAACTTTGTGCTGATGAATTCGAACGTTGCGTTCCTGACAGCGTCACATTCCCGCCATTCGGACGCAATATTAAGTCACCAACACCCGACCAGATATTTGCACTGGACGTAATCGACGCCCCTTCAAGGATGACCCCATAGGCTTGCAAATCAATACCATTGACTGTCAGTGCGCCCATGGTCTTGATTTTTACAGAGGACGTATTGCTGCCTTCATGAAGACTGCTCTGGAGGACCAGATTGTTGCCTTCTGTGTCGGCATCGAAAATCGAGAAGGACCCATAACGAACGATGCGATCGACTGCCCGGAATTCATTGTTCGGGTTGGTCAGGTTTATCGTGCCGCTACCGGCGCTGGCGTCGCGCGAGCGAATATGAAGATAGCCAACTTTTAATGTTGTATTCGCATTCTGCGAAATCGAACCCGTAAACCATTTAAAGTGGTCATTGTTCCCTTGGTTATTGACGCGGTACGCGCCATCCTGACCCATTGTAAAGCCGCCTCGGGAAGCAGCGGTGCCGGCCGTAATATTACCCAGAAAGACGTTGGTGAAACCATGAATTCCAACCGAGGAGGTCGAAGTGTCTCCGGCAACGATGTTCCCGAGAAGGTTGATTACGCCGCGGTTGTAACCATTGTTATAGTCGTAGCCAAAAAGATTTACTTGGCTAGAAGCGGAGATTGTCGATGATGCACCCTGCGTAATGCCAAGGCCAGTGAGCGTTACGCTGCCCGACGTGCCCGTAATATTGAAGTTTCCAAGGATGAGCGCGCCGTTTCCGGTCCCGATATCGATCGACGTCGCCGTCACATTGCCTGTCAACGCCATACCCGCCGTATGGCCCACGGCCTTCACGGTCAGGCTGTTGCCAACGTCGAAACTCGCCAGCGTGTCAATTTTGTTGGAGGAAGATGTGATGGAAATCGAACTTGCGGACGACGCTGACAGGTTGGCGATGTCGATGGTGCCAATCTGATTGGCCGGATTATTTGGCTGAGACAGTGCACCCGAAATCGTATCAGAGACTGCAAGACCGACAGACACATTCGCGGCTGTCGCATTTGTGGCGACAACGCTGGTGATCGTCTTGTACAAATTGGTCGATGTAACACTCGCAGCAGATGCTCCGGCGACTGTTTCAGACTGGGCGTTGCCGTTGACATCGGTACCGGTGATGACAAAGCTGTTGGCGCTCTCGTCGCCTGTGAATGCGAACTTTAGTGCCTGGCTCGTGCGCAGGCGCAGATCGCTTGCCAACAATTTCAAAGAGCCGCCCGCGCCAACGCTTTGCGCAGGCGCGACTGAGGTGTCAGAGGCGACAATGCCAACCTGAAGCGTGCCAACACCGCGACTATTTGCGTTCGAATTAACTGTGAAAAGGTTGACCGCCGCCGCATCGGTTACAAGAACAGCGGGCGTGCCATCTGTATCGGCATTGGTTGACGTCAAGAGCGCAAATTGGTTGATGTTGTTGCCACCGCCGAACATGCGGATCTTGCCGGAACCGGCATTATAAGAACTCGTCGACGAAAAAGACTGATTGTTGATGCCGCCAAGGCCCGTCAGCGTGATGGCCCCGTTGGACGTAAAGATGCTGCTGTTGTTCTGCGTGGCCTGCAGCAACCCCTTCGTCGAAATCGTCACTGCGCCACCAGCAGTCGTCGTTGTGCCGCTGATCGTCAGTTGCACACCGGCAGCAGTTGTCGCCACCGAAACCGGCGCACCGCTCTGCGTGAGCGTTGCGTTCATGTTTACCGACAGAGCTGAGCCAGAGCTTGAAGAAACCTGAAGCCCACTTGCGCCGCTGTAATGCTGAGAGGTGCTACCGTTTGTTGCAAGCGTGATCGAGCCGGTACCGCCCAGCGACACAAGGCTCTTGGCTGAAATACCGGCTTGGAAGCTGAGGTCGCTGACGCTGGACAGGGATATATCGCCCAGCGCAGATGTGTTGCCCTGCGTGCCTCCGCCAATGGTGCTGATCACGGTGACCGCGCCACCAGCTCCGCTGGCCGTGTTGAACGTCAGGTTGTTGTATTCGCCGGTCGTACTGAAGAGCGTCGAGTTCAGGGAGACCTGACTGGTGCCGCGCGTAAAGACCAGCGGAGCATGCATTTCCGCGGTGATCGTGCTGTAAACGCCGTTGTTGAGCGTGAAGACGCCATTGCCGCCACTGGTATCAATGACCACCGGCGTGTTGTTGCTCTCGGTCGTCAGATTGCCGAAGTTAAGCTTTGTCGACGTGCCAATTCGAATGCCCGTTGTCCGGCCGGAAAGCGCCGTACTGCCATCGGTTTTTATGCTGGCAAAGATATCCGTTGTGACGGCGGTGCTGACATCAAGCGAGTAGATCGCATTCGTCTGCCCAATCGCGCCACCCAGACGAACATTGCCGGCACCCGCATTGATCGTGAGCGCCTTGCGATCCGCAGCCGCAGACGATTCAGAATCGACTGTGCCAAGCAAGAACACATAGCCCGTCGTCGCACCGGTATCGAGGCTGATGTGATCAGCAAGCGTGACCGCACCATTGGTCAGGATATTGCCACCCAGGCCTTGGGCGGCCGTACTTGTTCCGCTGAAATTTCCGCCAATTGCCGTCAAGTTTCCGCGCAGGATGGTCCTGTTGGCACCCGATGTTGTGAGCGTGATGGACGCGGCGTTCCCGCCGTTATCCAGCCCGACGCCACCGGCATCCACGCGCTGCGGCTGGCCGCCCGAAGTCGTAATTGCAAAAACCGAAACATTGCCAGCCGATGAGCTGACGTTGACCGTTGCAGCGTTACTTCCCGATGCCTGATTATTGGCGGCACCTGTGGTTACAATGTTGTTCAGCACCACCCCTGAAGCGCCGGAAATGCTGACCGACCCAGAGGTCGTGCCCGTATTCGCATTCGCCGTGGTTGTGATATTGGCGCCCGCACTGGCCGTTACCGCACCCGAGGTTGACGTGATGTTGATGTTACCGCCTGCCGTCACGATCGACTTGGCGATATTGACGGCAGTGGCCGAAATCGAGACCAGACCGCTCGCCTGACCAGCGTCGCCGCCGACGCCAGTGATCGCCTGAGCAGTTGAGCCAAGCGTGATAACGTTTGCTGCGCTGGTGAGCGTAATGGCGCCACCACCAGAAATCGAACTGAAGGTCGTATCATTCGTGATATTGTTGATGCGAATAAAGCCCGGCTTGTCCGCCGAAAGCGTGACCAGGCCAGAAGATGAGAAGGCGCCTGTTAAATCGATGTTTCCGTCAGAACCGGTCGTGGTCGTGATCGAGACCGTGCCGGCCGACATGAAACTTGTCGTGCTCGTGATGCTGCCGGCGATATCGATATCGATGCCGTTACTTCCGGCGCTAACCGTCTTAAGCTCGGTATTGCCTGTTGCCTTCAGAGAGATTCCGCCTGAAGCCCCCGAGGTGACCGCCACGCCAGCCGAAAAGATGTTGGCGGTATTGAACGCCAGAATGCCGCCACCCGCGGTCAGCGACGACGCGGCTTGCGACTGGACGGAACCGTTAAAGACAATGTCTTGGACGGCGGACGCGGTCAGGCTGCCCGACAGCATGCGGATTGATTTGCCCGACGCAAGGTTGATGATACCCGTCGATTGCGCCGTCCCGTCAGGCAAGTAGCCCGCTTCAAGCACCAGCGAGCCAGACAGACCGAGGATATTGGCGTTGATCGAAATATTCTTCGCAGCCCGCAGCGTCAGCGTATTTTCGGACAGCCAGCTGATGGCATTGGCAACGGTGATATTGCCATCCTGCGTTCCGTTCGTCCCGGTCGTTACAACGACGTTTCCGGCATCGAGCGCGGCAACCAAGGCCGATACGGCCAGGACGGAATCGTCACCCGTGGCGTCAGTGCCGGTAACATTAGAGCTGCTGGAAGTGGAAATTGTGAGATTATAAGGATCAAGCAGCAAAGTCCCCGCAAGGCCCATGGGCGCTCGCAGGTTCACACTGCCCGCGAAATCCAGGAATTTCTTGCCGGAGACTTCTGCAAAGCCGCCATTCCCGCCAGCCACGCCGCCGCGCGCGGAAATATTGCCCGCGTACCGCGTTGCCTTGTCCGACCACACGACCACATTGCCGCCGTCACCGGCGTTCAATGCATCGGCAGAGATTGAAGCACCCGCTGCAACCACTGTGGTGCGGGCATTGAGAAGGCCTGCGTCTGCCCCCTGGAAGCCGCCGCCAATGTTGATCGCGCCGCCACCGGAACGGCCGGACGCGTCGATTCTGGCGGTATCAGCGATGACCAAATCGCCACCGGTGATGTCGATCTGTCCACCAAGTCCGGACAGATTTTGTGCGGAAACAGAACCGCTTGCTTCAACGCGGCCGGTGATGCCGCCTTCAATCTTGACCGAAGCAGCCTCAATCTGACCGCCGGCGACAATCCGGTTGGTTCGGCCATTGCCGGAATCAACAATCGCCTGAGCCTGCTGCAGCTTTGAAGCGATGGCGCTGTCCACCAGCCTGCGTTCGGATGACAAGGTCATGATAACCCGCCCATCCTGGGCTGCAATCATGCCACGATTTTCAACCAGCTGATCAACCACAGCGGCATCAACCTGCACCGACACGAGGCTGTTGCCGGCAAGATCAAGCGTCAGCACATCGCCGCCTGCAAGCGCGACCGTGCCCATGCGGGCCGATATGAGACCCTCGTTGCGCACGGTTGACGCCAGCAACGCGGCATAGCCGGTTACAACAATCTCACCTTCATTGGTAACGGCGGCGTCGGAGCCATTCTTCTTGAAGACGTAGCGACCGGCGTTGAAATCATCGTCCGACAATGAAAGCGTACTGGCGACAATTCCGGCCGCATTGATACGGCTGGTAGCGCCAAACAACACACCATTCGGGTTGAGCAGGAAAATCTGCCCGTTCGATGTCAACGAACCAAAAATCTTGCT
>JAIXPM010000292.1 GCA_027486275.1 Sphingomonadales bacterium | reverse complement strand
TCTGGCCGGAAGGCCGGGGTGTGGAGATCGCCCGTCGGCAGGCCGGCGGGCACCGCCCAGAAGAAGCGATCGCAATGATCAAGATAATCCGGCCATTTGCGATCACCGCGCAGATCCGCGAGGCTGATCTTGATCTCGACCAGTGTCAGACGGCCGGCGGCATCGACTCCAAGGATGTCGGCCCGACGGCCCCCGGAAAGCGGCACTTCGGCGAGCGGGCTTACACCGGCGCGCAACAGCCAGCGGCAGGTGCCGCGCAGCACGTCGGTTGCAGAAAGATCATGCGCCATCGCGCAGTCTTGTCGGAACATTGAGGGAACATCAAGCCCCGCAGGGCCAGCACGTCAACGATAGAAGACGTGATTGCCGATCTTCGCCACACGGGCGAGGCGCCAGCCGGGATTGAGGCGGGCCGAATGGAAGCTGTGGGCACCTTCAGCAATATCGTGCCACAGCCCAGCAGCAGCGATGCGCGCAACCGCCAACGCGGTTGTGAAAGTGGCGGTGGAACGCTGGACGCGGGCAGCGTTGAAATTGAACTGGCGCGGTGCCTTGATTACACCGCACACGCCTTTGCCCCAGCGGCCGGACTTGGCGCGGTTGACCACGGCCTGGGCGACGGCCAACTGGCCTTCCAGGGTTTCGCCGCGGCTTTCGAACCACACGGCGGTGGCCAGGCAATCCAACTCGGCATCGCCGGCGGCAACGGCAGGCGCAGCGGCGACCATCTGCACCAGCGCGGGCAGGCCAGCGGGCGCCGGGGCCGCCGTTTCGGCCATCACGCGATCATCTTCGCCGGGCAAAACCGGCAAGCTGGTTTCGGCGAGTACCGGGCCAGCGACGGCGAACAGCAGCACTGCAGCGATACGCGCTGCCGCCTTGCCGATGCCATGAGGAGCCTGTGAAACCATAGTGAGTGTTGAAGCGTATGTGCAGCAGGGCAATCAACCGCCGTCGAGCATTTCGGCGACGAACTGCCCTGCCTGCGGGATATCCAGTTCGATCACCCACAGATCGGGGTCGCGGCGGCGGGCGCGTTCGATCCAGGCCGGCACGTCTGGCCCACGCGCCAGTTCCGCAAATTCATAGCGGCCACCCGCGCCCAGCACCGCGGCGCGCAGTGCTTCCTCGCCGGCATCACGTGTAACGACGGCAATGGCGCCGGCTTCGTCATCGCCGCGCGCCAGCACGGTGCCAAAGCCACCGGCGCTGTTGACCCTGCGGATCAGCGCATCGACCCGCACCCGGCTGGCCAGCCGGGGCAGAGGGCCATCTTCATGCACGTCAGGCGGCGACGGCCGCTTGGCCCGACAACGCGGCCATCATGGCTTCGGCGGTACCGGCGGCACGCAGCGCCGGCACCGATTCAGGATCGCGCAGCGCCCGGCTAATGCGGGCAAGGGCCTTCAGATGATCCGCGCCCTCGCCTTCGGGCGACAGCAGCAGCACCAGAAGATCAACGGGCTGGCCATCAACGGCGCCCCAGTCGATCGGCTGCGGCAGCCTTGCCACCAGCGCCACACAATCGGGCAGGCCGGCCAGCCGCGCATGCGGGATGGCCACGCCGCCGCCGAACCCGGTGGGGCCCAGCGCCTCGCGGGTGCGCAGGCGTTCGTGGATGAGCAGGGCAGACTGGCCCACCAGATCAGCGGAATGGCGGGCCAGCGTCAACAATGCCGCATCCTTGGACAGGACCGGCAGTTCGGGAATCACCCCGCCGGTCGGCACCAACCCGGCGAAGCCAGGAGCCTGAGATACTGCATTCATTGCCGTTCTATCCTGCCAGTGCGATTTCGCGCGGGCGGGCGGCAGCATCGGCACGGGGTTCGACCCAGCCAATGGTGCCGTCTTCCCGGCGATAGACCATGTTATGCGCGCCGGTGGCGCTGTTGACGAACAACAAGGCTGTCGTGTTGCGCAAGTCAAGCATCATCACGGCATCACTGACGCTGGTGGTAGGAATATCGACGCGGGTTTCGGCGATGATCAGCGGCGCATCGCCTTCCGGTTCAGCATCTTCGGGCGCTGCAGCAAACACCTTGTATTCGGCATTATCGAGCGGTTGCAGTTCGGCCAGCGGCGGTGCAGTCCGCCCGGCGGCCGGGGAGTGCCGATCCTTTAGCCGGCGCATGTAACGGCGCAGTTGCTTGTCGATGCGTTCGGCGGCGGCATCGAAGGCAATATGCGCATCACCGGCGCGTGCCGATCCCTTCAGGATCAGGTCGGCCATCACATGCATGACGATATCGCACGCGAAATGGCCATATGGGGCCGGGCCCAGCGTGACATGGGCAGAGAGGGCGCGCGGGAAATATTTCGCCACCATCGCACTCAATCGTTCGCGCACATGATCGCCAAAGGCAGCCCCGGTATCAACCTGGTGTCCTGAAATCCGGATATCCATGTTTCTTGTCTCCTCACTCGGCCGTGCACACCGTCAATGGTGTCACGACAGCCAGAGCGGGTCCTTCAGGCCGGCCACGAAACTGGCATGCCGCGCCAGTTCCTCCTCGCTGGCATTGTGGGCCCGTGCGGCCAGACTCACCCGCTCGTAAGGAGTGTCGTCCCCAGCCGTGTCGGTTGCAAGGTCGAATCCGATCTGCCGGCCTCCGGTCAACTCGATATAGACACGGGCGAGCAGTTCGGCATCGAGGAGTGCGCCATGCTTGGTGCGTGCTGAAAGATCAATGCCATAGCGGGTGCACAGCGCATCCAGCGTGTGCTTGGCGCCCGGGTTGGCCTTGCGGCTGATCTCCAGCGTGTCGATGGCGCGGGTCATCGGGACGATCGGCATCCCGGCACGCTTCAGTTCCCAGTTGAGGAACTCCATGTCGAAGGCGGCATTGTGAGCGACCAGCGGCGCATCCCCGATGAATTTCAGGAAGCCATCGACCACCTGTTCAAAGATGGGCTGCCCGGTGAGAAAGTCGCTCGATAGCCCATGCACGCGCTCCGCATCCTTGGGCATCGGCCGCTGCGGATCGACATAGGTGTGGAAGGTGCGGCCCGTCACCGTGCGGTTGATCATCTCCACCGCACCGATCTCGACGATTCGATGGCCATCCCCTGGCATGATGCCGGTGGTTTCCGTGTCCCAGACGATTTCGCGCATGGACCCCATGTAGCGATTGGGCGGCGCGGGGCAAGCCTTACAGACCGTCAACCAGCTGTTTCACTTCCAGCCACGTCTCGCGCCGACCGCGCCCGGTTTCGATCACCACATCCGCCAGTGCGCGCTTTTGGCGATCCGGCATCTGGCCTTTCAATATGCCGGCAAATTTTTGCGGGGTCATCCCCGGCCGGGCCAGCACGCGGGCGCGCTGAACGCGATAAGGCGCGGAAACCACCACCGTCATGTGACAGCGCCGCCAGCCGCCCTTTTCAAACAGCAAGGGCACATCCAGCACGATGGCGGGCTTCAAGCGATGCGCGCCCAGGAATTCGCTCTGCGCCTCGGCCACCAGCGGATGCAATATCCGTTCTAGCGCGCGCAGCTTCGTGTGATCGCCAAACACGGCCGCACCCAGTTTCTCGCGGTGCAGGCCGCCATCATGGGTGGTACCGGGAAACAGTTCCTCGATAGCCGCCAGCGCCCGCCCGCCTGGGCCCTGGACGCGCCGCACCTCGGCATCGGCATCGAACACCGGCACGCCCAGCTTGCGGAACATCGCCGCCACGGTGGATTTGCCCATGCCGATGGAACCGGTGAGTCCGATGATGATGGTGCGGCTCATTTGGTCAGCATGGCGCGCAGTTCGCCATCATAACGGCGTGGCGGATCGGCCCCGTAAAACAAGCGGAATGCTTCGGCCGCCTGGCCAATGAGCATGTCGAGCCCATCCATTGTGATCAGGCCACGCGCATGGGCAGCGGCCAGCAACGGGGTTTCCAACGGCACATAGACGGCATCGAACACCACGGCATCCGCCGGCAACGCTGAGAGATTGATCTTGAGCTCTGGCTGGCCCGCCATCCCCAGTGTGGTGGCGTTGAACACCAGCCCGATATCGGCGGGCGGCACATCGCCCATTGCCATCACGCCGCCCGGCAACCCAGATGCGGCCAGCAAGGCGCCCGCCGCATTGTAATTGCGCGCCATCACCCACAAGGCCGAAGCGCCGCTGTCGCGCGCGGCGGCGGCAGCAGCCCGCGCCGCGCCGCCACTGCCCATCACCAATACAGGGCGCCCGGCCATGATGGCGCCGGCTGGCCCGATGATGCCGGCGGCATCGGTGTTGTGCCCGATCAGGCGGTGGTCATTACCGACCACGATGGTGTTGACCGCGCCCACCGCCACCGCTTCTGGCGCCAAGCCATCCAAGTGCGCCATCACCGCCAACTTGTGCGGCACCGTCACGTTGACACCGCGCAAGCCCATGACGGGCAGGGCGCGCACGAACGTGCCCAGCTGTTCTGACCGCACCGGAAAGCGGCTGTAATCACCATCGAGGCCCAGCTTGCCAAGCCAGAAGCGGTGGATCAGCGGCGATTTCGAATGGCTGATCGGCCAGCCGATCACACCGGCAACGGCAGGTTCCCTCATGCGGCCAGCACTCCCCTGACCCGCAGATAATCCAGAACGGCAAGCAGCGGGAGACCACGTATCACGAACTGATCACCATCAATGCGGGTGAACAACTGCGCGCCCAGCGCTTCGATGCGATAACAGCCAACACAGCCGAGCACGGCATCGCCTTCTGCATCCAGATAGGCGCTGATGAAGTCATCACTCAGCCGCCGCATCGTCAGCCGGGCCGCACCGCCGCTGCGCCACACCGGCTTGCCCGCCTCGCAGATAACCGCTGCGGAAATCAGGCGATGGGTGGTGCCGGCCAACTGCCGCAACTGCGCCTCGGCGCGTTGGCGGGTTTCCGGCTTGGCGATCATGGCGCCGTCGGCAGTGACCACCACGCTGTCTGCCCCCAGCACCAAAGCGCCGGGGTGCTGGCGGCTGATCTTCAACGCCTTCACTTCGGCGAGCGCATCGGCAATGCGTTCGGGGCTGGCCTGTTCCGCCACAAGCCCTGCCGTGATCGCCTCTTCATCGACATGGGCCGGCAAGGCTTCGTGCGTCACGCCGGCCGCGTGCAACATTGACCGCCGCGCGGCTGACTGGCTGGCGAGCACCAGCATCATGCCTGTTTCTCCAGCCGCGCCTGGTGCAGGTTGATGATGGCTGCCGCTGTCTCTTCGATGCTGCGGCGGGTGACGTCGATCACTGGAATATCATGATCAGCAAATAGCCGGCGGGCAAAGGCGACCTCGGCCTCGATCCGTTCGACATCGACATAGTCCGTATCCGGCGTCTGGCCGAGGGTAAGCAGCCGGTTGCGGCGGATGGATTGCAGCCGGTCGGGCGCGGTGGTCAGGCCAACCAGCAACGGGCCTTTGACCGTCCACACGTGTGGCGCCGGCGGTGATTGCGGCACCAGCGGGATATTGGCCGTCTTGTAGCCGCGGTTGGCCAGGTAGATTGAGGTCGGCGTTTTCGAGGTGCGCGACACGCCCAGCAAGAGGATATCGGCCTCTTCCAGCTCCTCACGGCCGGCCTGGGCGCCATCATCGTGCACCATCGTGTAATTGATGGCATCGACCCGGCGGAAATAGGCCTGGTCCATCACATGCTGTCGCCCCGGCCGGCGCGTAGCCGCCTGGCCGAGCAGTTCCGACAGCGCCGAGATGGTGGGATCGAGCGGCGACACCATCGGCAGGCCCAGCGTGGCACAACGCATTTCCAGTCGATCCCGCACCACCCCGTCGACCAGCGTGTAAATGACCAGCCCCGGCTTTTTCGCCACTTCCTCGATGATGCGATCAAGATGGCCTTCGCTGCGCACCATTGGCCAGAAATGTTTCACAGCCTGTGCGCCCTCGAATCGGGCCAGGCTGGCCTTGGCCACCGATTCCAGCGTTTCGCCGGTGGAATCGCTGATCAGATGTAGGTGCAGCACGTCCGGCACCGTCACACCTGACCCTGCCGGCGAAAATTGCCGTCCATGACTCTGTGGATAAGCATCAGGGCAAAGCGTTAACGC
>JAIXPM010000409.1 GCA_027486275.1 Sphingomonadales bacterium | reverse complement strand
CCGCGTTCGATATCGCTGGTGTGCACGTACAGATGCAGGGCCCGCCAGTCCGCCGGTGCGGCCTTCGCGGCCCGCACCAGCAGGCGCCGCGCCTCACCGCGATTGGCGCGCGCGTCGGCGGCGAGCAGGGCTTCGGCCTTCAGGCGCAGCAGATCGGAATCGTCGGGCGCGGCGGCCAGCAGGCCATCGAGCAGGCTGTTCGCCCGCGCCTTGTCCCCCCAGTACAACTCGGCCAGCGCCAATGTGCGGGTGGCCAGCGCATCGCCCTGATGGCGAGCGGTGGCGCCCTGCACCCGGGCCAGCGCCGCCTTGGCATCGGGGGCCTCACCACCATGATTGTCCAGCCAGGCGTGGAGCATGATCACTTCGCAGGCCGATGCCGGCAGATCGCGCACGGTCACCACCGCGGGTTCCGGTCCGTTGCGGGTGAGCCGGATGAAGGTCAGCCGGCTCATATAGGCCTTCAGCGGGCCATTGAGTTCCCGCGGCTCGGGCCGCACGTGTGTCTTGAACGCGGCAAGCGGATCCTGGCCGCCGGCCACCGCCCGCAGATAGGCGTTCAGCTTTTCCGACATGCCGGGCGCGCGGAACATGTAATGGGTGAGCAGCCAGCTTTGGGCATAGAACATCATGGTCTGGTCGCGGCTCAAGCGGCTGTAATCGCGCCCGATCACCCGATCCCAGTTCAGCCATTGCTGGCTGAGCGCATAGGCGCGGCCGGCATCGAACAGGCCAAAATCAACCCGCGTCGGGAAGAAGGTTGCGGTCATGAAATATTCGGCAAAGCCTTCCACATACCAGGCCGGATAGCTTTGCCCGGTAGAGGCAAACATGTGGTGGTGGGCATATTCGTGCAGCAGCACTTTCTGGCCGAACTCCCCCTTGGTGGCGAACGCCACGATGCCGCGATCGCCGGCATTGTAGAACCCGGCGACATCCGGACCGACCTTGCCGAACGGCACGGCGCTGGAGATCGTATCGACGATGTAGATATCGAGTTTCGGCGCCGCTTCATCCACTTGGGCCGTGGTGAACTTGCCCAACAGGGCGCGATAATCCTCCAGCAATTCCGCCCGCCGCCGCAGATCAGCGGCCGACATGTCCGCATAGACCCGGAAATGCGCCGATTCCGCCACCCGCCACGCCGCCGCACCGGGGGAGGCCACCACAAGACCAATCAACAGGAACAGCAGCGCACGCACCAGGCCAGCATCACGACAATGCGGCAGAGGTCAACAATTGCCGAAGAGAATTTTTCGTTAACCTTTCTCCCTTATGAATCCGTTTTGGATCTGTTGCATTCGGATTGGGTCGAACGTGATTTCCTTGCGCCATCTTGCTTGCCTTGCGGCAGGCGTCTTTTCCCTTGCGTCGACTGCCACGTCGGCGACGGTCATCCTGTCGTCCGGCCCCGCCTCCCCCCTGCCCTCCGAACTGGGCGCCCGCGCGCGTTGGGGCGGCACCGGGTTTGAAGCGGTGATGCTCGATGCCGGCACCCAGGTGGTGGGCACCACGCTGAACCCCGTTGGTTCCCCGGTGTGGCAACTCGGCCAACCGCATGCGTTTCGCCTGTTCTGGGAATGGTTCAGCGGCACACTAACCTGGCAGATCGATTTCGATCGCAACGGCAGCTTTGGCGCCGGTGAAACTGCCAGCCTCACCCGGCTGGCCCGCGCCGGAACCACCTTCGACTATATCCTGCTCACCGCCGACAGCCGCACCGCCGGCGCCAACAGCAACGCCATCGACATCAACAATTTCCGCATCAATGGCACCAATCTGGGCAGCTTCACGGCTAACAGCAGCAGCCCCAACATCGGCCAATGGTTCGAGCCGGATCCGTTGGGTCCGCGCTTCCGTTCAATCGAGATCTTGGGCGACATGGTCTACCGCAACACCGGTGGCAATGGCGCTTTCCAGGGCGAACGGCCGCGCATGCAGCTGCAATTCTTTGGCCCGGAACCAGTTCCGGAACCGGCAAGCTGGGTGATGCTGGTGGCCGGCTTTGGCGCCGTGGGGGCCGCCCTGCGCCGCCGCCGGGCGGTGGCAGCCGCCTGAACCCTTACGCCAGGAGCAGCGCCAGCGCGCCTTCGTGCCTGAGCAGCCAGGCCTTGCGCTCCACGCCGCCGGCATAGCCCGTCAGCGCGCCGCCGGAACCGATCACGCGGTGGCAGGGCACGACGATGCCAATGGGATTGGCACCGTTGGCCAGACCAATGGCGCGGCTGGCGGTGGGCTGGCCGATGGCGGCGCCAAGCTGGCCATAGCTGCGGGTTTCGCCGGCTGGAATCTGGCGCAGCGCGGCCCATACGCGGCGCTGGAATTCGCTGCCGATGGGGGCGATTGGCAGGCCATCGAGCGCGGTGACTGCGCCGGCGAAATAGGCAGTGAGCGCCCCCGTCAATTCCGCTGGTGGTTCGCCCGGCGCGAGGCTGGCACCGGGATGGTGGCGCGCGAACAGCCGGTGCAGGCGCGCTTCGAAATCCGCGAAGTCGAGCGCATGCAGCGTGCCATCGGCGGCAGTGACGGCGAGGAGATCGCCCAGCGGGCTGGGCAGGCGGGAGATTGTATGGCTCATGCCCCTTCCCTACCGGCGTTCACGATGGAATGCTGGCGGAATTCCGCCATCATGTCCGGCAGCTTATACCGCCCTGATTGTTCACCCCGCATTCGGCGCGCTGTTCCCCCATGGCAAAGCGCACCAGCAGCGCGCCGGCGTTGGACTGGCGGATCACGTCGGCCACCGATCGCACCGGCTGGCCGCCCACGCTTTCCAGCAGGGCGCCGGGGCGCAGGAAGCGCAAGGCAGGCGCGTTCGCCTCGATCGCCACCACCACCACGCCCTGTTCGGGCAGGCCGGCGCCGAGTTCCTGGGCATAGGCCGGCGACAGATTGGCCACCGTCACGCCGTTGAGGATGGAGCGGCCGGCCAGCCGCGTGATGCTGCGCGGCGGATTTTCCGGCGGCGGCGCCAGCGTTACAGGCACCTGCCGTTCCGCACCATCACGCCACAGCCGCATGTTCAGCGTGGTGCCAACGCCTTCGGTGGCCAGCGAATAACGCAGTTGCCCGCCATTGGCGACTTCCTTGCCGTCCACGCTTTTCAGCACGTCGCCGGCCTTGACGCCGGCCTTGGCGCCGGGGCTGCCGGGCACAACGCCCGTCACCAGCAGCCCGCCGGGGCGATCAAGGCCAAGCTGCTTCGCGGTATCGGCGGTGAGCGC
Organism: Sphingomonadales bacterium; assembly: GCA_027486275.1. The sequence continues at coordinate 960 of JAIXPM010000409.1, read as the reverse complement.
TTCGCCCTCCACACCGATCCAGCCGGAAACCAGCTTGCCCTTGTCGGCCGCGTTCAGGAACACGCGCACCATCTTGGAGGGGATGGCAAAACCGATGCCGTTGGAACCGCCGCCGCGGCTGAAGATGGCCGTGGGCACGCCGATCAGCCGGCCTTGCGAATCCAGCAGTGCGCCGCCGGAATTGCCGGGATTGATGGCCGCATCCGTCTGGATGAAGAACTGCCAATCGGAAACGCCGATGCCGGTGCGGGCCAGCGCCGAAACGATGCCGGTCGTCACCGTCTGGCCAACGCCGAACGGGTTGCCGATCGCCACGGTCACGTCGCCCACTTCCACCCGGTCACTATCGGCCATGCGGATCACCGGCAGTACCGCGCCTTCGGTTTCCACCTTCAGCAGCGCCAGATCGAGGCGCGGATCGGCAAAGAGGATCTTGGCCTTGAACTCGCGCCGATCGGCCAAGGCGACCAATATCTGGTCTGCCCCTTCCACCACGTGGTTGTTGGTGATGATCAGGCCATCGGCGCCAACGATCACGCCCGATCCCAGCGATTGCGACACGCGCGGCTGCACCGGGGCACCGCCGAAGAAGCGCTGAATGAACTCCTCGTTCATGCTGCGCGGGCGGCGGTCCACCGTGGCGGTGTAGATGTTGACGACGGCCGGCGCAGCGGATTTCACCACGGGCGCGAAGCTGAGCGCCACCTGGCCGGATTGCGGCACGGCGCGGGGCACGTCGGTCGTGTCCATCGGCGGAATCTGCGCCGCGACATGGCCGGTGTCCGACAGCTGGGCGATGCCCACCGCCAGCCCGACGCCCGCCGCCGCGCCCAAAAGCACGCCGCCCGCCAATTTCAGCCTGTCCACCATGAGAGCGAATATCCTGTTCATAATGCCGAGATTGCTGCGCGAAGTTTAAGCAGCCATGAATATGGGGAGCGATTTGGCTTTGCGAAGGGG
>JAIXPM010000137.1 GCA_027486275.1 Sphingomonadales bacterium | reverse complement strand
GTGAAGGCCGAAGAGGCCGTGCAGGAATGGCGCCGCGGCCTTGGTTTTGGCTCGCTGCGCGCCCGCATCTTTGCGGTGAACCTGCTCGCCGTGATCGTGCTGGCGATCATGCTGCTCTATCTCGATACGGTGCGATCGCGCCTGCTGGATGAACGCACCGCCAGCCTGGCCAATGAAGCCATCACCGTCTCGCGGCTTGTGGCCGATCTGCCCGAACCGGCGCGGGCGGGCAGCATCATGCGGCTGGGCATGGAACGCGGCACCAGGGTGCGGCTGTTTGCCGACAGCGGCGCGCGGCTGGCCGACAACTGGCAGAATCCGAAGACACCGCGTTTCGTGATCGAAGACCCGGCCACTTATGGATGGCGGCGTTCGTCGGCCAAGGCCATCGATCGGGCGCTGGATGCGGTGCTGGGGTTTCGTACCCTGTCGCCTTATGTGGAACCGGCGGTCGACACGGCCAGCTTGTGGCCGGAACTGGCGCGCAGCAGCACCGCCGCCCAGCCGGTTACCGATCTGCGCCGCGCCAATGATGGCAGCCTGATCGTCACGGCCGCGGCGCCCGTGCCGGGGGTGGGCCATGTGCTGCTCACCGATTCGGCGGACGATCTGGCCAGCATCCTGCGCCGCGAGCGCCTTACCTCGGCCTGGCTGCTGCTAAGCGTCATGGCGCTCACGCTGGGCCTGTCGCTCTATCTGGCACGAACAATCGTGAGGCCCTTGCGCATGCTGGCAATTGCTGCGCACCGGGTGCGGCTGGGGCGCAGCCGCGAAGTGGTGGTGCCGCGCCTGCCCGACCGCAGTGACGAGATTGGCGCCCTGGCCCGCGCCATTTCCGATATGTCCACCGCATTGCGGCGCCAGATTGACGCGACCGAGGCCTTTGCCGCCGATGTGGCGCACGAACTCAAGAACCCGCTGGCCTCCCTGCGCTCTGCCGTGGAAGTGCTGGACCGCGTGGAGAAGCCCGAACTGCGCGCGCAATTGCTGGCGGTGATCCGCGACGATGTTGGCCGCATCGATCGGCTGATCACCGATATCGCCGATGCCAGCCGGCTGGATGCCGAACTGTCGCGCACCGGCTTTCAGCCCATCGACGTCGCCGCGCTCGCCGATGGCCTGGTGGCGGCCTATGGGATTGCGGCCACCGCCTCCAACCGGTCGCGCACGGTCAGTGTCGAACGCGCCGGCCTGGCCGGGCCCGTGCTGATCGAAGGGGACGCCAACCGCTTGGCGCAGGTGCTGCGCAACCTGATCGACAACGCCATCAGTTTTTCCCCCGACGGCGGCCGGGTGACGCTGGCGCTGGCCAGCCGCGGCGATCAGGTCGAGCTGGCGGTGAGTGATCAGGGTCCCGGCGTGCCGGCCGCCAACCGCCGCGATATTTTCCGCCGTTTCTATTCCGAACGCCCGGAAGGCGAGGATTTTGGCCGCCATTCCGGCCTGGGCCTGTCCATCGCCGGCGCCATTGTGGTCGCGCACGGCGGCCAGATCATCGTGGAGGATGCGCCCGGCGGCGGCGCCATGTTCCGCGTCTTGCTGCCGGCGGCCTAAGCCGTGGAGACGATCCACGCCACCGCCGTTGCCCTTGATGGCCGGGCTGTGCTGCTGCTGGGCCCGTCGGGCAGCGGCAAATCCGATCTGGCGCTGCGGCTGGTGGCGGCCGGCTGGCGGCTGGTGGCGGATGATCGGGTGGTCGTCACGCCGGAGGGTGGGCGCCTGATTGCCACTGCGCCGCCGCGCCTTGCCGGCCTGCTGGAAGTGCGTGGGGTGGGCATCGTGCCCGAACCGACCGCGCCGGCCCCGGTTGCGCTGGCGCTTGATCTGGCGGCTACAGCTGATCGCCTGCCCGACCCCGATCTTTTGATACTCGCCGGGCAGACAGTGCCGCGGCTTGCGTTTGATCCGTTCGGGGAATCTGCCCCGCAACGTGCCGAACGGGCTCTGGAAGTCCATGGCTTGGCAATGCACGGCCTTCCCGGCACAGATGGCCCGATGAATCCGCCGATTTTGATCATCTCCGGCCTGTCCGGTGCCGGTAAATCGACCGTGCTGCGCGCGCTGGAAGATGCCGGCCATGAAGTGGTGGACAATCTGCCCCTCTCGTTGTTCGACGCGCTGATCGCTGGCGCCACCAGCCGCCCGCTGGCACTCGGCATCGACAGCCGCACCCGCGCCTTCGATGCCGCCGCCTTGGGCCAGCGCGTCGCTGCCCTGCGTGATTCGGGCCGCGATGCCCGGCTGATCACGTTGGAATGCAGCGATGATGTGCTGATCCGGCGCTTTTCCGAAACCCGCCGCCGCCACCCGCTGGCGCTGGACCGACCGGCCATCGATGGCATCCGCGCCGAACGTGAATTGCTCAGCCCCCTGCAACGCTGGGCTGATCTGGTGATCGACACCACCGAATTGTCGGTCACCGATCTGCGCGCCCGTATCGCCGAACGCTTTGGCGGCGGCTTCTCGCCTGGCCTCACCGTCACCGTGCTCAGCTTCGGTTTTTCCGCCGGCCTGCCGCGCGATGCCGATCTGGTGTTCGACATGCGGTTCCTGAGCAATCCGCATTGGGACATCACGTTGCGCCCGCTGACCGGCGAGGACAGCCAAGTGGCGGCGCATGTTGCGGCCGATCCGCTGTATGCTCCTACGCTCGACAAGATCGACGATCTGGTGACCAGCCTGCTCCCCGGCTATGCCCGCGAGGGCAAGGCCTATCTGACCATCGCCATCGGCTGCACCGGCGGCCGCCATCGCAGCGTGGCCGTGGCCCGCGCACTGGCCGCGCGGCTGCAAGCGGCTGGCCAGAATGTGGCCTTGGTGCATCGCGATGTCGCTAAACAGGCGGGCGATGCGGCCGTGGTCGCAGGCGACCCATTGACAGAATCGGCAAAAAGGCGTGACGGCGGCGGGCAATGATTGGACTTGTGTTGGTAACGCATGGGCGTCTCGCGGCCGAGTTTGTCGCGGCGATGGAGCACGTCGTCGGCGCGCAGGATCGCGTTGAACCGATCTGCATTGCCGCCGATGACGACATGGAACTGCGCCGCGCCGATATTGCCGCTGCCGTCGCCCGCTGCAATGCCGGCCAAGGCGTGATCATCCTCACCGACATGTTTGGCGGCACGCCGTCCAATCTCGCTATCTCGCTGCTCGGGCCGCAGGTGGAAGTGATTGCGGGCGTGAACCTGCCGATGCTGATCAAGCTGGCCAGCGTGCGCAAGACCGGCACGGTGGAAGCTGCCGTGCAGGCTGCGCAAGACGCGGGGCGCAAATATATCGCGGTGGCCAGCCGTATGCTGGGCGAGGCCGCTTGAGCGAGACAGCTGGTCCTGTCGAGGTCCCGATCACCAACCGGCGCGGGCTGCATGCGCGCGCCAGTGCCAAGTTTGTGACGGTGGCCTCCAGCTTAGATGCCGAAGTGACGGTTTCGCACGATGGCTCATCGGTCACCGGGACCTCGATCATGGGCCTGATGATGCTTGCGGCAGCCATGGGCGACAGCATCACCATCAGCGCCACCGGCCCGGAAGCCGAAGCCGCTGTGTCCAAGCTGGCCGGGCTGGTGCTCGACAAGTTCGGCGAGGATTGACCGACTAC
>JAIXPM010000124.1 GCA_027486275.1 Sphingomonadales bacterium | reverse complement strand
TGGATGAAGGTGGCCTGAGCCTCACTCCTCACCTGGCGGCGGGCAGACGCAGGCGGCTTTCGGCTTGCGTTTCATCGCTGTGGTCGCGAACTCGCTGGGGGTGAGCGCACCATCGGCATTACGATCGGCGCGGGCGAATTTCGTGGCGGTCGCCACGGCAAATTCCTCGAAATCCAGCCGGCCATCCCGGTTGCGGTCCGCGCGCTCAAAGCTCTTGCGGCGATTGGCAAGAAACTCGCCGCGATTGACGCTGCCATCCTTGTCCTTGTCGTAGCGGCGCAGGCGGCGGGCCTCGCGCTCGGCGTCGGACAGGGGGGAATTCGGCGCCTCCAGCGGCGCTGCGGCCGCATCTGCCGCCGGCGGATCAGCACTGGCGAAGGCGGCAGCGGGCTGGGTGACAGGCGGCGCGCGCCAGATGATCAGGCCGGCGCCCAGCAGGCCAACCAGAGCCACGATAAAGCCAAGGATGCGGCGCACTTCACTGCTCCCACCATCGCCAAGACCCTGGATGCCGAGCGATACGCTGCCTCAGCGGCCCAGCGCAACCACCTTGAACATCAACGCCTGCCGGGCCAGCGTGCCGCGCGGTTCGAGCGGGCGGCCGGCGGCGGCATGGGCGGCATCGCGTGCCTTCAATTCTACCAAGGCGCGCAGCGGGCGCAGCAGCACCGATGTGCGGTCGGGCGGGCTTTGCGCCAGCGCCAGCGCCCGGCCCAGATACTCACCCTCGGCCGGATCGGCGCCAAGCAGCCCCGCGGCCAGGGCGAACAGGCGCACGCTGCCTCCCGCACTACCGGCCGCATCGCCGTTCAGCCGGGCCAGCCAGCCATCTTCCAGACCAGCCAGATCCGAACCCGAAAGCCGCGGCAGCGTGCGGGCCTGCAACGCCTGCAACAGCGGCTGCGCCGGGGCAGGCTGCGTATCGAGTTCGATCAGCCGATCGCGCCACCAGGCCAGGCGGATTTCGCCCAGCAGGGGCTCCGTGGTGGTGGCAACCAGCTGCGCCAGTTCCGCGTCCAGGGCCAGCAGCGCCACCAGGCCAGGGCGGGCCGGCGCTGCCGCATAGAGGCAGGCCAGCCAACGCTCCCGGTCGCGCTGCTTCAGTTCATCGGCAATGATCGACAGTGGGTCCATTCGGTCAGGCAGGCCCCACGCGGAAGGCGCACAGCTTGTTGCCGTCCGGATCGCGGAAATAGGCGCCGTAAAAGGCCTGTGGGCCTTCCTCGCCGCGCACGCCGGGCGCGCCTTCATCGCTGCCGCCCGCTGCCAGTGCCGCGGCGTGCATGGCATCCACCTTGGCGCGCGTGTACAGCACCAGCGCGATCATCGTGCCGTTGCCGGCGGTGGCCGGCTGGCCATCATAGGCCGGGCCAACGCCCAGCATCGGTGCGGTCCAGCTGGTGCCCCAGCACACGGCGCCAGTGGGGAATTCCATCAGCCGTTTGATGCCAACGCTGGCAAACAGCGCATCATAAAAGGCGAAACTGCGCGGCAGATCATTGCTGCCGAAAAGGGCGTAACCGATCATGCGAATCCTCCTTGGGCCTCCATGGCCCACAAACGGTGACACAGGCATTGCAGCGCGGCCATTATTTGGCAGGTCATCGTGCCAATTCCGCCATGATCATGTCTTCCGCCGCGCTGAAGCTGGAGGCGACATGGGGCGATTTGAAGGGATCGTCGCTGCTGCCAGTGAGCGCGTATGCAAACACGCGGCCGCGCCTTTGATCAACCCACAGACCAGCGAGCAGGCCATAAGCTTCGCCCAGATGGCCCCACCAGCGCGCGTCCTTCACCGGCTGATCCGTCGCGCCGGCACGGCCACTGAGGCAGTGCGGTCCGGCACCGTAACACAACATCTGGCCGTGATACTCATCGCCGGGAACCGCCCTGCCGGCCTGCCACACGGGGGTGAGCATCGCCTTTACCGTGGCAGGCTTCAACATGCGCACGCCACCCACCTCGCCGCCACGCAGCAGCAACTGGCCGATGCGGGCGAGATCGGGGATGCTGATCCTGAGGCCACCTTGCGGGGAAAAGATCGTGCCATTGTCGCCGATCCGGTACGCCGCCAGATCGCAGCCCGCAGTGCCGCGCACCGGACATGGTGCGCGCTTGCCCTTCAGATCATCCACCTGAGGCACCCATGGCCCGGCCGGGTTCCAGGCGGTTTCATCGCGGCCCTTGCGGTAGAGGACGGCGGCGCGGGCGATGGCGGCATCCGACGCGCCCTGCCAGTTGTAGCCGGCGTCGATCTTCAGCGGCGCCAGCACCAGCCGGGTCATCAACCGGTCGAAGCGTTCGCCCGTGGCCTTCTCCATCACCGAAGCGATCAGGCCGTAATTGAGATTGGCATAATCGAAGCGTTTGCCCGGCGCGCCTGCGCCCCAATGCTGCGGGGTGAGCTTGTCCTGCAGCTTTTCTTCCAGCGCAAAGCCATAGCCCGGCCCATCGACGATACCGCTGGTGTGCGAAAGCAACTGGCGCAGCGTGACCGGCGTTTCAGGGTGGGTGGGGTGGCGCAATGGCCAGCCGAGATAGAGGCTCACGTCTCGATCGAGATCGAGCTTGCCCTGCTCCACCAGCCGCCACACCGCGATGGCGACGACGAGTTTGGAGATGGAGGCGACGCGGATCACGCTGTCGGTCTTGAGCGGGCGATTGGCGGCGATATCGGCCAGGCCATGGGCTTCGGCACGCAGGATGCGGTTGCGGTCCGCCACCACGCCGACGACGCCCGAAAGCTGCGGCGCGCGGGGCTCTGTGCCGGCGACCAGAGCCGCCAGCGGATTGGCAGCGGCCGGGCTGGCCAGCAACAGGCAGAGAGCAATTACGGCACGCATTTCCCGCTTCATAGGCAGGCGCGGCAGGCATGGCCAGCCGGCATCGGCTGCGCTAGCGTATCGCGATGACGACGCGACTTGCTATTGGCCTGATGTCCGGAACCTCGATGGACGGCATCGATGCCGCGCTGGTGGAAACCGATGGGACAAGCGTGGTAAACCCGATCGCCTTCATGTTTTTCCCCTATGAACCGGATTTCCGCCCGCGCCTGCGCGCCGCCATGGCCCGCGCGCTGGAAATGCACGCCCCGGCCCGCGATGCGTTGATCGACGCGGTGGAACAGGAATCGACCGGCCTGCACGCCATGGCCGTGCACCGGCTGCTTGCCGCCACCCACACGCGGCGTGATGATGTGACGGTGATCGGCTTTCACGGCCAGACCATTGCGCACCGGCCCGACCGCAAATGGACCTGGCAGATTGGTGATGGCGCGACGTTGAAGGCCGCGACGCGCATTCCCGTCGCCTATGATTTCCGCAGCGCCGATGTGGCGGCCGGCGGCCAGGGGGCACCGTTGGCGCCAGGCTACCACCGCGCTCGATCGGAGGAACTTGGGCGGCCGTTGGGCGTGCTCAACCTGGGCGGGGTCGGCAATCTCACCTGGTTTGCGCAGGATGGCCGCTGGGGCAGTTTCGATACTGGCCCCGGCAATGCACTGATCGATGATTGGGTGCGCGCCCACACTGGCCGCAGTTACGACGAAGATGGCAAGGTCGCCGCCAGCGGAATGGCCCACGATAATGTGTTGCAAACCTTATGCGACAATCCGTGGTTCGACGCCGCTCCGCCCAAATCGCTGGACCGCAATGCCTGGGATATCGGTGCCTTGCGCGGTCTCTCACCCGGCGATGGCGCGGCGACTTTGACGGCGTTCACGGCCGAGACGGTGCGCCTTGCCCTCACCCATGTGCCCCCCATCGGCCGTCTGCTGGTGACGGGTGGCGGGCGCTTGAACCCGGTCTTGATGGCCGAACTTGCCCAGCGCTGCGCCGTGCCCTGCGATGCAGTGGAAGCCGTCGGCTGGAACGGCGACGCGCTGGAAGCCGAAGCCTTTGCGTGGCTGGCGGTGCGGGTGCTGGACGGCAAACCGCTCAGCTGGCCGGAGACGACCGGAGTGCCAGTGGCGATGACTGGCGGGCGGGTGGCTTAACGCCCGCCGTTGGCCAGCCG
>JAIXPM010000099.1 GCA_027486275.1 Sphingomonadales bacterium | reverse complement strand
AACTTCGTGCTGAAGCGCGATTTCGAAGGCATCATGGGTCGCGCCCAAGCTGGCATCTCGTCGCGTGGTGATTCGGCCCAATATCTGGCCACCATCACCGCCGGCAAGAACTTCGCCGACGGTCGTGGCAACATTGCCGTGTCGTTGGAATACAACAAGAGCGATCCGCTGTTCTTTGCTGATCGCCCCAACACTGGCGCAGTCACCGGCCGTTCGCAGTTCCAGCTTGTGGAAGACACAGCTGGTGAGCCGGCGGCGGGCAACGGCACTCCCGATACCCAGTTCATCACCGGCCTCAAGAACATCGGCATCTCCACCGGCGGTGCCTACACTTCGACCTGCCAGGGCGTTGCTCCCGGTGCCCGCGCCACGCTGAACTGCGGCGGCGTCTTCAACGTTGCCGGCACGTCGCAGTTCGGCAACGTGTTCGTGTTCAACCCGGATGGCACGCTGGTGCGCAACAACGTGCAGCGCGATTTCCGTCCGTTCGGTTCGGGCAACGGCCTGGGTGGCCTTGGCTCGACCCTGCGTGAAACCGGCCTGATGCAGATCGGCAACACCCGCTATGCCGCCAACCTGATTGGCAGCTTTGAAGTGTCGGACGCGTTCCGCCCCTATTTCGAAGCCAAGTGGGTGCGCACCGAATCGCTGCAGGAAGGCCAGCCGACCTTCTCGTCGGGCGCCCTGAACCCGACGCTGAACATCAGCAACCCGTTCCTGACCCAGCAGGCGCGTGACCTGCTGACCACCAGCCTGCCGGCCAGCGGCAACTTCACCATCAGCCGCTTCAACATCGATTTCGGTGGCCGCGGTGAAAACCACAGCCGTGAACTGTTCCGCGCCGTTGTCGGTGCCCAGGGCAGCTTCATGGACACCTGGAGCTACAACGTCGCCTTCAACTATGGCCGCGTTGAAACCTTCTATCAGACCCGCGGCAACGTGCATCTGGCCCGCTTCACCAACGCGGTGAACGCCGTGCGCAATACCGCCGGCCAGATCGTCTGCTCGATCAACAATGATGCCAGCACCACCAACGACGATCCGGCCTGCCGCCCGATCAACCTGTTCGGCTTGGGTGCCCCGCAAGCCGACGCGCTGGCCTATGTAGGCCACACGTCGAGCCGCAAGCAGTGGTCTGAACAGTTCAACGCCATCGCCACCGTTTCAGGCGATTCGAGCAAGCTGTTCGAACTGCCCGGTGGCCCGGTTGGCTTCTCGATCGGCGGCGAATGGCGCCAGGAGCGCAGCTTCTCTGCGTTCGACGATGTCACCCGCACCGGCCAGACCTTCCTGAACTCCATCGCGACGTTCAACCCGCCGCGTCTGGACGTCTGGGAAGCCTTTGGCGAAGTCCGCCTGCCCATCCTGAAGGATGTTCCCTTCTTCAAGGAACTCACCGTGGAAGCGGCCGGCCGCGTGTCGAACTATTCGGCGGGCAACACCGGAACCGTTTATTCGTACAACGTGGGCGGCATCTGGCGCCCGGTTGATGATGTGCGCATCCGCGCCAATTACGGCCGCGCTATCCGCGCACCGACGCAGAGCGACCTGTTCGCTGCCCAGTCGCAGACCTTCCTCAACGGTTTGGCTGATCCCTGCGGCGTGCAGAACATCAACAACAACCCGAACCGGGTTGCCAACTGCCGCGCTGCCGGTGTGCCCACCACGCAGACCTTTGGTGGTGTGACGCTGCCGTTCCGCAACGAGCCCTCGTCCGGCATCTCGGGTCTGAGCGGCGGCAATCCTGGCCTGTTCGCCGAAAAATCGGACAGCTGGACCGTGGGCATGGTCTACACCCCGTCCTACCTGCCGGGCTTCGTCGCCAGCGTTGACTTCTATCGCATTGCGCTGACCGACGCGATCAACACCGTCGCGGCGCAGACCGTGATCAACCAATGCTATGACGATCCGGGCGGCATCAACAACCCGTTCTGCGCTGCCGTATTCCGTAACCCGGATGGCACGTTCCGCGGCCAGTCGAACATCCGCCACAATGGTCAGGAATTCCCGCTGACCACCACCGGTCAGTCGTTCATCACCGGTCCGTTCAACTATGCCCGTCAGCTGACCAAGGGCATCGACTTCGACGCCGCCTACACCCACAGCTTTGGTGAAGATTGGCGCCTGAACGTGCGGGCGCTGGCTTCGCTGCTGCTGAAGCGTCACAGCTACACCTCGATCACCCAGCCGAACTTCCTGACCCGCGAACATGGCACGCTGGGCAACCCGGAACTCAACGGCCAGCTGAACGTGACCGTGGGCTACAAGGCCTTCGATCTGCTCTATAGCTTCCGCTACCTGAGCAAGCAGACCGTTGGCAGCTGGGCTTCGCAGAACAGTGAACAGACCCGTCCGCCGACGAACCTGGATGCCTTCCCGATTGTCCGTTACCCGGCGATCACCTATTCGGACGTGCGTTTCACGGCCAAGGTGTACAAGGGTATCTCGGCCTACGTGGGTGTGGACAACATCTTCGACCAACTGCCGCCGCTGGACCTGATCCTGGGCGACGGCGCCGGCTCGGCGATCTACACCAACACCGGCCGCTTCTTCTACGGCGGTGTGCAGGTGAAGTTCTGATCGCCTGATCAACCAAAACTGAGCGGGGGGCCGGTGGAAACATCGGCCCCTTCTCTTTTTGACAATCCGGCGGCCCGGCCGCATGGGATGCGCCATGCGACCACCCCGCAAACCAACCGGCGGCAAACGCCCGGCCAGCCCCACCGGCCCCAAAACGGGTCAGCGTGCGCCTGCCCGCTCTGGCACCCGCTCTGGCCCCCGCACTGACCAACGTCCGCCTGGCGCCCCGCCGCTGTCGCGCCGGGACCAACGCGCTGCGGGCTGGAGCGACCGCCGCGAGCGCGCCGAAACCGACGAGCGCCCGCCACGTGGCGACCGCCCGCAGCGTGACGATCGCTCGCCGCGGCCGACCCGTTCCGAACGTCCGGCCCGCGCAGAGCGCAGCGAACGCCCGCAGCGCAGCGGCCGCCCGGACCGGACCGAACGCCCGCAACGCGCTGAGCGCTCTAACCGGGCCGACGGCCCCCAGCGCAGCGAAGGCCCATTCAGAGGTGCACGGCCAGACCTGCGCGACCGTCCGGCCCCCACCGAACGACCGCAGCGCGGCGAACGCCCTGACCGGGCCGAAGGACTCCAACGCAGCGAAGGCCCACCCAGGGGTGCACGGCCAGACCTGCGCGACCGTCCGGCCCGCACCGAACGACCGCAGCGCGGCGAACGCCCTGCCCGCTCCGCCTCTGGCCCCGGCAAGCCGGCGCCGCGCGCCGAACAACCGCGCGTCAAGCGGGCCACGGCGCCCGTGCGGCAAACCGAAGTGGCGGCGCAGCGCATCGCCAAGGCGCTGGCCCGTGCCGGCGTTGGTTCGCGCCGCGATATCGAACGCATGATCGCCGAAGGCCGCATCGCCATCGATGGCGAAGTGCTCACCACGCCGGCGCTCAACATCACCAATCTCGCTAACGTTACCGTGGATGGCGAACCTGTGGCCGGCATCGCGCCCGCCAAGCTCTATCGCTTCCACAAGCCTGCCGGTTTCTTGACCGCCGCGCGCGATCCCGCCGGACGGCCGACGATCATGGATATACTGCCCCCCGGCCTGCCGCGCGTCTTCCCCGTTGGCCGGCTCGACATGAACACCGAAGGCCTGCTGCTGCTCACCACCGATGGCGAACTGAAGCGCGCGCTCGAACTGCCGTCTTCCGGCGTGCCGCGTGTCTATCGTGTGCGTGCCTTTGGTGAAGTCACCCAAGCCGCGCTGGAAAGCCTGGCTGATGGCGTCACGATCGATGGCGTTCACTACGGCTCGATCCTGGCGGATATCGAACGCAAGACCGGCCATAATCTCTGGCTGATCGTCACCATCCGTGAAGGCAAGAACCGCGAAGTGCGCCGCGTGCTGGAACATGTCGGGCTGCAGGTGAACCGGCTGATCCGCGTTGCCTATGGCCCGATCGGCCTGGATGATCTGCCGCCGCGCATGGCCGATGAAATCCCCGATTCCGATGTGGCCCTGCTGAAAGCGATGCTGAAAGCCACCAAAACGGAGCCGCGCTGATGCGCATCATCTCTGGGCGCTGGCGGGGCCGCGCCCTGAAAGCCCCAGCCGGGGAATCGACCAGGCCGACCAGCGACCGCGCCCGCGAAGCAATCTTTTCGATGCTCACCAGCCGGCTGGGCACATTTGATGGCCTGGACGTGCTCGACCTGTTCGCCGGCACCGGGGCGCTGGGGATCGAAGCGCTGTCGCGCGGCGCCGGCACGGCCTGCTTCATCGATAATGACGCCGCCGCCGTGAAGGCCATCCGCGCCAATCTCGCCGCCATGGGCGCCACCGGCGATGTGCGGCAAAGCCCGGTTGCCAGCATCGGCGGCGCACCGCGCGCACATCACCTTGTTTTCCTTGATCCGCCCTATGGCCTTGGCTTTGCCGATCCGGCGCTCAGCCATCTCCACGAACGCGGCTGGATCGCGCCGGGCGCGCTGGTCAGCGTCGAGACGGCCGCAGCCGATCCCCTCACCTGCGATTGGGAACGCGTCGTCGAACGCCGCTTCGGCAAGGCGCTGGTGCGCCTGCTGCGCGCACCCGCCTGATTAATCTGCCCGATCTCGTGCGCGGGGATAGGTGCCAATAATCTTCACCCAGTTGGTGAAGAATGCCAGTTCCTCCAGCGCCCGTGCCACCGGCGGTTCCAGCGGGGATCCATCGATCTCGGCATAGAACTCCGCCTGAGAAAACTTGCCGTCGCGCAGGTAAGATTCCAGCTTCGTCATGTTCACGCCATTGGTGGCAAAGCCGCCTAGCGCCTTGAACAGCGCCGCCGGCACCGAACGCACCTCGAAATTGAAACTGGTCATCGCCGGCAGCCCCAGCGGCGGCACCACGGGCTCCCGGCTCAACACCACGAAACGCGTGGTGTT
>JAIXPM010000077.1 GCA_027486275.1 Sphingomonadales bacterium | reverse complement strand
GTCTGCGGGCTGGCCGGGTTGGGCTCGTAATCGGCGCTAAATTCGGAATGGATATGATGGTCGCCGGGCAGCCACAGCCGGCCCTTGGTGGGCACGGCCCCGGCGGTGGGCTTGTTCTGGTGCCGTTCGGCCAGGCCGCCATGGTCGCCGTGGGCGAAGGCGGGGGAAACGCAAAGAGCGGCCCATGCCGCCAGAGTGATCAAGCGCATGGAACCGCTCCTGTTGCGAGGCCTGCCGCAGCACAGGGCTGCGGCAGGCATGATAGCAATCAATAGGTGACGCGGAAGCCGCCGGTGAAGCGCCGGCCGAAGGTCTCACGCTCGATGCTGCGGGCATCGTTGCCCACAAAGCGCCGGCCGGGGCCGTTCAGCAGGTTCGACAAATCGGCATAGACTTCAATGTTTTTGGTGATGGCATAGCGGGCCGACACGTCGAGCTCGCCATCGGCGGCCCAATAGAAGTCGCCGCCCACACCCGGTTCACCCAAGCCATCGATCCAGCTGGAACGATACTGATAGGAGACGCGGGCCGAGAAGCCGTATTTTTCATAATAGGGGCCAACGTTCAGCACCATGTCGGACGTGCCGGGGAAGCGCACCTTGTCACCATTGGGCGTGATGGCTTCGCTCTTGTTGAGCGACACGTTGGTCTGGATGCCGAAACCGCCCCACCAATGATCCTCGCTCAGGAAATTGTCGAGCTGCAGCTGCAGCGCGGCCTCGACGCCATAAACCTTGCCCTTGCCGCCGTTCAGCGTGGTTGAGAAAATATAGTCAGCACGGTTGACGCCGTTCGAATTCAGGATGTCCAGCCCGAACTGGCGGGTGGAGCCGAACAGCACGTCGCGCACGTCCTTGTAATAGGCGCCCACCATCATGAAGCCGCCACGGCGCGGGTAATATTCCCAGTACAGATCGACGCCGCGGGTCTTTTCCGGCTTGGCATCGGGGTTGCCGCCCGAAACCGTGAGATTGGCATCGTTGAAGGTGAAGTTCGGACGCAGCACCGGGTAATCCGGACGGGCGGCACCGGTGTTGAACGACAACCGCACCTTCATGTCTTCGGCGGCGTTCCAGTTGAAGTGCAGGCTGGGATAGACTTGCGTGAAATCGCGATTGATGGTGTTCAGCGTGTTCACTGGGCCGCCGGCCGTGAGGGCGCGGAAGGCGGTGGCTTCGTTGGTCACCTTCTCGAAGCGGGCACCATAAACGATGCTGCCCCAATCCATCTTGGTCACCGCCATGGCGTAACCAGACCAGACTTCTTCGGCCACCTTGTAATAGTTGTTGTTGTTGAAATTGTAGGCCGCAAACGGCTCAGTGGCGCGCACCACGTCGATGATGTTCTGCTTGCCGAAATAGGGGAAGCTGTAACCCAGCGGCAGCTTGCCGAGATAATTGCCGGGGATGCTGACGGCCTGCGGGGTGAGCGGCAGATTGGCCTGGGTGAAGACATTCAGGCCGTTGAAGGTGCTGCTGCTGCTCACGTCCAGCAGGCTTTCATCGACTTCCTTGACGCGGTTGTCATACTGCAGGCCAAAGCTGAACTTGGTGTTGCCGAACACTTCGGTTTCGCGGCTGATGTCGATGCGACCGGTATAGGCTTCGGTGGTATCCACCGCCTTCTGGCCGCGCACACGGGTGAGCGACAGCGGGAAATCAACCACCGATTGCACGCGGTCACCGCGCGACAGCGTGCCATCGGCAGCGCGCAGCGTGCGATACAGTTCCACGCGCTGGGCCTGCGGATCGGTCAGATCATAGAACACGGTCGGGCGGCTGGTGGCGGTGGCGCCGTTGGTGCCGAAACCCGGGCTGTCATAGTTGAGCTGCGCCGGGAAGCTGCGATCGTCCTTCGAACGCGTGTAGTTGCCGCGCCAGCTGATTGTCCACGCGCCGGTCTTGTGATCGCCGCCAATGGTGTTGATGAACACCGATTGCTCGAACTCGCGGCTCAGCAGGTTGGAGTTGATGTCGATGCCGTGCACCGTGCCGCGGAACGGGCTGTTCACGCAGGCATCGGCATAGCCGGTGGTGTTGGGGGCCAACACGGTGTTGGCGCAGGCGGTGTTCAGGTTGGGGACGCGGCCTTCCTGGTCATCAAGATCGAAGATGTAGTTGGAGCGCAGCTCGTTATCGGTGAAGGCCGAGAAGATCGAGGTGACGAACAGCTTGTTGTCGCTGTCCGGCGCCCATTCCAGGCGGCCCGACACGCTGTAGTTGCGGCGGGTCAGGCGATAGAGCTTGTTTTCGGTTTCACGCGCCCACACGCGGCGCAGGCCGCCATTATCCACCAGGCTGTTGGCCGGATCGCTGGCACCCACCGGGCGCAGGTCGCGGCTCACCGTTTCCCAATCGGTCTCGGTGTTGTCGGTGGCCATGGTGCGCTGATAATAGCTGCCCGAAAACACCGCGCCGATTTCACCGATGCCGGTTTCCCAGCGATCGGAAATCACGCCGGTGGCTTCATATTCCTTGCCGCCGCCCAGATCGACATAGCCGATGCCGCCGCGCGCCGCGACGTGCAGGCCTTTATAGTCGAAGGCGGAGCGGGTGATGACGTTGACGTTGCCCGCGATCGTCTCGGCGGTCATGTCAGGCGTCACCGCCTTGCGCACGATCACCTGGGTGGCAATCGCCGACGGGATCGAGTCAAAGCGCGCATCGCGGCCTTCCGGCGAGATGACGTTGATGCCGTCGAACGACAGGGTGGTCCAGTTCAGCGGCGAACCGCGCAGGTTGATGTAACGGGCCTGGCCCTGGTCGCGCTGCACAGCAACGCCGGGCAGGCGGGACACGGCCTGGGCGATGTTCTGGTCGGGCAGACGGCCCACGGAGTCGGCCGACAGCACGCTAACCAGCTGGTCGCTGTTCTTCTGCACCAGCAGTGCGGCGCGTTCCGATTCGCGGATCGGGCGCTCACCCGAAACGACGATCTCGCCATCGGCGGCGGTGGTGGTTTCGCCGGCGCGTGCGCGAGCGGGGGCGGCCTGATCGCCGCCAGCCTG
>JAIXPM010000460.1 GCA_027486275.1 Sphingomonadales bacterium | reverse complement strand
GCCGGCTTCGACGGCGATCCCAACCGCGCCGGCATCCAGCCCTTCTCCAATCGCGAAGTCAGCCAGAATGCCGTGACCGGGCGCTTCGTGCTCGACTGGCAGATCACTGAAGACAATCTGCTCTATGCGTCGTACTCGCGCGGCTACAAATCGGGCGGCATCAACCCGCCGCTGCAGCCGATCTTCGCCGTGCCGGACACGTTCACCCCGGAATTCGTGGACGCGTTTGAAATCGGCTCCAAGAACAGCTTCCTTGATGGCAAGCTGCGCGCCAACGTCACCGCCTTCTACTACAAGTACAAGGGCCTGCAGCTGAGCCGCATCACCGCCCGCACCTCGGTGAACGACAACGTTGATGCCAATGTCTACGGTCTGGAAGGCGAATTCATCCTGTCGCCAACCCGCAACCTGCTGATCAACCTGAACGCGTCTTATCTGTATACCAAGGTGGCCAGCGACAAGTTCCTCGCCAACCCGCGCGATCCGTCGGGCGGCCGCAGCGATGCCGTGATCATCAAGGACATTTCCAACGGTTCCAACTGCGCCGTGGTCCCGACCACGGCCGGCAACGCCGCTGGTGCCAACGGCTTCGTGGGCCAGGCCAACACGCTGATCAACGCGGGTGCCATTCCGGGCCTGCAGGCCGGCGCTGGCCTGCGCGGACCGTCGGCCTTCCCAACCGACAGCGGCCTGAACGGTGCCACCGGCGCCTTCTCGTTCTGCGGCGTGCTGCAGGCGCTGTCACCCACCGTGGGTGCGGCCTTCGGCGGTGTGCAGATGCTGCCGGAAGGCGTGCTGACCAACCTGCGGGGCAACCAGCTGCCGCAGGCGCCGACCTACAAGTTCTCGGCGGGTGTGCAGTATACCTTCCCGATCGGCGAAAGCATGAACCTGATCCCGCGCGTCGATCTGGCTCACACCGGCGAAAGCTTCGGCAACATCTTCAACGGTGCCATCAACCGTGTGCCGAGCTTCACCGTGATCAACGCTCAGATCCAGTTCAACGGCCCGGATGACAAGTTCTATGTCCGCGGTTTCGTGCAGAACCTGACCAACAACAGCGCCGTCACCGGTCTGTATGTCACCGACCAGTCGTCGGGCCTGTTCACCAACATCTTCACGCTGGAACCCCGGCGTTACGGTGTGGCAGCGGGCTTCCGCTTCTGATCTGACCGGCAACGGTTGAACCCCGCGGGGCGGCTGGCAACAGCCGCCCCGTTTGGTTTTGGGCCAAAGGCGAAACCCGGCACTGCCATTGACTTTTGCCGCCCTGCCCCGCATGGCACCCCTGAATAAATCCGGGCGGACACCGCCCCCATTCACAGGAATACGATGAGCTTTTCCGACCTGGGCCTTTCCGATGCCCTGCTGCGCGCCGTTGCAGACAGCGGCTATGACACGCCCACGCCGATCCAGCGCCAGGCCGTCCCGTCGGTGCTGATGGGCAAGGACATCATCGCCATTGCCCAGACCGGTACCGGCAAGACCGCCAGCTTCGTGCTGCCGATGATCGATATCCTTGCCGAAGGCCGCAGCCGCGCCCTGATGCCACGCAGCCTGATCCTGGAACCGACCCGCGAACTGGCGCAGCAGGTTGCCGAGAATTTTGACAAGTACGGCAAGAACCACAAGCTGACGATGGCGCTGCTGATCGGCGGCGTTTCGATGGGCGATCAGCTTGCGGCGCTGGAAAAGGGCGTCGATGTGCTGATCGCCACGCCGGGCCGCCTGATGGACCTGATGAACCGCGGCAAGATCTTGATGTCGGGCTGCGCCATGCTGGTGATCGATGAAGCCGATCGCATGCTCGACATGGGCTTCATCCCGGATATCGAGACCATCTGCTCCAAGCTGCCGAAATCGCGGCAGACCCTGCTGTTTTCGGCCACCATGCCGCCGCCGATCAAAAAGCTGGCCGACCAGTTCATGGAAAGCCCGAAGAGCATCGAGGTTGCGCGGGCCGCCAGCACCAACACCAACATCACCCAGTGGGTGGTGGAAACATCGAACCGCGACAAGAAGGATCTGGTGCGCTCGATCCTCGCCCAGGACGATGTGAAGACCGCGATCATCTTCTGCAACAAGAAGACGATGGTGCGCGACCTGGCCGATGTGCTGAAGCGCGCCCGTATGCCGGTGGGCCAGATCCATGGCGACATGGAACAGAGCGACCGCATCCGCGAGCTCGACCGCTTCAAGCAGGGTGACATCACCATCCTCGTCGCGTCCGATGTCGCCGCCCGCGGGCTCGACGTGCCGGGCGTGAGCCACGTGATCAATTTCGACATGCCGTGGCACCCGGATGATTATGTCCACCGCATCGGGCGTACAGGCAGGGCAGGACGCACCGGCATCGCCATCAGCTTTGCAACGCCGGAAGACGCCGAAAATCTCGCCAACATCGAAAAGCTGACCCGGCAGAAGATCGCCCGCTGGAAGGGTGATGCCGCCACCGTGCAGGTGGCCGCGCCGGCACCAGCCGAGGCCGCCGACGCAGTGGAAGCGCCTGCCGAGAAGCGCAGCGGTGATCGCCGCCGTGCCCGCAAGCCGCGCCGCGACCGGGCTGACGATGTTGCGCCTGCCGCTGCTGCTCCGGTTGCAGCACAGGATGCAGCACCGGATGCCGAGGCAGCACCACGATCGGATCGCCGCCGCCGCGACGAACGCGCGCCGCGTGAAGCAAGGCCGCCCCGCGAAGCACGGGCACCCAGCGAAGCCCGCCCACCGCGTGAAGCCCGCCCACCGCGTGAAGCCCGTCCGCCCCGCGACGCCCGCCCGCCCCGCGCCGAGCGCACGCCGCTGGGTGAAAAGCCCCGCACCGTGCGCCAGGCCGCTGCCGGCGATCCGCTTGC
>JAIXPM010000135.1 GCA_027486275.1 Sphingomonadales bacterium | reverse complement strand
GCGCAACTGGCGGCCGATCTCGTCGGCGGCTTCCAGGTTGGTCTTGGTGGCGGTTTCCTCGATGCCATATTCGCGGGTGGAACGCCCGGAGTTGATGTCGATCGACACCAAAGCCTCGGTCGGGTTGATGACCAGGTAACCACCCGATTTCAGCTGGACGACCGGCTGGTACATGGCTTCCAACTGATCCTCGACGCCGAAGCGCTGGAACAACGGCACGCTGCCTTCATATTCCACCACCTTGGCGGCGTGGCTGGGCATCAGCATCGACATGAAGCGGTGCGCGGCGTCGAAACCGCCGCGGCCTTCCACAAGCACCTGATCGATCTCGCGATTGTAGACGTCGCGGATGGCGCGCTTGATGAGACCCGAATCTTCATGAATCAGCGCCGGGGCCTGGCTGGCCAGGGTCTTCTCGCGGATCTCATCCCACAGGCGGGTAAGATAATCGAAATCGCGGCGGATATCGGCGGCGCTGCGCTTCAGGCCGGCGGTGCGCACGATGGCGCCCATGCCGTTCGGCAGGTGCAGATCGGCCATCACCTGCTTCAGGCGCTTGCGATCGGCCGGGTTGGAAATCTTGCGGGAAATGCCGCCGCCGTGCGCGGTGTTGGGCATCAGCACGCAATAACGGCCGGCGAGGCTGAGATAGGTGGTGAGCGCCGCGCCCTTGGAGCCGCGCTCTTCCTTCACCACCTGGATCAGCATCACCTGGCGGCGGCGGATGACTTCCTGGATCTTGTACCGGCGGCGCAGCGCCATGCGCTTGCGGCGCAGCGCATCCGACGGTTCATCATGATGGCCGCCGGTTTCCAGCACATCATCGGATTCATCGCCCTCTTCGCCGTCATGGCCATGATCGTCGGCGGCCAGTTCGGCTTCCTCGCGCAGCAGGGCGTCGCGATCTTCCTTGGGGATCTGATAATAATCGGGGTGGATTTCGGAAAAGGCCAGGAAGCCGTGGCGGTTGCCGCCATATTCCACGAACGCCGCCTGCAGCGACGGTTCAACCCGGGTCACCTTGGCGAGATAGATATTGCCTTTGAGCTGACGCTTGTCAGCCGCTTCGAAATCAAATTCCTCGATGCGCTGGCCGTTGATCACGGCCACCCGTGTTTCTTCCGGGTGGCGGGCGTCGATAAGCATGCGATTGGACATTGATGGTCTCCGTGGCGCCAACCCAGGCCTCGACACCCGACAAGCGGGCGGCAACAGGGCGACGCGATATGAAAAGGCCGACGACATCGGAATGATGGCGCCGGCAGATGCGGGAAATGCGGGTGAAATCAGCAGGCGCGGCAGCCTGACCGCTGGCAAGGCGGCGCATGAAGCGCTGTCCTTTCGCCAGTTCGATCAATCCGTTCATCCGCGTCCTTCAAGTCATCAAGTGTGGCCAGCTGTTCCTGCACGGTGCAAGGCTGTAACCACCAAAGTCCCAGGCCCACTCGCGAAACACCGGCCAGCAGATGCGGCGGCAGCGCGAAGGAGCGCGGAAATAGCAACGGACAAACCGTCGCCTGTTTCTTGCTAGCAGCCACTTGGCGCAGGAGCAAGGGTGCGGCAATGACGCACGATTGTCATATATCCCGGCCAAGCGGAAATGCCGGGCCGGGCGTGAAATTGGGGGAATGGGAATGAAGCTTGCGTTGTTGGCCTCGGCTCTGCTGGTTGGTGTGCCCGTGATGGCCCAGCAGACACCGCAGGCACAGCCACTGACGCTGGAGCGCGTCTATGCCTCACCTTCGTTGGGCGGCCCGCGGCCGCGTGTGCTGAAACTGGCCCCCGATGGCCGGCTGGCGACGCTGCTGAAAAGCCGGCCAAGCGACAAGGACCGATTCGACCTGTGGGCGGTGGACACCGCGACCGGTGAAAGCCGGATGCTGGTCGATTCGGAAAAGCTGTCCAGTGGCGCTGCGCTGTCCGAAGCCGAACGCATGAACCGCGAACGCCGGCGCATTGCCGACGTCAAGGGCATCACCGATTATGCCTGGGCGCCCGATGCGAAACGCCTGCTGGTGCCAGTGGACGGCGATCTGTGGGTGGCCGGCCTTGATGGCAGCGTCACCCGCCTGACCCAGACACCGGAAACCGAAACAGATGCCAAGCTGAGCCCCAAGGGCGGCTTTGCCAGCTTCGTGCGCGACGGCCATTTGTTCGTGCAAGCCTTGGCCGACGGCAATGCGCGCGAAGTGGCCGGGGAAAACACGCCGAAGGTGAGCTGGGGCGTTGCCGAGTTCATCGCGCAGGAAGAGCTGGACCGGTTCGACGGTCACTGGTGGGCACCTGACGACAGCCGCATCGCCGTGGCGCGCGTCGACGAATCCCCGGTGAAGCAGGTGACGCGCGCTGCCATCGGTGCCGATGGCACCCGCCTGTTCACCCAGGCCTATCCGGCGGCTGGCACTGCCAATGCCGATGTATCGCTGTGGCTGGTGAACCCGGATGGAACGGGCAAGACCAAGGTCGATCTTGGCCCGTCGGCCGACATCTATGTCGCCCGTGTCGCCTGGGCCGTGGATGGCAAGACGCTGTATGTGCAGCGGCTGACGCGCGATCAGCAGCGGCTCGATATCCTTGCCGTTGATCCCGTCACCGGTGCGTCGCGGGTGCTTGCCAGCGAGACCGCAAAGACCTGGGTCAATATCCATGACAATTTCCGCCCGCTGAAGGACGGCAGCATCCTGTGGGCCAGCGAGCGCGACGGCTATCGCCACCTCTATCGCCTTACCGGCGGCACAGCGCAGCAAGTGACCAGCGGGCGCTGGGTGATGGATGAACTGGTGGGCGTTGATGAAAGACGCGGTCGGCTGTGGTTCACTGGCTTTGCCGATTCCACGCTGGAAAAGCATGTCTATGGCCTCGATTTCCGCAAGGCCGGTGCCAAACCGCAGCGCCTGACCGCGCCCGGCGGCTGGCACGAAGCGGTGATGGATGATGCCGGTCAGCGCATGATCGTCACTAGTTCCACCCCCAGCCAGCCAGCGCAGGTGTGGCTGGGTGACGGGGCCGGCAAGCGGCTGGCGTGGATCGAGGAGAACCGCCTCGATGCCAATCACCCCTATGCGCCCTATCTCGCCAGCCATGTGGTGCCGCAATTCGGCACGCTCACCGCCGCGGATGGCCAGGCGATGGACTGGCGCCTGCTGAAACCCGCTGGCCCCGGCCCGTTCCCGGTGCTGATGCAGGTTTATGGCGGCCCCCATGCGCACAATGTCCACAAGCGCTTCACTGCGCCGATCGAGCAATATCTGGTCGCCAAGGGCTGGGCGGTGTTCCAGCTCGACAATCGCGGCAGCAACAACCGCGGCATGGCGTTTGAGGCGCCCATCTTCCGCGCCATGGGCGGCGTCGAGGTGCAGGACCAGGTGCAGGCGTTGCAATGGATCAAAGCGCAACCCTGGGCCGGCAAGGTGGCGGTCAATGGCTGGTCCTACGGCGGTTACATGGTGCTGAAGCTGCTGGAAGCCGCGCCGGGCGGGTTTGCGGCGGGCATTGCCGGCGCGCCAGTGACACGCTGGGAACTGTACGACACCGCCTATACCGAGCGTTATCTCGGCAATCCGGTCACGGAACCGGCCGTCTATGCAAGATCAGGCGCGCTGGGTAATGCCGGCAAGATCAAGGACCCGCTGCTGCTGATCCACGGCATGGCGGATGACAATGTGGTGTTTGAAAACTCCACCGCGCTGATGACGGCACTGCAGCGGGCGAAGACGCCGTTTGATCTGATGGTCTATCCCGGCGCCACCCACGCCACGCCGGGCCTGGAAGTGCACACGTGGATCACGCGGCTGAAGTTCCTGGGGCGGACGGTGGCGCCGACAGGGTATTGAGAACGCGGCCGGCGGCAAAGCCGCCGACCCCGCTGTTGCGGAAAGGGAAGAAGGAAGAAAGAGCGTGGCGGAGCCACGCCGTCGGACGACACCCGAAAAAGGCGACCTACAAGGTCGCCTTTTTTGGTCGCCGGCCGGAATTCGCCGCTTCAGCAAACAACGCTGTGCGTTGTTTGCAGCCGGCTCATTCGTAATCGCCACCCATGTTCTGATTCCGCGGCGGCTGCGCAGCGGTGATCCGCAGGGCTTCGGCCGAGGCCGACAGCGAACCGATCACATCGGGCGTGTCATCATCTTCAGCCTGCACACGCTGCATGCCCTGCACCATGGTTTCCTTCAGATCAGCCGGGCGGATCGTCTCTTCGGCGATCTCACGCAGGGCCACGACCGGGTTTTTGTCGCGGTCGCGATCAATGGTCAGCTCTGCGCCGGACGAGATGTTACGGGCGCGATGCGCGGCCAGCAGCACGAGGTCGAACCGGTTGGAAACCTTGTCGACGCAATCTTCAACAGTCACGCGTGCCATGAAGTGGCTCCGGTTTTGAATTGGCGGGAATGGCTCCCCCTGACGATTCGGGGGCGCAAAGTCAAGGAAATTGGCCTTTCACGATGGTGGCGCGTCTTGACTCCGGGGGCGCACCCCCCTAACGCACCCGCTTCGCATCTGGCCCCGCACCCCGGTGAAGCGGCGGCCCACTCTGGCAACAGGCTTTTGTGGCGAGACCGGGTAGACCCGCCAATTCCGGCAGGTCGTCAAAGCTGAGGTGAACAATGTCAAAGCGTAGCAACGCCAAGTACAAGCTCGATCGCCGCATGGGCGAGAATATCTGGGGCCGTCCGAAGAGCCCGGTCAACAAGCGTGAATATGGCCCCGGCCAGCACGGCCAGCGCCGCAAGGGCAAGGTCAGCGATTTCGGCATCCAGCTGCGCGCCAAGCAGAAGCTGAAGGGCTATTACGGCGACGT
>JAIXPM010000167.1 GCA_027486275.1 Sphingomonadales bacterium | reverse complement strand
GCAAGGGACAGATCGCGCTGCGTCGCCATCGGCTTGGAAGCGACGATGTCGATCTTCCCGGCCTTGCCCATGCGGTGATAGGCCAGTGCCTCGCGGTCACCAAAGTCGTTGTCGTCGATGCTGCTCATTTTGCCATTCCACTGGGATATGTCGCAGGGATAGGATTGTGGCCGCAAAGGGGCAAGCGCTTTGGCATGCCCTGTGCCGCTTTCACGCGCCCCTTTGCACCGCAAGCCGCGCGCGCTATCGCTCAGACGTGACCGCCGCTTCCCCCATGATGACCCAATATCTCGGCATAAAGGCCGAGGTGCCGGACGCGCTGCTGTTCTACCGCATGGGCGATTTTTACGAGCTGTTCTTCGAGGATGCCGCCGCTGCCGCCGCCACGCTGGACATCGCGCTGACCAAGCGCGGCGAGCACGGCGGCGAACCGATTCCGATGTGCGGCGTGCCGGTGCACGCGCATGAAAACTACCTCGCCCGCCTGATCCGCGCCGGCCACCGCGTGGCGATCGCCGAACAGGTGGAAGACCCGGCCGAAGCCAAGAAGCGCGGCAGCAAGAGCGTCGTCGCCCGCGCCATCGTGCGGATCGTGACGCCCGGCACCATCACTGAAACCGCGCTGCTGGAACCCAAGCGCTCCAACTGGCTGGCAGCGCTGGCCGGGACAAGCGATGCCGCCGGCCTGGCCTGGCTCGATCTTTCCACCGGCGCCTTCCACACCCGGGCCGGCAGCGTGGCGGAACTGAAAGGCGAAATCGCCCGCCTTGCACCGGCCGAACTGCTGGTGCCCGAAGGCCACGCCACCAAGGGCACCACTCGCCCCGCCACAGACTTCTCCTCAGCCCGCGCCGAAGCCACGCTGAAATCCCGCTTCGGCGTCGCCACGCTCGACGGCTGGGGCGATTTTTCCGGCCCCGAACTGGCCGCCGCCGGCGCGCTGCTGGCGTACGTCCAGGAAACTGCCCGGTCAGCTGCACCACTGATCCTGCCGCCGCGCCAGGAATTGCCCGGCAGCCGCATGGCCATTGATGCTGCCACCCGCGCCAGCCTTGAACTGCAACGCACCGGCTCGCGCCACAGCCTCGAAGCCGCCATCGATCGCACCGTCACCGCCGCCGGCGCCCGCCAACTGGGCCAGGATATCGCCGCCCCGCTCACCGATCCCGGCGCCATCATCGCCCGGCTCGATCTGGTCGGCTGGTTCATCGCCGATCCGCTCACCCGTACCGGCACCCGCGACACGCTCGCTGGCCTGCCCGATATCGCCCGCGCGCTCGCCCGCCTCACCATCGGCCGCTGGAGCCCGCGCGATCTCGGCCAACTCTCCGCCGGCCTTGCCCGCGCGCTGGCCCTGCGCCACGCGCTGACCACCCGCGCTGCTCCAACCGAACTGCTCACCGAAACGCTTGAGGCTATCGGTTCCGGCCTCGGCGCCCTCGTCGAACAACTCGCCCGCACGCTGGTGGACGAACCGCCCATCGAACTGCCCGGCGCCATCCGCCCCGGCTTCGACGCCGCGCTTGATGCGCTGCGCGACACGTCCAAGGATGGCCGCTCCGCCGTGGTCGCACTCGAAACCCGCCTGAAAGCCGAAACCGGCATCACGGCGCTGAAGATCCGCCACAACAACGTGCTCGGCTATCACATCGAAGTCCCCGCCCAGCGCGCCGACCCGCTGCTGCGCGCGGACTCAGGCTTCATCCACCGCCAAACCATGGCCGGCGCCGTCCGCTTCTCCTCCCCCGAACTCGGCGAGCTCGGCACCAAAATCGCTCAGGCCGCTGATCACGCGCTGGCCGCTGAAGAGGCGCATCTGGAAGAATTGCGCGAAACAGCGCTGGCCCATACCGCCAGCATCGCCGCCACCGCCGCCGCCCTTGCCCGCCTCGACGTCGCCGCCGCGCTGGCCGAACTCGCCGCATCCGAAAACTGGTGCCGCCCCACGGTAGACGCCAGCACCGCCTTCCATATCGAATCCGGGCGCCACCCCGTTGTCGAACTCGCCGTGCGCAAATCCGGCACGCGCTTCACTCCCAATGATTGCGATCTGTCGGCCGACCGGCGGGTCTGGCTCGTCACCGGCCCCAACATGGCCGGCAAATCCACCTTCCTGCGCCAGAACGCGCTGATCGCCGTCCTTGCCCAGGCCGGCAGCCACGTCCCCGCTGCCGCGGCGCATATCGGCGTGGTCGATCGGCTCTACAGCCGGGTTGGCGCCGCCGATGATCTGGCGGAAGGCCGCTCCACCTTCATGGTCGAAATGGTCGAAACCGCGGCGATCCTCACCGGTGCCACCAACCGCAGCCTCGTCATCCTCGATGAAGTCGGCCGCGGCACCTCCACCTATGATGGCCTCGCCATCGCCTGGGCCGTGCTGGAAGCCGTGCACGACGATCTGCAAAGCCGTTGCCTCTTCGCCACCCACTATCACGAACTCGTGCCCCTCACCGCCAAGCTCGCCAGCCTTGCCAGCGTCACGGTGAAGGTGCGCGAATGGAAGGGCGATCTCGTCTTCCTGCACCAGGTCGCTCCCGG
>JAIXPM010000430.1 GCA_027486275.1 Sphingomonadales bacterium | reverse complement strand
ATCGGCCGCGCCTGCGCCGTCCAGCTGGCGGCCGAAGGCGCCATCGTTTTCGTCACCGATATCGATTCCGAAGGCGGCCGCAAGACGGTGGAACTGATCGAAGCCGCCGGCGGCCAGGCGACATTCCGCGGCCAGGACGTGACCGAGGAGCCGCGCTGGGGCGAACTCGTCAAGCGCGTCATGGATCTCTATGGCCGGCTCGACATTCTCGTGAACAACGCCGGCATCGGCACCTCCGGCCTGATTACCGATGTGACGCTGGAACAGTGGAACCGGCAGATGGACATCAATGTCACCAGCTGCTTCCTCGGCACCAAGCATGCGCTGCCGGCGATGCGGACGCCGCGCCCCGATGGCCATGTTGGCGGCTCGATCATCAACATCTCGTCGGTGGCCGGGCTGGGCGGTTCGGCCGGCATGACCGCCTATTGCGCCAGCAAGGGCGCGGTGCGGTTGCTGACGAAGGCTGTCGCCATGGAATGCGCGGCCATGAAGGACGGCATCCGCTGCAACAGCGTCCACCCCGGCATCATCGACACGCCGATCTGGCAGAAGATCGACACATCGGGCGCGCTCTCCGCCGCGCTGGCCACTGCCAGCCAGCCGGGGGCCAATGCCATCGATGTCGATGCTGTCGGTGCCGGCGCCCCTGTCGGCTTTGCCGGCAAGCCTGAAGATATCGCAGCGGGCGTGGTGTTCCTCGCCAGCGATGCCAGCCGTTACATGACAGGTTCGGAACTGGTGATCGACGGCGGGTGGACGGCGCACTGAGCGCCGGCGGGCTGCGGGTTACGGTGTGACCCGCAGCACCTTGCCCGCATCCTCATCCGTCGTCAGCCACACCGCGCCATCAGGGGCCACCCGCACATCGCGGATGCGGGCCTTGATCGACGGGAAAATGCGTTCCTGCCGCACCACCCGGCCATCGGCATCCACATCCAGCCGCCGCACCTCCTTGTTCACCAGCGCGCCGACGATCAGATCGCCCGCCCAGGCCGGCCATAGAATGCCACGATAGACGGCCAGCCCCGACGGCGCGATCGAGGGCACCCACACGGCGCGGCCATCGATCATGCCGGGATAGGTCTTGAACGGGCTGATGGTGGCGCCGCTGTAATCCAGGCCCTTTGTCGCCACCGGCCAGCCGTAATTGCCACCCTTTTGGATCAAGTTCAGCTCATCACCGCCCTGTGGGCCATGTTCATGCGCCCACAGCCGGCCCGTCACGGCATCAACCGCAAGCCCTTGTGGATTGCGGTGGCCATAGCTCCAGATATGGGGCTGCGCGCCGGCCTTGCCGATGAACGGATTGCCCGCGAGCGGCCGGCCATCGTCGGCCATGCGCATGATCTTGCCCAGGCCTGATTGCAGCCGCTGCGCCTGTTCGCGATAGTCGAACCCGTCGCCGGTGGTCAGCACCAGGCTGCCATCGGGCAGGAACGCCATGCGCCCGCCGAAATGCACCGGCGTGTCCTTGGCCGGGCTGACCTGGAAGATGAGCTTGGCCTCCACCAGCCGATCCCCGTCCAGCCGGGCGCGGGTGACGCGGGTAAAGTTGGCCCCCTTCTCTCCGGCGGCATAGCTGAGGTAAATCAAGCCATTATCGGCAAACTTCGGGTGCAGCACCACGTCGAACAGCCCGCCCTGGCTGGCCAACCGCACCGCCGGCACGCCGGCAATCGCCCGCTTCTGCCCGCCGGTACCGAGCCGCCACAGCCGCCCGGCACGTTCCGTCACCAGCACATCACCTGCCGGCAAAAAGGCAAGGCTCCACGGGTGATCCAGCCCGCTGGCCATCACCTGCACCTGTTCCGCCTGCGCCGTGCTCGCCGTTAAGAGGCCATGCATGGTCGCTGTCAGAGTTATTAACAACTTTTTCAGTTTGATTACCATTTTCGCCGAATCAACCCTTTCCTCGCGATTCCATCATGGAGTAAGAAGCGGCAACGAACAGGAAAAAAACAACATGGCATCCCTCAAGGACCTGTTGCGTACTGTCCCGGCCTGGTCCGCCGCGGTCCTCACCACCACCGCCATCGCCAGCATGATTCAAAGCTGGCAGGTGCAATCCGGCCTGCTCGATCTGGGGGTGAAAATCCCTGCCGGTCTGGCGCTAGAAACGGCGGGCCGCGATTTTGCTGGCCTGTTGCTGCCGTTGCTGGCGGTGTTCGGCTTTGCCCTTCTGGTCGCCTTCAGTTTCGCGCACTGGCTGAAGCCGCGCCTGCCGCTGCTGGCGCCCATTGCCTGGCCGCTGGCCGGCGGCCTTGCCATCGCGGCCGTGCTGATGGCCATGCACGCCCAGTTCCAGATGACCCCCCTGGCCGGGGCGCGCGGCATGGATGGCTTCATCCTGTTCTGCCTCGCTGGCAGCATCGGCGGTTTCGTGTTTGGCTGGCTCAAACCCCGCTGAAGGATTTTACGCAACACTCCTACTTGTGTTGCCATAAAGCCACACCATATCCTCCGGTGAACAGGAGGAACGGCCTCAATGAACATCGAAAAATTCTCCGATCGCGCCAAGGGGTTCCTGCAATCGGCGCAGACGGTCGCAATCCGCAACAACCACCAGCGTGTTGCACCGGAACATGTGCTGAAAGCCCTGCTGGAAGATGAGCAGGGCATGGCGTCCGGCCTCATCAAGGCCGCTGGCGGCACGCCCGCCACCGCGCTGCAACTCACCGATCAGGCGCTGGCCAAGATCGCGCAGGTATCGGGCAGCGGCGCGCAAAGCCTCGCGTGGGACAATGATACGGTGCGCGTGCTCGACAGCGCCGAACAGGTGGCGGTGAAGGCCGGAGACAGTGTCGTCACCGTCGAACGGCTGCTGGTTGCGCTGGCGCTGGCCACCACCACCGAAGCCGGCAAGGCACTGAAAGGCGCCGGCGTCACCCCGCAGGCGCTGAACGAAGCCATCAACGCCGTCCGCAAGGGCCGCACGGCTGATTCTGCCGGCGCCGAAGACAGTTTTGATGCCCTGAAGAAATATGCCCGCGACCTGACCGAGGCGGCGCGTGCCGGCAAGCTCGATCCGGTGATCGGCCGTGACGAGGAAATCCGCCGCACCATCCAGGTGCTCGCCCGCCGCACCAAGAACAACCCGGTGCTGATCGGTGAACCCGGCGTGGGCAAGACCGCGATTGCCGAAGGCCTGGCGCTGCGCATCGCCAATGGCGACGTGCCCGATGGCCTGAAGGACAAGCGGCTGATGTCGCTGGACATGGGCGCGCTGATCGCCGGGGCCAAATATCGCGGCGAGTTCGAGGAGCGGCTGAAAGGCGTGCTCGACGAAGTGCGCGCCGAAGGCAGCGACGTCGTGCTGTTCATCGATGAAATGCACACGCTGGTGGGGGCCGGCAAGGCGGAAGGCGCGATGGACGCCTCCAACCTGCTCAAGCCAGCGCTGGCCCGCGGTGAACTCCACTGCATCGGCGCCACCACGCTGGAAGAATATCGCAAGCATGTGGAGAAGGACGCCGCGCTGGAGCGCCGCTTCCAGCCCGTCCTGGTGGGCGAGCCGACCGTGGAAGACACGATCTCCATCCTGCGCGGCCTGAAGGAGAAATATGAGCTCCACCACGGCGTGCGCATCACCGATGGCGCCATCGTGGCGGCTGCGACGCTCTCCAACCGTTACATCGCTGACCGTTTCCTGCCTGATAAAGCCATCGACCTGATGGACGAGGCGGCTTCGCGCCTGCGCATGGAGGTGGAGTCCAAGCCCGAAGAGATCGAGGCGCTCGACCGCCGCATCATCCAGCTGAAGATCGAAGCCGCTGCGCTGTCCCGCGAAACCGATGCCGCCTCCAAGGAACGGCTGGTGGCGCTGAACGAGGAACTGGCGGGCCTTGAAGAGGAATCCGGCGCACTCACGCTGCGCTGGCAGGCCGAGAAGGAAAAGCTGGCCGGCGCCACCCGCATCAAGGAGCAGCTCGACGCCGCCCGCATCGAAGTGGAACAGGCGCAGCGCGGCGGCGATTATGCCAAGGCCGGCGAGCTGACCTACAGCCGCATCCCCGAACTGGAACGCCAGCTGGCCGAAGCCGAGCAGGTGACCCAGGCCGCGATGGTGCGCGAGGAAGTGACCGGCGACGATATTGCCGCGGTCGTCTCCCGCTGGACCGGCATTCCGGTAGACCGGATGCTGGAAGGCGAGCGCGACAAGCTGATGAAGATGGAAAGCATCCTCTCGGCCCAGGTGATCGGTCAGGCCGCCGCCGTGAAGGCGGTTTCCAGCGCCGTGCGCCGTGCACGTGCCGGCCTGCAGGACCCGAACCGTCCGTTGGGCAGCTTCCTGTTCCTCGGCCCCACCGGCGTCGGCAAGACCGAGCTGACCAAGGCCCTGGCGCAATTCCTGTTCGACGATCCGCGCGCCATGGTGCGGCTGGACATGAGCGAGTTCATGGAAAAGCACAGCGTTGCCCGCCTGATCGGCGCGCCTCCCGGCTATGTCGGCTACGAAGAAGGCGGCGTGCTGACCGAAGCCGTGCGGCGGCGCCCCTATCAGGTGGTGCTGTTCGACGAAGTGGAAAAGGCCCATGGCGACGTGTTCAACGTGCTGCTGCAGGTGCTCGATGACGGCCGGCTGACCGATGGCCAGGGCCGCACGGTGGACTTCACCAACACGCTGATCATCCTGACCAGCAATCTGGGCAGCCAGTATATCGCTGCCCTGCCCGATGGTGCACCGATCAGCGAGGCTGAACCGCAGGTGATGGAAGTGGTGCGCGGCCATTTCCGCCCCGAATTCCTCAACCGGCTGGACGAGATCGTGCTGTTCCAGCGGCTTGGCCAGGACGTGATGGCGCCGATCGTCGATATCCAGGTGAGCCGCGTGCAGGCCCTGCTAAAGGACCGCAAGGTGACGCTGGACCTCACCGACGCCGCCCGCCGCTGGCTGGCGCGTGTCGGCTATGATCCGGTCTACGGCGCGCGCCCGCTGAAGCGCACCGTGCAGAAGCATCTGCAGGACCCGCTGGCGGAGCTTATCCTGGCCGGCGAAGTGCCGGATGGCAGCACGGTGAAGGTGGACGAAGGCGAAGGGAAACTGGTGCTGGTGGCGGGCTAGAATCCCGCCACCAGTTGCAGCACCGCCTGCCGACCCACCGGACCGGCAGCGCTGCCTGCATCGCCGGCATTGCTGACACTGGCCACCAGGCGCACGCGGTCGCCGATCTGCCGCTCCACACTCACATCCAGCCCGCCGGCCAGCGCCGTACGGGTCCGCCAGCCGGCACTGAACGCCCACGGGCCCGTCTCCAGCGTCGCCCGTAGCAGACTCGCGAAACGCGGCACCGGAACCAAGGTGAAGGCCGCCCGGTCGTGATGCGTGGCCAGCGCCGTCAGCGCCAGTTGCGTGGCCTGGCTCACCCGCCCGCGCCAGCTGGCCGATACATCCCACGCCTGTACCCGCGCCGCGCCCTGTGACTGCCACCGGCGATCAACGGTGAGCGCAAACCCCGGCACGAACGCCGGCGTGGCGATCATCCCGACGCTGCGGCTCATCCCGCTCAACGTCGCGAAATCATCCACGCCGCGCGCCACCTGCCCGCGCAAGGCAATGCCGGGAAATGCCTCCCAACGCCCGCCCGCCAGCCACAGCGTTTCGGATCTACCGGCCAACCACGCCTGCCGCACGCCCAGAGTCGCCACCAGATTTTCGGCGGCCGGCTTGTCCTGCAACACCGGCACGGCGGCTTCCGCAAACAGCTCCCGCGCCCGCACCACGCCGGCCCCCAGCCGAAGCCGACGCCACTCCGCGCCGGCCGCCAGGCTGATCGGCTCGGCTGCGCCCGGCAGGATCAAGTCCATCGGCCCGCTGACCACGGCGCGCGCCTGCGCCAGCCGGCTGCTGGCACCCGCCGCCTCCTGCTGGCCACCCGTGGACACCGCCAGCCGCCACTGCCAGCGCGTGCCGCCCGAAAGCCCCAGGGCAACATCATGCCAATCAGCACGAATAACACCGTTCGTCCGCCGGGCAAACATTCCCCGGCCCCAGAGTTGGAGAGGCCCGACATCCTGTTGGAAACGGCCCGCCAGATGCCAGCGATCCTGGTTGGTTGCCCCGACGGGCAGCGCGCCGCCCTGCGTATAGCCACCGCCCACCCAGCCAAAATCATTGCCCAGTTGCAGATCAACCACGCCGATGCCGCGCCCGGCCTGTCCGCCCGCCGCCGCCAGCAGCCGGCCACCGCCGCCCACCGGCGCCAACAAAAGGTCCACCGCGCCGCTCAGCGCGCCAGCGCCCTGGGCCACACCGGCCGCACCTGCAGACAGCCGGGCGCTGTCGATCAGGCCCAGCGGCAGCAGGGTCAGGTCCACCACGCCGTTTGCCGCCGGCGCCAGCCGCAGGCCATCCAGCGT
>JAIXPM010000379.1 GCA_027486275.1 Sphingomonadales bacterium | reverse complement strand
TTCAGATTATCCTCCGGCGCCGTGCTCACCCACGGGATGTTGTTGGCATTGGCCACCCAGCCGGATGAGGGATCGACCACCATCGGATTGGCAACCCACGGCTTGTAACCCGTCCACAATGTGGCAGACGTGTCGCCGGGCAGCACGCCCTTCCAGTCGAAGCCGGGGGGGCGATCAGGGAATTTGGCATTGTAGAACATGCCGATATGCCCTTCACGATCGGCATAGACAAAGTTGGTTGCCGGCACCGCCTGCATCGCCATCACCGCCTGCCATTCGGCCAGGTTCTGCGCCTTGTTCAGCCGGTAATATTGCTCCACCTGCGCCACTTCGCCGATGCCGGCATGGCGGATGGCAAACGCGCCCTTGTCGTTCAGGATCACCATCCCATGCCGGCTGCGATAGACGGTGCGCGGCACCGGCAGCACCAGCGGGCCGAACTTCACCCGCAGCCAGACGCGTTTCGATTCCAGCGGCAGCCACTGGCCGTCGAAGCGATACTGGGTGCGGTCGTCATTCAGCACCAGCTTGTACACATCGATCAGATCAGGCCGGTTGACCGTGTTGGCCCAGCCCAGATTCCGGTTGTGACCCAAAAGCGGGAACGGCGCGCCGGGGAAATTGGCGCCGGCGAAATCCCAGCCTTCATCCGAATGCACCACCAATTCCCACCAGGTCACGCCGCCTGCCCACGGCTGGTGGCTGTTGATGATCAGGCGGGTGGTGACGTCGCTTGACCGCGCCGCCGTTACCGCAAACGCATTGCTGCCACGTTCATCAATCGGGCCGGAATCGCGAGGCGGCAGTTCCCCCTTCACCAGCGGTTCCAGCACGCGCTCCATGCCGAAAAAGAACGGCGAACGCAGCACGAAGCCAGCAACGATATCGCGCCCCGTCACCGGGAACAGCCCCTGCAGCCGCTGCTCTTGGCTGTGGCTGCGGGCATAATCGTTGAGCCCCTGCGCATAGGCTTCAACCAGCGCACGCGTCGCCGGAGACAGGCTCATGTAGCCCCGATCCGCCACGCCGCGCGCATCGAACGCGTAGCCAGCAAAATCGATGCCGGCGCCGTCTTCGCCCAATATCGCCCCGGCGCGGCCGCGCACGGCGGCGAGCACTTCTTCGAGGTTGCGGAAATCATCTTCGGCGTGGGCCAGCGCGATGCCATAGGCAACATCGGCATCGGTCTTGCCATGGATGTGCGGCACGCCCCACTTGTCGCGCTCGATCTTCACCTGCCGTGGTCGCACCGGATCGGCATCAGGCGGGCTGGCGCTGAACGCGTCCCACGTCGAAAGCCCCACCACCACGGCGGCGATGGCAATGCTGCTCCAGAACAGCGCGGTGAACCAGCGCGGCATCAGCGGGCGTCTTTGGCAATAACGCCACCCTTCACCACCATCTTCACATCACGCAGCAGCGTCACATCGCGGGTGGGATCACCAGCCACCGCGATGATGTCGGCATAGCGGCCGGGTGCGATCTGGCCCACGTCTGCCTCGCGGCCCAGCGCCTCGGCGGCTTTCACCGTAGCGGCGCGGATCGCGTCGATCGGCGTCATCCCCCATTCCACCATCTTGCCGAACTGGCGGGCATTGTCGCCATGCGGATAGACGCCGGCATCGCTGCCGAACGCCATCTTCACGCCGGCCTTCCACGCCGCCTGGAAGGTCTGGCGCTGGCGCAGGCCGACCTCGCGTTCCTTGGCCAGGCTGGATTCCGGCACGCCGTTCTTTGCGCCTTCGGCCAGGATATAATCATCGTTGTAGATATCCATGGAAAACCAGGTGCCGGCCTTCTTGGCCAGCTCGAACGCCTCGGCATCGGCAAAGCTCACATGCTCCACCGTGTCCACGCCGGCGCGGATCGCGGCCTTGATGCCATTGGTGCCATGGGCATGGGCGGCCACCTTCAGGCCCAGCATGTGCGCTTCATCCACCAGCGCGTTCATTTCGGCCTGGGTGTATTGCTGGGCGCCAACGCTGGTACCGATCGAGAAGACGCCGCCGGTGGCGCAATATTTGATCACTTCGGCGCCGCGCCGGTGCAGTTCACGCACCTTCTGGCGCACGCCATCAGGCCCATCAGCAATGCCGGGGCGATCAAAGACATAATTGGCCGGCAGTTCGTTGCTGTCACAATGCCCGCCGGTCGCGCCGATGGCATAGGTGGCTGGCACGATGCGTGGGCCGGGGATGGCGCCGCGCTCAATCGCCATCTTCAGGGCGAGATCGGCATAATCGGCCGCGCCGACATTGCGCACGGTGGTGAAGCCCGCATCAATGGTGCGTTTGGCCATGGCGGTGCCCAGCACGGTCCAGAACGAGGACGGATAGCTGAGCGCCTGCATCCCCGACAGCGTGGGATCGCTGGTCAGGTGCACGTGCATGTCGATCAGGCCGGGCAGAATAGTCAGCGCGCCCAGATCGATGCGCTTGCCATCGGTCACCGCCAGTTCGCCCTGCCGGCCGACCTTGGTGATGCGGCCATCTTCAACGACGATGATCGGCTTCTCCATCATCGCGCCGCTGGCCACGTCCAGCATTCGGCCGGCGGTGATCACCACGGTTTCGGCGCTGGCCGACACCGATGACATCAAGGCCACAACGGCCAAGGCAATGCGCTTCATCGAAAATCTCCCCTGTCTGCCCTTTCGATAGGGGCAGCCGGGAAGGACGGCAAGCTGATCAGGCGACCATTTGCAGACCGGGTGCCGGCAGCCAAGGCACCGGCTGGCCATCGCCGGTGACCAGTGCCGCCAG
>JAIXPM010000465.1 GCA_027486275.1 Sphingomonadales bacterium | reverse complement strand
TTGGCGTCGTTCATCTTGGCGGCGCGTTCCAGCAGGCGGCTGTGCAGATAGAACACGTCACCCGGATAGGCTTCGCGGCCCGGCGGGCGGCGCAGCAGCAGCGACATCTGGCGATAGGCCACGGCCTGCTTGGACAGGTCGTCATAGACGATCACGGCGTGCATGCCGTTGTCGCGGAAGAATTCGCCCATGGTGCAGCCGGTGTAGGGCGCCAGGAACTGCAGCGGGGCCGGTTCCGAAGCGGTGGCGGCGACCACGATCGAATATTCCATCGCGCCATTTTCTTCCAGCGCACGCACGATCTGCGCCACGGTCGAACGCTTCTGGCCGACGGCAACATAGATGCAATACAGCTTCTTGCTCTCGTCGGTGCCGGCGTTCACGCCCTTCTGGTTGATGAAGGTATCGATGGCGACAGCGGTCTTGCCGGTCTGACGGTCACCGATGATCAGTTCGCGCTGGCCGCGGCCAACCGGCACCAGCGCGTCGAGCGCCTTCAGGCCGGTCTGCATCGGTTCGTGGACGGATTTGCGCGGAATGATGCCCGGCGCCTTCACTTCCACGCGCATGCGGGTCACGTCCACCAACGGGCCCTTGCCGTCGATCGGGTTGCCCAGACCATCGACCACGCGGCCCAGCAGGCCCTTGCCCACCGGCACGTCGACGATGGTGCCGGTGCGCTTGACGGTGTCGCCTTCCTTGATGGCGCTGTCCGAACCGAAGATCACGATACCAACGTTATCGGCTTCCAGGTTCAGGGCCATGCCCTTGATGCCACCCGGGAATTCAACCATTTCGCCGGCCTGCACATTGTCCAGACCATGCACGCGGGCGATACCGTCGCCCACGCTGAGCACCTGGCCGACTTCCGAAACCTGCGCTTCGGTGCCGAAATTGGCGATCTGATCCTTGATGATCCGCGAGATTTCAGCGGCATTGATGTCCATCTGGGTGGTCCTCTTTTAAGCTTTGAGTGCCTGGCCGAGCATGTCGAGCCGGGTCTTCAATGACGAATCGATCAGGCGGCTGCCAACGCGCACCATCAGGCCGCCCAGGATGGACGGATCAACGTTCACGGTCAGCGCCACATCGCGGCCGATGCCGGCCTTCAACTTGGCGCCCAATGCCTTCTGCTGCGCCGCGGTCAGCTTGTGGGCGGCCGTTACGGTGGCGGTCACTTCACCCTTGCGGGCAGCGTTCAGCGCGGCAAAATCACGGATCACCGCCGGCAGCAGCGCCAACCTGCGATTGGCAGCAAGCACGCCCAGGAAATTCTTGGTCAGGCCATCAAGGCCCAACCCATCGGCCACACCCGCAACAGCAGCACCCGCCGCGCCGCGACCAACCAGCGGCGACGACGTCAGCGCGGTCAGATCAGCCGATTCGGCCAGCGCCTCGGTCAGCGTCGCCAGGCTGGCCTCAACGGCAGCAAGCGCCTTGCTCTCGATCGCCAGCGCGAACAAGGCACGGGCATAGCGCCCGGAAAGGCCGGTGGCCACGCTGGATGAAATTTGTGCGTCCAAGGCTTCAGCCCCGTTTTGAATCGGATATGACAAAAGGCGCGATGAACAAGGTCCACCGTGTGCGGGGCGCGGCTAGCATGGGCCTGCCGATGTTGCAAGGCAGCATTAGCGGCGGGCGGGCTTTATGAAGAGGGGCAAGGCCGCAAACGCCAGCTGCCCGGCCAGCCCAATGAACCCATCAACCGTGAAGAACGACACCAGATACGCGCCCGGCGCTCGCCCGAACGCCATCGCCAGCCCGAACTCCGCCAGCATCAGCCACACAAACGCCGAGCCGCCCATCACCGCCCGGTCCGCCAGGCCAAGCTTCTGCCGCTCCAGCAGGCGCCGCCCCCACAACCAGCTGACCGCAAGGATGATCGGCAGCTCCATCGCCACAGCGGCCATTGCGCCGATGGCCGGCGCCAACAACAGCGTGCGGATCGTGCCCATCGCAAAGGCGATGGCGAACACGCCGACGAAGTAGCGCAGGCCAAGGGCGAGGGCGGTCATCATCCAGCCATGATAACTTGTCCCTTGCCCTCATGAAATCCTGTGGCCAAACAGTGGCAATCGCAGGAGTGATGCCGTCCCACCATGCCCTGGCTGTTCACCATCTTTCTGGCTATTCACGTCGGCGCCGGCGTGGTGGCGCTCACCAGTTTCTGGGGGGCGGTGCTGACGCGCAAGGGCGGCCCGGCGCATCGGCGGTGGGGGTTCGTGTTTTCGGCCGCCATCTATACGGCCGCCGCGCAGGCGCTGGGGATGGGGGTGCTGTCTTTGGTATGGCCGCTGGCGATGCACCCGCAGCTCACCGACGCGGTGCTCTATCGCGGCATGTTCGGCACGATGATGGTCTATCTGGGCCTGCTGGCGATTTCGATGACGCGTTACGGCCTCGTGATGGTGAG
This sequence comes from Sphingomonadales bacterium, assembly GCA_027486275.1. The sequence continues at coordinate 2,365 of JAIXPM010000465.1, read as the reverse complement.
CAACCGGCGTGATCATCCGGGCAACCGCCACTGGTCCATGCTGGCGGTGCAGGGCGGAACCATGCTGGCGGCGGGTATCTGCCTGGTGCATGGGCTGTATCTGCTGGACAGAAATGGCCCGGTGATGGAGCCGATCCTGATGGTGATGGTGGCGCTGCTCGGCTTTGGCACCTCAACCACCTATTTCCGCTATATCTTCAGCACGCCGGCGTCCCCACGCGCCTATATCCCCGAACATTTCAAGGCGATGGTGGCGACCGGGATCGCGGCTTACACGGCGTTCCTGTCAGTCGGGCTGATCGAGATGTTCCCCACCCATGCCTTCAACCCGGCGATCTGGGCGATCCCGACGATGTTCGGACTGGCGATCATCATTCATTATCTGCGGCAATACCGGCCGGCAGGGAAAACCCAGCCGGCGGAGTGACTATTCCGCCAGCGCGGCGTCGAGCGCGGCGATCGTGTCGGGAATGTCAACAAGATTCGCCCGCTCTGCCGCCACGATGGCACGGAAGGCGGCGCGGCGGATTTCGCCGAGCGTGGCCGCATCGGGCCTTGCCTTGGCGGGAAGGGAGGAGACCACCAGATCGATGAGCCGCTCCGCCCCGTGAAGTCGGCCCCACAGATAATCATGTTCCCGATAGGCGCGGCTGAAGAAGGCACCGAAGGCATTGAACAGCGCGCCTTTCAGCCGTTGGCCGCCGGCGCTGGTTAAGGCCGAACAATCTTCCGGGCTGATGCGATCGACCTTGATCTCGTCCAGCTCGTCGATGTTGCCATCGGCGATCAGCGGCAGGATGGCGATGTCGAAGAAGGGGAAGCCGAGATAGGCCGCCACCAGATCCCGCCGCAACCGGCGCGGCAGCCCGCTGGCCAGCAGTGCCACCAGCTCGGCATCGCTGCGGCCATCAAGGCCCTTCAGGTCGAGGGCGCTGGCGACGGCGGCGAGCGCGCTGGCGGGGTCGGCGATGGCATTGCCGGCGGCTGCCAGGCTGCCGGCGCTGGACCAGCACAGCAGATGGGGGGCCAATATCGCATAGAGACCGGCCTTCACCTTGCCCAGCGCCGCCGCCGTCGCTTCGTCGGCGCCGGTGAGTTCCATGTTCACCCGGCGGATCAGGAATCGCAGGCGGCGGATGCGGAAATCGACATCGAAATTACGAAGGAACAGCACATAGCCCGAAGCCGCCCCCGCCTTGCCCAGCGCCGTTTCCGGCTGGTTGATCTTCTGGGCGTTCAGGTGCCGCCACAGGCTGGCCCGCACGGCGCCCACCTCCTGCCCGCCCAGTGCGGCGATGCGTTCGGCCAGCCGCTCGGTCACCATGGCGAATTTCAGCCGGCCATAGGCGCCATAGGCAAAGCCGGTCACCTTGGCCGCTTCACTGTTCATGCGGCTGCGCCAAGCCGCCAGCCGATCCAGGCTGGGCGAGAACAGCAGCAGCCGCATGCCGATGGCGGCATCGATGGCGATATCCACCTGTGGCATCATGCCGATCACGATATGGCGCAGCCGGCGCGAGCGCATCGAGATCGCCTCGATCGTGCCCAAGCTGTCGCGGATCGGCTGCTGGCGCGGGATATCGGCGAGGGAGCGCAGGATGGTGCCGAAGAAGCCGGGCGGCTGGCCGGTCATTGCGCCATCGTCGTGCATGCCCGGCTTGGGATCGAGATAGACAAAGCGCCGGTCCACCTCGCGATGTGCCGGGCGACGGCCCAGTGCGGCCAGCGCCGGGCCAAAGGGCCGGTTGTCGAGCACGGCGCCATCGATCAGATCCACGCTTTCCGGCTGAGCGCGGCCGGGCAGCACGCGATCGATGAAGGCCTGTCGTCCCGGCCAGTCCGCGGCGCGGCTGGTCAGCAGCGCGTCGATCTCGGAAATCCGTGCCGGCGGGAAGGCGCCGGGAAAGCTCGCCGTGGCCCGCGCCGCAAACACCAGATCAGGCGTCGGGCCGAGGTGCCGCTCGGCGCCATCGCCGGGGCAACCAAAGCCGATCACCAGGCGATGCTCGGGCTCGGTCACTTCTTCCGGCGTGTTCAGCCGCAGGCGTTGGGGGGCGCCGTGATAATCGGTCACCGTCACGAACAGATCGAACGGGTGCAACCGCGGCACCAGCGGCGGCGTGCGTTCGCCCTTCTCCATCGCGGCAAAGGCATCGGCCAGCAGGCCCGAGAAGGCCGTGCCGGAAAACGGCGGCTTGAACCAGCGGCTGCGCATGAAACGGGACAGCTTGCGCTTCACCTCGCCGTGCGCCGCCACCTCGGCCTTGTCTTCATCCTCCAGCCCACGCCGGCGCACCCACCACACCAGCGGGATCGCCCACAGTTTCGACAGCGGCCGCGACGCCGCCGCCTTGTCGAGCAGCAC
>JAIXPM010000361.1 GCA_027486275.1 Sphingomonadales bacterium | reverse complement strand
CCGCTGTCGACAGGCGATCGGCCAGATACAGCGCCAGCAGCGCCTGCATGCCGAAATAGGCCAGCCGCTCCAGCGCTTCGGTTCCCAGCAGCGGCAGCAGGCCCCGCGGCAGGCCAATGCGGTTCGTCATCGGTCAGTGGCGATGTGGCGATGCCGGAATTGGCCCGGTGTGTGCCCGAACCAGCGGCGGAAGCTGCGCCCAAAGCTGGAGACGTCGGGGAAACCAAGCGCTTCGGCGATCTCGGTCAGCGACAGTGCCGGATCGTTGATTATCTGGGCGGCACGGCTGCGGCGCACATCATCGACAATGGTCTGAAAACTGGTGCCCCCCGCCGCCAGCAGGCGCCCGAGGCTGCGTTCCGACATGCCATGGCGTGCGGCCACCTGCTTGAGCCGAGGGGTGCGGCGATCCTTGGTCAACATGGCCGCCACGCTTTCGCGCAGCCGCGCGACCTGGGTTTCGGCGCCACGGCTTGCTTCCAGCGCCCGCAACCGTTCTTGCGCCAGCAGCCACATGCCCTGGTCGTGCCAGGGGTTGCGAATAGCCATCCAGGTGGCTGGCAGCGTCAGCCGGTTGCAGCTGCTGTCCCACGTGATCGGCATTGGCATCTGCGCGGCGATTGCCATGCCTTTATTGGCGATCGGCCAATCCGTCTCGATCCGGGCGCTCTGCATCCGGTTGGTAACGCTGGCTGTGAGGGCCCGGCTGCAAACCAGCACCGCCAGCAACCCGACGAAGGACCGCAGGCTGCCCGACAGCAGCGGGCTTTCGGCGACCAGGCTGCAATGCTCTGGCCCTTCCGCAAGGGCCATGGTGAGATAGGGTGTGTTGCAGTTGATGGTGCGCGGCAAGAAGCGCACGAAATCGCCCAGCGTTGGGCTGTGGGTCTGGGCCATCATCGATATCGGGCCCACCGACGGCAGATGCCCGGACGCGATCCGCTGCAGCAGATCGGTTGCGGCCCCATGATCGACGATGTTGCCCAACATCAGCAGATCGTCGGCAACGCTGATGCGCGGCGGCATTGCAGTTGCACCCGGCTGGATGCTGGTGCCGGCAAAAAACCATTCCGGCCAAGCCAGCCAATGGCCGAACCAATCCAGCGCCGACGGCCCGATCTGGGCCCTGGCCAGCGGGCCAAGCGCGCGTATTGCGGCCTGCCCTTCCGACACGGCTGTACCGATGATCACTCTGGCCATGATGCTCATGCGAAAGGGAAAGGAGCCGAGACTGTCATGTTTTGCCAGTCCCGCTGTCAAGCCCGCCAAATAGAGACAAGGCCAAGACTGTGAGATGGCCTGATATGTCGAGCATCTGGCGTGATATGTTGATTGTCGGACGCACCTGTTCGGCCAACAACTTGAAATCAACAGGTTGAAATTCGGCACAACGCCGTTGCGCTGCAGGAACCGAAAGACGCGTTCATGGCCGGATCACTGCCCACTCACTCCCGCCTTCTGCCATGATCGGCTGGGCTTCGGCCGCAATGCGTCGGCGGTGATCGCCTGGCTGCTGATCGGCTCCACCGTGATTCTGACCCCGCTCGTCCCACCGGTCTGAGGACCGACGCGCACATCCACACACCAAAGGGAGAAGACGATGAACATCAGCGCTTCGCGCGGCCTCAGCGCCGTTTTTCTGGGCCTGGCCCTGCTGGGATCGCCTGCCAGTGCGCAGCAATCGAGCGATAATGGCAACGGGCTGGCCCTGATCTGCTGGGGCGAAGGCCGCAAGCCCAGCACCGGCGTGGCCGGCGGCTATGCCTGGAGCCGCGATAGCCAAAGATTCGTGCCGCAGACTTATGTGTACAACACCACCAAGGAGTTCGATTCCGAGGTGCAGGTTGAAATCCATGACAATTGGGGCCGCATCCACCTGGCCAAGAAACTGCTGCCCGGCATCCGCAGCGGCGGCGACAACGGCTGGTGGGAATTGAACGATGTGCGGGTGACGCCCGATCAGATCACCGCCCGTTACCGGCTGAACGGCCTCAACAAGCCGCGCCTGACCATCGATCGCCGCACCGGGCGCATCAGCATCGATGGCATCGAGAAATTCCGTGGTGAATGTGACCAGGGCAATTGGGCCGAGCGCCGCAACCGCTTCTGACGGCGTGCGCGCAGGGGCGGCTTCACCGCCAACGGCCTGCGCGCCCTGATTGAGGCCATGCGGAATCTGCGCCGCGGCCAGGTGACGAGGATGATGATCAACTCCGGCGGCGGCGATACCAAGCCGGGCCTCTTCATCGGCTCGATCTTTGCCGATCTGAAGCCCGAGGATTGCCGGCCCTGACCAGTTGCGGCGGCCAAGGCTGCGGCGCCTATTGTTCCGGCATCGGGAAGCGCCGACGCATCTGGCCCGGTGTATCGCCAAACCAGCGGCGGAAGCTTCGGCCGAAGCTGGAGACATCGGGAAAGCCGAGCCGATCGGCCATGTCCTTCAACGACAGGGCCGGATCGTTGATCATCAGGGCGGCGCGGCTGCGGCGTTCGTCATCAATGATGGCCTGAAAACTGGTGCCGGCCGCTGCCAGCAGTCGCCCCAGGCT
>JAIXPM010000169.1 GCA_027486275.1 Sphingomonadales bacterium | reverse complement strand
GACATGCGCCGGCAAACGGACGCGATGGCATTATAAACCTGATCAAACCGGATGGGTTTGTTGATGAACATATCCGCGCCGGCCGAGAGTGCGGAATTGAAGGCGTCCGGCCCCATTCTGCCGCTGATCACCAATATGCCGGCGTTCGTCCGCGCGCGGAGCAGGGTGATCAGATCAACGCCGTCGATACCCGGCAGCCCCAGATCGAGAATGAAAAAATCAAACTTGGCGAGATCGCTCGACTTGAGCAGTGCTTCTGCCGTTGCAAAGCCGCTGGCCGCAAGGCCACGCACTTCGAGATATTGGCCAAGGAATTCCACAAAATCGCTATCGTCGTCGACGATGCAGACTTGCGAGATGGGCGTTTCAGTCATCTGGAAACATTCACTTTATGTCGGGAAGAGCCTATCCCAAAGGACGGCGCCGCGCAAAAAGGTTCGAAGCAAAAGCCATACCTACCCTCAACGGCCCGCATCCGATGTCATATCTTGTCATGAGGGGCAACAAAATTTGCCCTGTCCCGGTTTCGTGGCCGCCCGTAATGAGAAATTTGGCGCTTCGTCGGCCGGTGTCCCACCTTCTGCGAGGGCCAGCGCCGGCGCTCATCGCTTCACCGCCCGATGCCCGATCACCTCTGCTTCAACCAACCCCTTCTCGCAGCGAGATAAAACCGGCAGCCGTTCCGTCCAGAAATCGCACGGGGCAGCGCATTCTGGCCACGACACTCCTGCGGACACACATATGGCGGAAAAAACTTGACAATATGATCATTTATCATTCATTCAATATCAGATCTGTTCAAATGAGTGAGACAGATCCCAAAAAGGGAAGACATTCCTATGCGTGTTAAGTCAAATCTTCCGCTAATGGCTGCCGTGCTGGCGGCAACGACATTGGCGGCTGTGCCGGCGCAAGCCCAAAGCGCGGATGCCGTGATCGCTTCGGTCGACGCCCTTGCGGGCCTCAGCCCGGTGCTGTCGATGACCTGTGACGAGGTCAATTTCGGCGTCTGGCGCATCCCCACCCGGACCACTGGCGGCACAACGTCCATTACGCTCACTGTCAGTTCCAACAATGCGGCCGGTGTGACAACGGCAACCCCTGGTGGTAACACCACCGGTGCTGGCTTGGCAGCAGGCTACACGGCTCCGACTGCAGCGACTTGCACTGTTTCCGGGTCGAACAATCTGTCACAGACGATCCAAACCGCGATTGCAGGTGCAACCAACCTGCCCTTTGGTCCTTCGGCCCACAACAACTTGTCCGTTCCTGCCACCTTGGCAAGCTTGCGTGCGGACCTTGCGCTTGCAGGCACTGGCGTCGTCATTAACGGATCTGGCACCGGCACGTTCCGCATTGTCGGTGTTCTCACGGTTCCTCAAACGATTGTGACCGGAAACTACGGTGGCTACGCCACTCTAGACGCGGCGCAGGTGCTTGCGACCGACGCAGTGATCACAACAACGACGCCATAACAGTTCTTGTGTGGGGAGCGCCTTGGGTGCTCCCCACATCTTGATTGGGCAAAACAGTCCGCCAGCATCCCTCATCTGTTCAGCGATGGTGCGCTGGTAACTCGGCCCGTTTGGGCATGAAGGAGCAGGCGGCTAGTTCCCCTGTGCTGCCGCGTTGGTTGGCCTGTAACTTGCGCTGAAGCCCATATTGATCGGGCAACGATGGGCACCACTGCAGAGTGGTGCCTCCGTTAAAAATGGCCGCCACCTTTGACGCCCCTGTAAAATCGAACGCCCTCACGACAGCCGATACAGCGCAGCGACCGTGTCACTCCGGAACGCTGCAATGCTTAACCCCATCGACCCATCGGCGCCAAAGGACATTTATGCATATTCCGAGGATCAGCTGCCTGGCGACGACAGTGGCTTTTGCAGTTCTGTCTGCGCCATCGGCCAACGCGCAAGACGCGGGCAGGATCACTGTTTCCATTTCTGACAATATCATCGTGATCGACGCCAATGCGCGATCGGGACAGATCGATCTGGTCAATGGCAGTGATGATCCAGTGGAATTTTCGGTCTCTCCGAAAACGGAAGGCGCAGGCATCATCAATTCAGCCGAAGCTGTGCTCCGCTGGGCCCCGGCACGTTCGGTTGCACCTGCCCACCGATCCCAAGCGTTCCGCGTTGCCGCACGACCAACGCCTGAACTTGCGCCAGGTGAGTATGCCTATCAATTTTCGGTTCGCGCAGAATTGCAACGCAACGCGATAAACACTTTGGCCAACAGTGATGATAAAACCAAAGAGCCGTTGGTCACAGTTAGAGTGCCGATCGTTCCCGTGCTTCCTGTCACGGTTTATGTCCGGCACAGGATTGAGGCGCCACGTGTGGATCTGCGCCCGCTGACGCTGACGCCTGATGATCCGGATTCGCTGGGCTATTTTACGGCCGTCAAGCAGCATCGTGACCGAAGCTTCATCGGCACGGTTCAAGTGGTCGATGCTGAAACGGGCGCGGAACTGAGCCGCGGGCGCTTGCACCTTGGCCAGGCTGGAGCCGAAGCCAAGGTGGGAATGCCGCGCGAGCGTTTCCCGCAGGGAAAAGCTGGAAAATACTGCCTCAGGGTTTGGGACCATTTCCCTGCACAGGGCGAGCCCTACGCCAACGTATGTGGCGCCTGATCAGCCGGTTCAGGCGGATGGTTCGTACCGAGGATGGCTAAAATCCAGCGTGCCTCCGGCGCAGTCAGGGGGATCACGCGGTGCGTTCTGGCCGCCAACGCTCGGCTCCGCCCCTTTCTGCCGCGTCAATTTGCAACGCATCTTTTGATCCCCCTGCTGGCATTTTCTTCGTCCACCATGCTGAAGGCAACTGATGTCGAGCCCATTGCCAAACCGCGGGCAAGTGTTGTGGAACTGCGTGTCAATGGCGCTGTCCTGCCGGATTTTCAGGAAGTTCTGATCGGAGGCGAGGGGCAGATATGGCTTCCGATCGCGGCGATCACAGATTTTGGTGAGGGCATATTTTTCCGTAAAGAGAATTTGATCAGCATCAAAATAGCCAATGGCGCCGAAGAAGTGGTTATCGATACGAATGCATGTATCATAAAAATGGGTGATTTGGCCGAAACCTATGGTGACGCAGTCAGCATTGTTGACGAACAGGTTTTCTTGAATCAGACGATTCTCAATCGGTTTTTCAAATTTATAATTTCTGGTCGACCCAGCGAGGGCTACATCTCAGTTTCGAGTGACCGGCCGTTGAACCGAGACTTTCGTGTTATGCGGGAAAACGCGCGGACGAAAATTGGCAACCAATACCCGCAAGTGAATGGGCGCGGCGCCCTGCCGGTCAAATTCGATTACGCGCTTTTTTCGGGTATTCAAGCCGACATTATTTTTAACAACAGCTACGAATTCGCATCCAAACGGGCGAACACATCTTACAATATCGATGCTTCATCCGAATTGGCTTTTTTGACAAATCACATCCTTTTGAACGGAGATGGGCGCGGATTGAAAAGTGGACGATGGATTGCTGGCCGCACGGATCCGGGTGGCGACATGTTCGGCATTGGCGGACTATATTCCGTGATGGCTGGCGATGTGCAGGGTCAGGCGGCGCCGATGGTTGGCAGCTTGGGACGCGGCGTTGGGATGCGGGTGGAAGCTGCCCCTGTGACGCTTACGGACAGTTTCAACAAAACGTCGATTGACGGAAATGCGCTGCCCGGGTGGACCGCCGAGTTATATGTCGCGGGCCAATTGCGCGATTATCAACGGATCGGAGATGATGGACGGTTCCTGTTTCGGGATGTGAATATCGTCTATGGATCGAATGCGATCAAGGTTGTCCTCTATGGGCCAAATGGTTTGGTGGAGGAAAGGGACTTTAGTCAAAGCGTCTCAGCGGGTTTGCTGCCACCTGGCAAGGTCTACGGATGGGGTACGGTCTTGCAGCCCGGCAAAACGCTATTGGGCCTTGACCCTGCCGCAGCCTGTGGAACGGATGGTGTAAACTACGCCCTGCGCGGTGACTGGGGAGTGACCAGGTTTCTCACCTTGAGCGTCCAGGCATCGCGAGTGTCACCTTGCCAGCTTCAGAGAAACGATGCTGATCCGATCGGGACCCAGAGCTATCGGGCATTGGAATCACGCATACAGATCGGAAACATCCCTGCGACGCTGGGTATCGTGAATCAACACCCACTTGGCGGCTTGGCGTTCTATGGTTCGGCATCTATTCCATTTGTCGGGCGAGGGGTGACATTGGGCATAGAGAAAGCGAACAAGCAGTTTGGGTCGAACGCTACAGGATTTGGACCCACAGCCATCAAGGATCGATATTCGCTATCGACGAGCGTTCCTGTGGGCTTTGGCCTGATCGACGCCGGGAGCGCCGCGATCTTCGCTGAGCGCTCGGTGCGAAAAAGCGGGTTCACCAACGACATGGTGAGCCTATTTTATTCGCATGGCCTTTGGTCACTACCCATTAGTCATGAGATCGCACTGAACCGTTCCCGTCTGGGTGCCGGGGCATGGAGCAAAGTGGGCGGCAGGTATCGCGCCATCACCTCATATGATCAGGGGAACTTCCAAATCCGTGGCGAATATGGTGCGACCATAGATGGCGGGATAAAGTCCAACCTGCTCAACCTGAGCGGTTTTTACAGGCGCACGGAACGCGAGATCTATTCCTTGGGAGCGAGTTATAATTTCAACAGGGGCGTTGGTTTTTCCGGGTCTGCCCAATTGGAGATCAAACGAAAATTGACCCTTGGTGTTTCTGGATCATACGCACAAGGCCGCGGAGAAGTGGCGGCGCAGATGGGCTTTTCGTTCGGCGCCCATCGCGGTGTTGGCGTGAATATGAGCAGCCGGCAGCGTTCGAGGCTTGGCGGCATCATGATCCGGCCATTTCGCGATAGCAATCATGACGGCAAGTTTGGCGTTGGCGAGGAAGCGGTTCGCGGTCTCGAGATCGGCGTGAACGGCGTGCAAATGCGGGGTGGCCTGGATCCCTCTCGTGACCTGCTCATTTGGGATCTGGAGCCTGGAAACGGGTCTGTTTTCAACATTGGCGGCGAACGCCTCAAGGACGAGTTTCAGACCACGCTTTTCAACAATGTGATCGTGACCCCCCGGCCTGGCCGAATTTTCAAACTGGATGTTCCGGTGGTGGATGCCATTTCTTTGGATGGCACGGTCCTTTTTGAGGGCAAGAATGGCGAAAAGCGGCCCGTGCCACTGGCGAAGGTGGAGGTTCTAAATGCTGCTGGGGATCTGATCCGGAGCGGCAAGGCCTTGTCAGACGGGTCATTCAGCATCGAAGATTTGCTAGCCGGAAACTGGACTGTGATTGCCTCGACAGATCGCTTGTCGAAAAGCAGGAAGGAACTCCGTGCGAAGAAAAAAATTACCATTTCAAAAGACAGCACTTCAGTTACAGGACTGGAAGTTATAATATCATATACAGATTGGTCATCTGAGCATGAATAGTCTCAAGCGACTTACCACCGCTTTGCTATTGGGAAGCTTCGCGCTTCTCGCAACTCCAGCTCATGCGTCTTGTGAAAAATCAACGGTCTTAACGACACGCGATCTAGACCTTGGCTTGCTCAGATACCAACCGGGCCTTGAATCCGGGTGGGCACTGATAAGCCCTAACGGTGCTATTTCGCTGTCATCAGGACTTAGTCTGTCATCGCGTACTCCGTCTTATTCCGGCCAGGTTAGGCTGCGTGCGCGTCCGGGTTATGATGTTGCCTTGTCCATTGAGGTTGCCCCGCCTGCTCTTGGTGGTGTTTCCAAAGCAACTGATATTTATGCAGCCGTTAGTCGTGGCTCCATTAACTTTTCCTCCAATATGTGGATTGTGAGGGTTCCCAAAGAAAATAATGATTTTGAATTTACAGACATCAATATCGACATCGGTGCCTATATTCATTTTTTAAAAATTGGCTCTCAGGTGGATAAGCGAGAATCAAGTTCTTTCAGGGTTCGCTGCTTATTTGAGAGGCCTTACTAGGCTCGGGTCTCATTTAACGTGCGCCCCTCAATTTTGCCGACGTCGACAATGAGCACCACCTTATTGGCATTTCCAGACTGTCGCGCCATGTCCGCATCGTGTTGGAGGCAATCGAGGCGACGTTGAACGCAAAGCCGGCAACCGTCGCATCGCCGGGACCTGCCGGACCGGACCCCGCTTAAACTGGCCTCTCCATGACGTCGCTCGAGCAAGCGCATGGATATCCGTTGCTGGCATGGACGGACATTCTGCGCCCCCACGAGGAGCGGCAGCCAACTCGCCATTTCCCGCCCTTCAACGGTCCTTCCGGGGGTATGAACGGACGACCGCTCTTGGGAGTGCGCCCCGAGCAGCTGGATGACTGCGATGAAGGCGCGAGCTGGACCGCCGGCTTTGCGGCCGCAGACCAGCCAGCCGAGATTTTGTGGGGCTTTTTGCGGGACTGGCGGGGGCGTCTGAAATGCATCAGCGCAGCATCAAGCCAATAACTTCCCACGCTGGCTCCCCGGGTAGGGATCGAACCTACGACCATTCGATTAACAGTCGAATGCTCTACCGCTGAGCTACCGAGGAACAGCGTGGGAGCGCTCCCTTAGCGAGGGGAGAAGGGATTGCCAAGGCAAAAAATCAGGACGCGAACTGTTCCAGGCTGATGCGGTCGTCCAGCGCGTATTCGGGGTCGAACAAAAGGGTCAGGCTGATGCTGCGGTCGATTGCCACCTTCACATGGGCAACGTCGCGCACTTCCATCTGATCGGCAACGGCCGACACCGGGCGCTTGGCGGCTTCGCGCACCTCGAATTCGATCACGCTGGCCGAAGGCAGCAGCGCGCCGCGCCAGCGCCGGGGCCGGAACGGGGAGATCGGGGTGAGGGCGAGGAGATCGGCTTCCAATGGCAGGATCGGGCCATTTGCAGACAGATTGTAGGCGGTGGAGCCGGCCGGCGTCGCCACCAGCACGCCATCACAGATCAATTCTTCCATCCGCGTCTTGCCGTCGATGATGATGCCGATCTTGGCGGTCTGGCGGGTTTCGCGCAGCAGCGACACCTCGTTGATGGCCGGGTGGGTGACGGTTTCGCCCGACGTCGTCGTAGCGGTCATCTGCAGCGGGTGGAGAACGAACGGCTTGGCGGCGGCCACCCGGTCTTCCAGTTTCGTCGCCTTGAAGTCGTTCATCAGGAAACCCACCGTGCCGCGGTTCATGCCGAACATGGGCTTGGGCGCCTTCAGCGTCATGGCTTCGTGCAGGCAGTGCAGCAGATGGCCGTCGCCGCCCAGCGCCACCACCACATCGGCCTCTCGCACTGGGACGAAGTCGTACTTTGCCCGCAGCGCGTCGCCGGCCGCGCGAGCGACATGACTGTCGGAAACGATAAGCGCGAGCTTCATTGTCTGGTCGTCCTCAGCCGCCGGTCAGGCTCATGTGGCGGGCCACGGCGGGCCGCGCGCCGCGCCGGTCGATCACGAAATCATGGCCCTTGGGCTTGCGGCTGATGGCTTCATCAAGCGCAGCGTCGATGGCGGCGTCGTCCGTTTCAGTCCGGCGGATTACGGTTTTCAGATCGGCCTGGTCATCCTGGCCCAGGCACATGAACAGCTGCCCGGTGGCCGTTAGCCGCACGCGGTTGCAGCTTTCGCAGAAGTTGTGCGTGAGCGGCGTGATGAAGCCCAGTTGCAGGCCAAGCTCCTCAACATGGACATAGCGCGCCGGGCCACCGGTGCGGTGCGGCAGATCGGTGAGGGTGTAGCGCTGCGCCAAATCGCGGCGCACGCGCGAAAGCGGCAGATACTGGTCCACCCGGTCCTCGCCGATCTCGCCGAGCGGCATGGTTTCGATCAGCGTCAGATCATGGCCACCGGCGGCGGCGAATTGCATCAGTGCTTCGATCTCGTCGGCATTTTCATGGGCCAGCGCCACGGTGTTGAGTTTGACCTTTAGGCCGGCGGCCGTGGCAGCCGCGATGCCATCAAGCACCTGGGGCAGGCGGCCCCAGCGGGTGATGCGGGCAAATTTTTCAGCGTCCAGCGTGTCGAGGCTGATGTTGACGCGGCGCACCCCAGCGGCAAACAGCGCCTCGGCATGGCGCGCCATCTGGCTGCCATTGCTGGTGAGCGTGAGCTCTTCGAGTGCGCCCGTCTTCAGGTGTCGGCCAAGGTTGTTCACCAGATCGATGATGCCACGCCGCACCAATGGCTCGCCGCCGGTCAGCCGCAGCTTGCGGGTGCCACGCCGGATGAAGGCGCTGGCGATGCGGTCGATCTCCTCCAGGCTCAACACTTCGTTCTTGTGCAGGAAGGTCATGTCTTCGGCCATGCAATAGACACAGCGGAAATCGCAGCGATCGGTGACCGAGACACGCAGATAAGTAATGGCGCGGCCGAACGGATCGACCAGCGGCCGTTCCGGTGCACGTACCGGGCTGTTGCCTTCGCCAAACATGAGCCGAGCCTGTGGCACGGCTGCATCGGTTGGCAAGCGCTTTTCGCATTAACGCTTCGGCCGCTTGATTGTCGGGCTGGACAGGCACAGAGTAGGACGTCATCAAAGCATGCAGTGTAGAGCGTACAGCAGGGGCAGGTTCTGGACGTCATGGGCGCAATGAACGCCGAGCCGGTTTTAATCGTATCACCCCGCTACGCGGATGACGTGGCGGCACTTGTTGCGTCTGCTGGCCAGGCCCCGCGGGTGGAACGCCGCCCCGAACTGGCCGCCGGCCGCTTTGCCGCCGAACCGGTGCGGGTGGTGGTGGTGGATGCACGCGGCGCATTGGCGGCAGGCCTTGCCGTTGCGCAGGCGTTGGGCCCGGCGGTGGAAGGCCGGCGCGGTGCCATGCTGGTGCTGCTCTCCCGCAATGATGCTGATGCCGCTGGCGCCGCCCGCGATGCCGGCGCGACATCGGTGATGGT
>JAIXPM010000337.1 GCA_027486275.1 Sphingomonadales bacterium | reverse complement strand
TCTCGTCTGCTCGAGCGGTGTATTCCATCACGATCGAAGCGCCGGGCATCCAGAACAGCACCGCCAGATTTGCGACTGTCGGTGTTGAGAGCTTCAACAGCAGAACTGCTGGTACAAACCAGATATTCAGCTCGAACTTCGGCGGTTCGGCCTTCAACGGCACCTATAGCCGGGTTCAGGTGATCAACGCCGATCAATTTGGCGGCGCCGGCGGCAGCGGCCGTTATGTCGTTCAGTTCGGGACCCCGGGCTTCACGCTGGACCTGACGTCATCGCGGCCGGGCGGTGTCACGTATTTCGGCTTCTGGCTGTCGGCGCTCGACAATGGGAACACGGTGCGTTTCTTTCAGAACAGCACGCAGTTGTTTACCTTTGATGCCACGGTGTTGCGCAATTTCGTCAATGCGCAGCCCAACGCCAGCGCCTATCGCTGCAATCCCAATGCGCCGGCCAATCGCAATTGCGGCGAGCCTTATGCCTTTCTGAACTTTTATGCCCACGGCGGCACCAGCTTCGATCGCATCGTTTTCGATCAGGTGACGAGCGGCGGCTATGAAAGCGACAATCACACAGTCGGCCGCTGGTTGCAGCCGGGCGGCACCTGGGTGCCTCACGGCGCATCGGTATCGCCGGCGGGCATCACACCCAATGCAATTCCGGAACCAGCGGCTTGGATGATGCTGCTGGCCGGTTTTGGCCTAGTGGGCGCTATTTCGCGTCGCCGCACGAGTGCCATTTCCGTTTGACAGTTGATTTCGAACCAACGGTTGAATGAGCAGCGCCTTGATCTCTGGATGCCAGGCAGGGGATTTTGCAGCGAGGAAAGCTGTTCAGCCAGCCTGATCAGTTCGGCAGCGGCATGGGGCGATTAAACGCCGGGTGAAACGAAGTTGCGCTGCTGTTTGCCTGCGCCCCGGCCACACCGCTCATCGTCGCCACCAGCGCCAATTTCACGCTTTCCTGCAGACAAAGGCCTGCAATCAAGCGCATCACTTCACTAGTGCAAGTTCCCGTTCCACGGCGGGCATGATGCGCTTCACCATCACAGCCACGCCCTTGCCATTGGGGTGCATGCCATCGGCCAACTGCAGGCTAGGCTGCGCCGCTACGCCATCCAGGAAGAAGGGATAGAGCGCCACACCATTCGCCTTCGCCACCGCCGGGAACATGGTTTCAAATTCCGTGACATAGGCCTTGCCCAAGGTCGGATTGGCCCGCATCCCGGCGACCAGCACGCGCGCGCCTTTGGCCTTGAACGTCTTCACCATCGCATCAAGATTCGCGCGCGCCGTCTTCGGCGGCTGCCCGCGCAGCATGTCGTTGGCGCCCAATTCCAGCACCACCAGATCAGGCTTCTGCTTCATGCCCGCCAGCACCCAGTTCACCCGAGCGCGCCCCTGTGTGCTGGTGTCGCCCGACACGCCGGCGCCCACCACGGTCACGTCGCGGCCTTTCGCCTTCAGCGCCTTTTCCAGTTGCGGGGCAAAGCCCTGGCCGGGCGGCAGCTGATAGCCGGCCGTCAGGCTGTCGCCATAGGCCAGTACGACGAGTGGCCGTGCCAGCGCCGCCTGCGACATGAACAGCGCGCCAAACAACAACGCCATCTGGTAAAGCGCAGTTCGAACACCTAATTCGGGCAAGACTCGAATCCTTTCAGCCAAGCGGGACGCGGATGAACAGCCATATGGTGATTGAAGCCCGCGATGTCACCCTGCGGTTGGGCAGCGGCGATGCCGCAGTCGATGTGCTGCGCGGATTGACGCTTGATGTACCGGCCGGCCAGCGCATCGCCATCCTCGGTCCGTCGGGCTCCGGCAAATCCTCGGCGATGGCCGTGCTGTCCGGCATGGAACGGGCGACCAGCGGCAGCGTGCGCGTTGCCGGCGCCGAATTCACCACCATGGACGAAGACGGCCTGGCCCGCGCCCGGCGCGGCCGCATCGGCATCGTGCTGCAGGCCTTCCACCTCATCCCGACCATGACCGCGCTGGAAAATGTCGCCGTGCCGCTGGAACTGGCCGGCGAGGCCGATGTGCAGGCCCGCGCGCGCGCCGAACTGGACGCCGTTGGACTCGGCCATCGTCTGCACCATTATCCCACGCAGTTGTCAGGCGGGGAGCAGCAGCGTGTCGCCATCGCGCGCGCGCTGGTTGGCCGCCCGGCGCTGATCTTTGCCGATGAACCGACCGGCAATCTCGATGCCGCCACGGGGGCCGCGATCATTGATCTGCTGTTCGGCCGCCTGACGGAAACCGGCGCGACGTTGGTGCTGATCACCCACGACGCCGATCTGGCGCCGCTATGTGATCGCATCATCACCATGCGCGACGGGCTGATCGTGGATGACCGGATGAATCTGGCCGAAGCGGCCGAGTAAAGGGAAGCAATTTCATGACATTGTTCAGCTATTTCGACGGCACCGACGAACTGGAAGCCTATCTGGCGCTGCCGGCCGGACACGGCCCTTTCCCCTGCGTGCTGATCGCGCCGAACTGGGTGGGGCAAACCGCGTGGGACAACGCTGTGGCCGACAAGCTCGCCACGCTTGGTTACGCCGCCATGGCCATCGACGTCTATGGCAAGGGCCGTCGCGGCGATCCGGCCGGCGATAACAGCGCCTTGATGGGCCCGTGGGTTGGGGATCGTGCCGCGCTGCGCCAGCGCCTGCTTGCCGCTGTCGATGCCGCTGCCGGCCTGAAGCAGGTGGACGCCAATCGCATCGCCATCATCGGTTATTGCTTTGGTGGCCTGTGCGCGCTCGATGTCGCGCGCGCTTGCGATCCGCGTGTGAAGGCGGCGGTCAGCTTCCACGGCATTTACAATCCGGGCCTGGGTGCGGCCGGGCCGATCACCGCCAAGGTGATGGCGCTGCATGGCTGGGAAGACCCCTACACGCCGCCGCAGGATCACCACGCGCTGGCCGCCGAAATGACCGCGGCTGGCGCCGATTGGCAGATCCATGCCTATGGCAGCACCTATCACAGCTTCACCAACGAACATGCCAACGCGCCCGGCACCGCCATGTATAACGCGGCGGCTGACAAGCGCAGTTGGGCCGCGATGACCGGCCTGCTGGCAGAAACCCTCTGAGTCTCGCCCTTCGCCTTGCCTTGCGGGAATTGCGCGGCGGCCTGGCTGGTCTGCGCATTCTGGCCGTGTGCCTGGTGCTCGGCGTCGCCGCACTTGCTGGCGTCGGCAGCCTCGCCAGCGCCATCAACGCCGGCCTGGCCGAACGGGGCCAGTTCCTGATGGGCGGCGATGTGGCGCTGCGCGTTTCGGGACGGAACCCGACGCCGGAACAGCGCGCGGCGGCCGCCGCTCTGGGTACGGTGGGCGACGTGGTGAAACTGCGCGGCATGGTCAGTCGTGGGGATGGCGGCGACAGCGTGCTCGCCGAAGTGAAGGCGGTCGATGCCAGCTGGCCGCTTTATGGCCGGGTGGTGCTGGAAGGCGGCGGGCGCGTTGGCCCTGGCATGGCCGCCGCGCAACCGGTGCTGGCCGACAAATTGGGCCTGAAACCCGGCGATCGCCTGCAATTGGGCCAGGCCACACTCACCTATGCAGGCACATTGCTGGAAGAGCCGGACCGTGCCGGCGATGGCTTTGGCTTTGGCCCCGGCCTGGTGGTGGACGTGAAGGATCTGGAACGGGCCGAACTGATCACGCTGGGCAGCCTTTACACCAGCGAACTGCGGGTGAAGCTGAAGCCCGGCGTGTCGCTCGATGCCGCGCGCGAGCGGCTGGAGGCCGTGGCCGGCGAGGGTGGCCGCGTGCGTGATCGCAGCAACGGCGCGCCCGGCACCCGCAATTTCGTCAACCAATTGGGCCAGTTTCTCAGCCTGGTTGGCCTCACTGCGCTGGTGGTGGCCGGCGTTGGCGTGGCCGGCGGCGTTTCCGCCTATCTCGGCGCCCGCACCCGCACCATCGCCACGCTGAAAGTGCTGGGGGCCGACAGCGCAACGGTGAGCGCCGTCTATCTGTGGCAACTCGCGTTGGTTTCGAGCGGCGCCGTGCTGATCGGGCTGGCCATCGGTGCGGCGACGCCGGGCGCGGTGGCGCAACTTGCCGCGGCCAGCCTGCCGGTGCCGCCGGCCACCGGGTTGCAATGGTGGGCGCTGGCTCAGGCGGCCTATTATGGCCTTGCCATCGCCTTGGCCTTTGCCTTGTGGCCGCTGGCGGAAGGGGCGGGGATGCCGGCCGCGCGCCTGCTGCGCAGTCTGACCGAAAAGCGCACCCGCCCTGATGCCAACACGCTGGCAATCATTGCCGGCGCAGCGATCTCCGTGCTGGCGCTGGTTGTGCTGCTGGCGGATGAGCAATTGTTCGTGATGGGCTTTCTGGCTGGCGCAATCGGGCTGATCGTCGTGCTGTGGGCGCTGGCGGCCGGCGTGAAGTGGCTGGCGGCGCGGGTGCCCAAGCCCAAGGGCACGCTGGCGCGCCTCGCCCTGGCCAATCTGCATCGCCCCGGTGCGCCGACGCGCAATCTGGTGGTGGCGCTGGGCCTGGGCCTCACCCTGTTTGCCACGCTGGCCACGATCGAAGGCAATCTGGCCAGCCAGATCCACCGCACCATCCCCACCAAGGCCCCCAGCTTCTTCGTGCTCGATATTCCCAATGATCAAAAGGCCGCCTTTGCCGCGCTGGTGGAGCGCATGGCGCCCGGTGCCCGCACGGTGATCGTGCCGTCGCTGCGCGGGCCGGTGACGGCGGTGAATGGCGTGCCGGCGCAGCAGATCAAGGCTGGCGCCGAAGGCTGGATTTTGCGCGGCGACCGCGGGCTTTCGTACGCGGCCGATTTCCCGGAGGCCAACACGTTGGTTTCCGGCAAATGGTGGCCGCGCGACTACAGCGGCCCGCCGTTGATCAGCCTTGATGATCAGGCAGCGCAAGCGCTGGGCCTGAAGGTGGGCGACACGCTGAGTGTCTCCGTTCTGGGCGTGGACATCACCGCTCGCATCGCCAACACGCGCAAGATCGACTGGCAGTCACTGGGCTTCAACTTCGCCATATTGTTCGCGCCGGGTGCACTGGAAGCCGCCCCGCATGGATGGATGGCCACGGTGCAGGTGGCGCCCGCCGAGGAACGCGCCGTCGCCCGGGCGCTTTCGGCCCAGTTCCCAACCGCGTCAGTGGTGCGCGTGAAGGATGTGATCGGCCAGGTGCAGACATTGCTGGGCCAGCTTTCTGCCGCCATCCGCGCCGCGGCCAGCGTCACCGTGGCGGCCGGCATCGCCGTGCTGGTTGGCGCGTTGGCCGCGGGCGCGCGGGCACGCACCTATGATGCGGTGCTGCTGAAGCTGCTCGGCGCGACGCGCGGCCAGGTGGCAGCGGCGACATTGGCCGAATATGGCCTGCTCGCCGCCATCGTTTCGGGTCTGGCGCTGGTGCTGGGCAGTACGGCGGGCTGGTTCGTCGTCACCCAGATCTTCAAGCTGGATTGGACGCCGGATTGGCCGCGCGTGCTGCTCACCGTGGGTGTGGGCGCTGTTGTCACCGTCGTGCTCGGGCTCGCCGGCAACTGGCGGGCGCTGTCGGCCCGGCCGGCAGCGGTGCTGCGACAGTTGTGATTGCGCCGACATAACGTTCGGTCATTGAAAATTCGGGCGGGATGCCCGATATTGATCAGGTCGTCGGCCATTTGCCGACCACAGGAGGAATTTTACGATGGCCAATAACGTGGACCCTCGGCTTGCTGCCTTCCGGGCCCAGGCCCAAGGCGACGCCGGCTTTGATGCCGGCCTGCGCAGCTACATGCTGTCGATCTACAACTATATGGCGTCAGGCGTGCTGCTCACCGGCATCGTCGCGCTGCTGGTTTATTCGACGCCGGCGCTGTTTGCGGTGTTCTTCAATCAGGTTGGTTCGCCCACCATCCTGGGCTGGGTGGCGATGCTGTCGCCGCTCGCCATCATCTTGGCGATGAACTTCGGACTGAACCGGATGAGCGAAACCTCGCTGAAGGGCCTGTTCTGGGGCTTTGCCGCGCTGATGGGCGTGTCGATGAGCGTCATCTTCGCCCGTTATACCGGCGCGTCGATCGCGCAGACTTTCTTCGTGACGGCGGCGTCGTTCGCTGGTCTCAGCCTCTATGGCTACACCACCAAGAAGGACCTGTCGGCGATGGGCCGGTTCCTGATGATGGGCCTGATCGGCATCATTGTCGCCTCGATCGCCAACATCTTCATTGGCTCCAGCGGCTTGCAGTTGGCGGTGAACATCCTGGGCGTGCTGATCTTCGCTGGTCTCACCGCCTATGACACGCAGCGCCTGCGCGAGATGTATTATCAGGTCGCCGGCACCGAGTTCGCCGGCAAGTTCGCCGTGATGGGCGCGCTGACGCTGTACCTGAACTTCATCAACCTGTTCCAGTTCCTGCTCAGCTTCATGGGCAATCGTGACTGATCGGTTGAACTGACCAAAGTTAAGGCCCGGCGGGGAAACTCGCCGGGCCTTTTCTTTTGTGCAGGACATTCAGGCGGCAACAGCCGCTGCCTCCACCCAGTCGATCCGATCCTGCCCGAAGTGCATCTGCCCGGCGACAAAGCAGGTCGGCGCGCCGAACACGCCGCGCGCCACAGCGGCTTCGGTGTTGGCGATCAGGCGCTGCTTCACCTCCGGCTCCTGCGCCAGTGCCAGCAGGGCGGCCGCGTCATGGCCGGCTTCGGTCAGGGTGGCGGCCAGCACTTCGGGGTCAGCCATGTTGCGGCCGTGCAGCCACATGCCGGCAAACAGCGTGTCGGTCACCGCTTCGAAGCGTTCGTCGCCCTGAAGGCCGGCCAGAATGCGCATCAGCGTGATGGTATTGACCGGGAAATAAGGATTGTTGCCCAGCGCTATGCCATCACGCTCGGCCCAGCGTTGCATGTCCTCGTTCATCCAGCGGCCCTTGGCGACGACCACGCCGGGCGGGCTGCCGCCGGTGGCCTTGAACACGCCGCCCAGCAGGATGGGAACCGGTACCAGGGTCGCCCCGGTGCGAGCAGCCACCTTTTTCAGGCGATGCCAGGCGAGATAGGCTGTGGGCGAACCCACGTCGAAGAGGAACTCGATAGGGTGTGGCATGGTCTTCTCCTTTACCAGCGTTCGATCCACGGCCGCAGATCCAGCTCGTGCGTCCAGGCGGAGCGCGGCTGGTGGTGCAGCCGCACATATTCTGCGGCAATCGCCTCGGGATCGAGGATGCCGTCCTCGCTCCTCAAGGCATAGCGGTCGGGGAAATTGCTGCGGATGAACTCGGTGTCGATGGCGCCATCGATGATCGGGTGGACAACATGGATGCCCTTTGGCCCCAGTTCCCGCGCCATCGCTTGCGCCAGGCTCCTGAGCGCGAACTTGCCGCCGGAAAAACCGGCAAACCCGGCCGAACCGCGCAGAGAGGCAGTGGCCCCGGTAAAGATGATCGTGCCCCGCCCGCGTGGCACCATGCGGCGGGCAGCCTCGCGCGCAGTGATGAAGCCGGCCAGTGCACACATTTCCCAGATCTTGCGGTAACGCCGCACGGTTTCATCGAGGATGCCCATGGGAGAGTTGGCACCGATGTTGAACACCAGTACCTCCACCGGGCCAATCTCGCGTTCGACCCGGTCGAACAGGCCGATCATCGCGTCTTCATCGCGGGCATCAGCGCCGATTGGCAGGCAGCGCCCGCCTTCATCTTCAATCCGCGCCGCCAGCGGGGCGAGGCCATCGCCCGTGCGCCGCACCGGCACCGCCACCAGACCATCGCGGGCAAAGGCCGCCGCCACCGCGCCGCCAGTGGCATCGCCGGCACCAATCACCACTGCTGCGCCATTGGATGCAATTGCAGTCATTCTGCGATCTCCAGCCGTTCGTAGCTTTCATCGAGCAGGAAGCGCAGCGCCGCCAGCCGGCCGCCACCCAGGCGCTGCTCCATCACATCCTGCGCGGCCTGCCAGCCGGCTTGCGCGGCGGCGCGGCGCTGGTGGCCGGTGTCGGTGAGCCACACAAGGCGCCCGCGCCGGTCTTCCGGGTCGATCTCGATGCGCAGCAGGCCATCACTGGCCAGGGGTTTCACCAGGCGGGAAACCGTGGACGCATCGGCGGCCAGTCGCTCTGCCAGAGCGCCGATGCCGAGTCCGCGCCGGCGCGACAGGCAAGCGAGCAGGCCGAACTGGCCGATAGTCAATCCGTGAAGGTTGAGCGCGTCGTCATAGATCTGGCTGACTTGCCGCGACAGCCGTCGCACTTTGGCCGCCGTGCACAATGCCGCCGGGCCGGGCGGCAATGCAGAGCTGGGCGACTCGGGCGGGCGAGCGTTCATGCCTGCAGAATAAGATGCAATTGCAGATAATCAAGCGCCTGATTTCAGCAACGCCACCGTTCGCTGCCAGGCCAGATCGGCAGCCGCCATGTCATAGCGGGCGGGCGAAGTGTCGTTGTTGAAGGCGTGATTGACGCCCGGATAAGTGTGCGCCTCGAACCGGACCCCGGCGGCGGAAAGCGCCGCCTGCCAGGCCGGGCCCATGGCGTTGATCCGCTCATCCAGGCCAGCATAGTGCAGCATCAGCCGCGCCTTCACCCGTGTCGCACCGGTCACATCCTGAGGCGCCGCGCCATAATAAGCCGCGCCGGCACGCAAGGCCGGGCCGGCGGCCACCGCCAGCGCGTTGACCATGCCGCCGCCCCAGCAGAAGCCGACCGCGCCCGGTACACCCTTGCCCGGTGTACTTGCGGCCAGCCATTTCAGCGTGGCGACGCCATCGGCCACTGTCTGCTGGCGATCGAGCGTGCCGATCATGGTGCGCGCCTTGTCCTCGGCGCTGGTCGTGGCGTCGCCCAGCGTTGGCGTCCCGCCATTCGGTGCCAGGAAATCGGCGGCCAGCGCCACCAGGCCTTCGGCGGCCAAGCGGCGGGCGACGTCGCGGATATGATCATTGAGCCCGCGGTTTTCGTGGATGACGAGCACGCGTGGTGCCGTGGCTGCGCCCTTGGCCGGTTGCGCGAGATATCCCGCCATTTCCCGGCCAGCCCCAACGGAAAAGCGCACATCGCCCACCTTGATGCGCGCATCATCAGCCGCCACCAGGGGCGCCGCATCGGCCCGCGCTGCAATCAGGCCGAGCAGGGCATTGGCCGCCGCCGTGCCACCGGCCAGCCGCGCCATCTGCGCAACCATGTCCCGCCGGCTGAGGTCGCCGACATGGGTAAAGCGATCATAAAGCGCAATCATCGCCTGGGTCGGGTGCGGTTTGGTCATCCAGCTTCTCCTGCGGCCAATTCCGCCAGTGCGGCGGGCGTATCGATATCCACTAGGCATGCCGGCGATGGTGCCGCGACTTCGGTAACGCTGAAATCCGCCATTGCCGCCTTGCCGCCGGTATCGCCGGTCAGGGCCAGCAGCCGGGCAAAGGCCGCGCGCGGCCAGCGCACCGGGTGGCCGCGGCGGCCGTCCCACAGCGGCACCACAAGTTCGCCCGGCGTGGCCGCCAGCGCGGCGATCAGGCTGGGCTCCACGGCCGGCATGTCGCCCAGGCAGACCAGCGCGGCGTCCCAATCGGCGGGCACGGCCGCGATGCCGGCCGCCAGACTGCGCCCCATGCCCTCGGCCCAGTCGGGTGCCGCCACCAACTGCACATTCTTCCCGGCGAGCGCGGCGCGCACGGCCACTTCATTATGGCCCAGAACGACGATCGGTGGCGGCAGCCCGGCGGCGGCGATGGCGTCGACGGCGTGCGCCACCAGCGGCTTACCGCGCCAGGGCGCCAGCAATTTGTGGCCGGCACCAAAGCGGCTGGAGCGGCCGGCGGCGAGCAGCACCGCGCCAACCCGGCCCGGTGCGCTGGCCACGGCGCGCGGTTCCGGCCGTTCGGCTTCGGGCAGCAGGCCGCCTTCACCCATCGCGGCGATCGTCTCTGCGGTGACCGGCAGACCTGCCGCGAAGCGTTCCAGCACCAGATCGAGGCCGTTGCGCTTGGGGCTCTTGGCGCAGCCGGGCAGGCCGATCACCGGATGGCCCGCCAGCGTGCCCAGCACCAGCAGATTGCCCGGGTCTACCGGCATGCCCAGCCGCTCCACCGTGCCGCCCGCCGCCAATATGGCCTGTGGGATCATGTCGCCGCGATCGACCGTGGCCGATGCGCCCGCCACCAGCAGCAGATCGGCGCTGCATCCGGCCAGGCGCGCCGCCAGCGCCGCCGTGTCGTGCGGGCAGGGTGGCAGCATATCCATCCGGCCGCCCAGCGCCGTGATCCGCGCGGCCGTCACCCGCTCCAACTTGGCAAGCACCTTGGCGCTGGTGCCGGGCAGGGTGGTGGCAATAAGCGCGACGGACAGGGGCCGGAAGGCCGCCACCGCCAGCGGACGCGCGGCGGCAATGGCGGTGCTCAATGCGTCCCCAGAGACCGCATAATTGATCGTCTTGATGGTGGCGACGATGGCCCCTGCCGCCACCCGCGTGCCGCTGGGCAGCGTGGCAAGGGTGAGGGCTTCATCGACAGCATTGACCGCAGCCACCATGCCGGGCGGGGTAGCGAACAGGCCAGCGGCGGTGGCGGCAAGATTGACGCGGCCGTGCACCGGCGCCAACGACGCCAACCCCGGCCCGGCCAGTGCTGCGGCCAGCGCAGCGGCAGCGTCGTCTTCGGCCACGTCGCCGGGCTCAAGCCGGGCAACGACCAATTCGATAACGCCTGCCGCTGCGGCATCGGCGAGATCGGCAGCGTCCAGAACATGGCCCTTGGGCAGGCGGCGCTGGCCGATCTGCTGCCCGTGCGCCAGCAAGGCCCCTTCGGCCTTTGCCAGGGGAACCGGCCCGAACTTCATGGCTTGAGCGCGTTTCTCCATGCCGCTGTCATTTGCGCGGCGATGGAGAGCGCGATTTCGGCGGGGCCGGTGGCGCCGATGGCAAGGCCAGCCGGGCCATGGATACGGGCCAGATCATCCGGGCCAAAGCCTTGCGCCGCCAGCCGTTCCAGCCGTCCGGCGTGATTTTTCCGGCTGCCCAGTGCGGCGATATAGTAAGTCGGTGATCGCAGCGCTGCGGCCAACGCCACATCATCGATTTTGGGATCATGGGTGAGCGCGACCACGGCAGATGCCGGGTTGAGCACGGCTTCCAGCGCCTCGTCAGGCCAGCGGCGATCAAGCTCCAGCCCGGCAAAGCGCGCATCGGCGGCAAACAACCCGCGCGGATCGATCACCGTTGGCACCACGCCCAGCCCATCGCCCAGCGGCACCAGCGCCTGCGCGATGTGCACGGCGCCGATGATGAACAGCCGGCGCGGCGGCGGATAGCGGCGCACGAACGGGCCGACTTCTCCGGCAACGGCGCGCCCGGTGGCGGGATCGCTGCTGATCCTTGCCATCTGCCCGGCAGCCGTGGCGGCCAGCACATCGGCAACCAGCGCCGGCGGCAGGGCATCATCGGCCAGGCGTTGCACCAGGATCGAAATGCGCCCGCCGCAGGCCAGGCCGGCCGTCCACGCCACCGTGTCGGCCACGCCATAATCCAGCACGGCATGGCCGGCCTGTGCTGAGATCATGTCCTGCGCGGCCAGGATCACATCGGCTTCAACGCAGCCGCCGGAAACGCTGCCCTCGAACAGGCCATCGGCGCGGATGGCGAGATGGCTGCCTTCCCGGCGCGGAGCTGAGCCCCAGGTGGTGATGACGGTGGCAATCGCCACGCCATGCCCGGCCTGTGCCCACGCCAGCGCCGTGGCCAGCGTCGCCAGATCCTCGTCGCGGCCGTTCATCGTGTCAGGTCCATTGCCAGAGCAGGAAGGCCAGCGTGACAAGGATAAGCCCGGCGCCCCACACCATCGGCGAAAGGCCGCCGCCTTCCTTCACCACCAGCGGCGCATCGTGATCAGGCTCGGCCTTCGCCAGCTTGGCGAGATCGATCGGCGGCGCTTCCACCTCGGCCTTCAGCTTGGCGAAGAAGCCTTCGGCATATTGCTTTGCCGCACCTTCCACCAGCCGGGCGCCGAGCTGGGCCAGCTTGCCGCCCACCTGGGCCTTCACCACATAATCCAGTTGCGTCTTTGCCGGGCTCAATTCGGTGAGCACGACATCGGCGCTGCCCTTGGCAAAGCCGGCGACTCCGCCCTTGCCTTCACCCACCAGGCGATAGCGCTCGGGCGCAACGATATCTTCCAGCCGCACCGTGCCGGCAAAGCGCGCCCGCACCGGGCCAACCTTGGCCTGCATGACGCCATCGAACACCGGCGCATCCGCTTCGGTGCGAGTCAGACTCTCCACGCCATCGATGCAGCGGGCCAGGACATCGGGATCATTGAGCGCCGCCCATAAAATATGGCGCGGGCTGGCGATTTCCACCGATCCTGCAAGGTCCATAAACTCTCTTTCCAGTTCAACGCTGTGGCGGTGCGGTCGTGCCCTTTCGATGCCAGTTTCACATGCCAAGTCAATCATGAGCGGAAAAGCATTATTGCGATTTAAAAACTATCCGTTAATAATCTGTCTATGTCTGGTGTGCTGCGGGGTGTGTATCGTGCGTTGTAGGGTCTGGGGGTTTTGATGAAGGGCGCCGAAGAAGCGACGCAGCTTGCCGCTGATGAAGTCATCGTGCGTGGCACGATGAAGTGGTTCGATCCGGTCCGCGGCTATGGATTCATGGTGCCATCGGCGGGCGATGGTGCGGATGTGCTGGTGCATTTCAGCCTGGTGCGCGAACTGGGTCGCCGCACCTTGCCGGAAGGCGCTACGCTTACCTGCATTGTGGTCGCGCGGGATCGCGGCCGCCAGGCGCGGCGCATCACCGATCTTGATCTCACCACTGCTGTGGGTCCGGATCCGGAAACCGCCGCCGCCCGCGCGGCCGATCGCGTCAATCCGCAGGCCATGCTGGCCGCCGCCGGACCGTTCGAACCGGCGCTGGTGAAGTGGTTCAACCGGCTGAAAGGCTATGGTTTCGTGGTGCGGCCGGGCTCCACCGAGGACATTTTTATCCACATGGAAACCGTCCGCCGGGCCGGGCTGGGTGAATTGCAGCCGGGGCAAGCCCTGGAAGTGCGGGTGGCACCTGGGCACAAGGGGCCATTGGCGGTTGCGGCACAACCGGCTAATACGCCGGAGTGATGAACTCCATACGCTCCGCCGCCTTCCTGTTCAGTCTTGCCGCGCTGGTGCCATTGGCACCGGCAGGCGCTGCGACTTGCCCCAACAGCGGCTTGCGCATCGTCCCTGTGGCGTTTCAAACGGCCAAGGGTCGGTTCGTCTACAAGGTCGAAGTGGCGGCAACGGCCGAAGAACAGGCTTGTGGCATGATGTTCCGCGATCGCATGGCGCCGGGCACTGGCATGGCCTTCCCGATGCGGCCCCCCCGCGCCACCGGTTTCTGGATGGAAAATACGCCGCTGCCGCTGGACATCATTTATGTCTCTGCGGCGGGGCGGGTGCTGAACGTGCGGCGTGGCCAGCCTTATTCGCGCGAGGTGCTCAATTCCGCCGGGGTCACGGCTGACGTGATCGAACTGGCGGCGGGTGAAGCGGAACGGATCGGATTGAAGCCGGGCGATCGCGTGCGTCGGTAATCAGGGTAATCGGGCTGATCAGCGGGCGTCTGGGTCGAGCAGGCGCTGCCACCAGCTTTGCGCCTTCACTTGGGTGCCGCGGTGCATTTCCATCTGCCAGTGCGGCAGGCTGCTCGGCTCCACTTCGCGGCCCTGATTGTCTACTACCAGTATGGCGATATTGCCGGCCGGATCGCGCCGGGCCGCCAGTGAATGGCTGCCACCATCAAGCACGAATTCATGACTGCCATCGGCCATCAGATCGAGCAGGGAAGACGGCGTGGCCATCCAACCCGGGCCGACAATGCGATCGAGCACCGCGCCTGTCGGGGTGGCAACAGCCTTTAACGCAGAAACAATGTAACGAGCCATAAACCACCGTAACACACAAATGTTGCAAT
>JAIXPM010000146.1 GCA_027486275.1 Sphingomonadales bacterium | reverse complement strand
TTGACGTGGCCACCGGCACCACGCTCACCACCACGGGCGTGGTCAGCGGTACCAGCCTCACCAAGATCGGCGGCGGCACGCTGGCGCTCAATGCGGCCAACACCTTCGCCGGTGGCACCGCGCTGAACGCCGGCACCCTCTCGGTGGGCAACAACGCCGCTCTGGGCACCGGTGCGCTGGCCATGGCCGGCGGCACCACGCTGGGCGCTGGCGCCAACAACCTGGTGCTGGCCAATGCGATCAGCACCGCGGGCGTTGGCACGGTTGATACCGGCACCAACATGTTCACCCTTGCCGGTGTCGTGTCGGGTGCGGGTTCGATCGCCAAGGTCGGCACCGGCAACCTCGTCCTGAACGGCGCCAACACCTACGCTGGTGGCACCGCGCTGAACGCCGGCACCATCACCGTGGGCAACAACGCCGCGCTGGGCACCGGTGCGCTCACCATGGCCGATGCCACCACGCTCAGCGCCGGTGTGACTGGCCCCACCGTGGCGACCAACATCGTCACGCTGGGCGCGGCCACCATCAACAGCGGCGCGACCCCGTCCGCCTTCACGCTTTCGGGTGTGATCAGCGGTGCGGGCAGCGTCAGCAAGACCGGCACCGGCATCCTGACCCTGTCGGGTGCCAGTACTTACACCGGCGCCACCACCGTGGCGGCGGGCACGCTGAACATGACGGGCAGTGCGGTTTCGGCGGTCACCGTGAACAGCGGTGCGGCCCTCACCGGCACCGGCACGGTTGGCGCGCTGAACGTGCTGGCTGGCGGCTCGGTCAACCCGGGCGCTCCTGGCACCACCAACACTGCCACCCTCACCGTCACCGGTGCGGCAACGCTGGGCGGCACCACCACCATCAACATCCTGGGTTCCACCAACGATCGCATCACGGCCGGCGGCGCGCTCACCCTGGGTGGCTCGCTGGTGGTCGCGGCAACAACGTCCCCGGCTTTCCCGACGTTCAATTCGCTCTACACCATTGCCAGCGGTTCCAGCCGTACCGGCACCTTTGCCACCACCACCGGTCTTGACACGTTCGGTTTCGCCTTTGCACCGGTGGTTGAATATACCGCCACGCAGGCCAACATCCGCCTGGCACCAAACAGTCTGGAAACCATCGGCAACCGCTTTGGCGGGCTTGATGGCAATCCGCTGGAAGCCGCGCGGGCGTTTGATCGTGCGGTGGCGGGCGGCTACAACCCGCAGGCGTTCTTCGCGCTCTACAACGCCGGTTCCAACACCTCGCGCGCCCTGCGCGAAGTGTCTGGCGAACAGCGCGCCACCGAACGGCGCGTGGTGCTGGATACCAACCGCGTCTTCCGCGAAACCGCGCTGGATCGCCTGAACCTGGGCCTCGCCTCGATGGCCGGCCAGCAGGTCAGCACCAGCGACGGTGACAGCGCGCTCACCTTCTTCCTGCGCGGTGCGGGTTCATGGAGCAAGACGCAAACCGGCGGCGCGGCCACCACCTTCCAGACCGAACAGCTCGGTCTGCTGACGGGCATCGATTATGCCCGCGACGGCGCGACGGTGGGCGGCATGTTCCATTACACCACCACCGATATCGAATTTGGTGTTCTGGGTGGCAGCAGCCGCGTCGAAAGCGTCGGCGGCACCATTTATGGCGGCTATCGCGACGACAGCGGCTTTGTGGCCAACGGCGGCTTCAGCCTTTCGGGTGTGCGCACCAATGGCGCCCGCGCCATCACGCAGCCGGGTCTGGTGCAAAGCCTCAGTGGCCGCACCACCGGCACCACCTTCCAGGGCTTTGGCGAACTGGCCTGGGATCTGGCAGGCTCTGCCGACACGCGCATCGAACCCTTTGCCCGCCTGACTCTGGTGGGGGCCAATATCAGTGGCCTCACCGAAACCGGTGGCATCGCGGCGCTCACGGCGGCCCGGCAGACCTATGGCCTGACCATCACCAACCTCGGGATGCGCATCGCCACCAATGTCGCCAGCGGCAAGGTGGGCATCAACGCCAGCGCATCGTGGCAGAACACCAGTGGTGATCGTGAAGCCCTGACCCGGATCGGCATAACGGCCGTTGGCCAGAACGCCGACATACGTTCGGTCGCCATTGATCGCACGGCGCTGTTGCTGCAGGGCGGTTTGGGCGTGAACCTGTCGGAGAAGATCCGCTTCAGCCTCGATTACTCGGGCCTGATCGGCAAGCGGAACGACGATCACGGCGGCCGCGCGACCCTCAACTTCAAGTTCTGATCGTCCGTTAATCGCAACGGGAACGGCGGTCCCAATCGGGGCCGCCGTTTCCGTATGGGGTGACGACCTGCCACAGCCGGGAGGGGCCGCTTGGCGCGCACTGTGCCATTGACCGGCCACCCATTGGCTTCCTATCGGACCACTCATGACCTTCGCCGCCAACTTCATGTCCGACAACGCCGCCGCGCCGTGCCCGGAGGTGCTGGCGGCGATTGCCGCTGCCGCGCCGGCCCAGAATGCCGGCTATGACGGGGATGACTGGTCGCGCCGATTGGATGGCCTGTTCACCAGCCTGTTTGGCCATGAGTGCATGGCGCTGCCGGTCAGCACCGGCACGGCCGCCAACGCGCTGGCGCTGGCCTGCCTGGTGCCGCCGTGGGGCGCGGTGGCCTGTCATACTGAAGCGCACATCCATGTCGATGAATGCGGCGCGCCGGAATTCTACACTGGTGGTGCCAAGCTGATGCTGTGCGCAGGCGATCACGGCAAGCTGACGCCCGCCGGGCTGGACGCCGGCCTCGCCAGCCACCGCAATGATGTGCACCAGGTGCAACTCAGCGCGCTGTCGATCACCCAGGCCACCGAATGCGGCACCGTTTACACCCCATCGGAAATCGCCGCGCTCACCGCGCATGCTGC
>JAIXPM010000172.1 GCA_027486275.1 Sphingomonadales bacterium | reverse complement strand
GCGTGGCCGGCGGTGGCGGCGAGCGCGATATGCTCTTCGGCATCATCGTCCACATCCACCACTTCGGCATCAAAGCCATAATCGCCATCGGCCATGATGCCGACGCCACCAACCATCACGCCATTCTTGTAAAGCGGAAAGCCGCCCGGATCGGCGGCCAGCCCCAGCGGCGAACGCTTCGGGCCGATGAACGGGCTGCCGACACCGAACCGCGCCGACAGATCGGAACAGGGCAGCTGGCTGAACTGCACACCATAGAGCGGGCCGGATTCAAGCCCCACCGTGCGCGTCGATGGCGGGAAATTCGGCTGCACGATCATCGAGGCCGTGCGGGTGGAAAAGGCGTTGCCGCCCGACGACAGATAGGCGCCGGTGATGGCCTTGGCGATCGCGGCCAGTTCCGCCGGCACCGTCACGCCCTGCGCGTCGATATTGGCGCCGTTGGCGTTGGGCCGCGTGGTGGCGGTCGCGCGGGCGCCGGCCATGCGATAGACGGCAAGCACATTGCCGACCCGATCAACCACGGCGATCACTGCCGGCAGATTGCGGGCCGAAGCTTCGGCGGCGGCGCGGGCAATGACCGACTGCACGTCGGCGACGCTCAGCGCCTCCTGCGCCGGCTTGGTGAACACACTGGCCGGCGTTGGCGTTGGCGACGGGCTTGGGGCGGGATTGACGGCCTGGCTCGGCGGCGCACTGGTGCCGCCACAGCCAGCCAGCAGCAGCGCCAGCGCTGCCACCCCTGCCGTGATCCGGGCGCGGCTGGGCGTCACTTCAGGCCCCGCAACCGGCCGGCAATCTGCGCCAGCGTGACCCGGAACGCGGCCGGATCCCAGCGGTTGGCATCGCGGGCCAGCGCGTAGGCGCGATCAAGATCAGGCCGCAGCGCCTGTGCCGCGCCGCGATCGACCTGGCCAGCCGTTACCAGCGCCGAAAGCAGGGTATCGGCCGCCATCACCGCCTGCGCTCCGCCCTGATAATCAGTGTAAGCTGCCGCATTGCCCACCAGAACGGCATCGATCAGCGCAAAAGTCTGCGACCGATCAAAGCTGGTGCCGGCAAAGCGCCGGGCCAGCGTTGCAGCGGTCGCCTTCAGCGTGGCCGCGGCCTTTATCGCCCCGGCGCGATCGCCGCCCAGCGCAGCGTGGAAGGCACGGCTCTGATTGTCGAAACTGCGCGCCACATCCGGCGCGGCCACACGCGCGGCAGCCGCCAGCATGATCATCTGCTCATCGTTCCACACCGGCTGGCCCGGCGGAATCGGCCGCCAGCCGTTGGTGCGCGCGACGATCTGCGCCGCCGGATCATCACTGAAGGTCCGGTGGCAGGAACGGCAATCATAGAAATAATAATCCGGACCGTTGAGGCGGCCCGATGCGGCGGGCAACAGCGACAACGCGCGCTCCACTGCCAGCGCCTGGCCCACAGCCCAGGTCTTCACCCCGCCGGTGACACCCTTGCGCGCGGCATAATCGGCATCCTCGTCATGGTGGCGCTGCAGAGAGGTGAACAGATCAAGTTCGAAAGCCACGCGCGGGTGGCCGGCGGCCATGATGCGGTGGAACACAAACTGGCCCGGCTTGTCGGAACCGAAATGGCAATCGAGGCACACGCTGGCCTTTACTGCCGGGTCATTCACCGCCCACATGCCCTTGGCGACATTGTCAGCATGGCTGGCGTTCACGCTGGCATGGCTGGCCAGCCAGCGTTCCGATCCGCCGTGGCAGGCTTCACAGCCCACGCCATCGGATTGCTGCCATTTCGCCCCGCGCAACGGTGCAGGATCACCGTGGCAGCTGATGCATTCCTTGGAGGCCGCGACATTGGGGATGCCCAGACGCTTGCCGATGGCCTGGGCACGCGGCTCGTTCAGCACTTTCCAGGCGCGACTGTGCGCGCCGGTCAGGCTGGCGGGATCAGACCAGCTGATCACTTCGTTCTGGCGCACGCGTGGTCCCGTGGCTTCCTGGCGGCCATGGCAGGTGGAACTGCCACAGCTGGCGACGCCCTGGTGCACAGCGCGATCAATCGGCGCGGCCGCCAACGGCGATTCGACAGCAGCACCCGCCAGCACGCCCACTGCAATGGCGACTCGCAACCAATGGCTGGCTGCCGCCATGCATTCTGCCAACACGCGAATGTTCCTCGTTGCTTGCGCAAGCACTGTCCGTTCCCCCCCGGTGTGGCACTACCTAGCAAAGTGCTGACAACATGCAAGCATGGGCCGCCGATTTCGCCGAATCGGTCCACTGTTTTGGCCTGTTCGGTCAAAGCCCATTGCAGGGCGTGTCCGGCTGTGATTACTTCGCGTCCTACGATAAGCGTGAGGGAGTACGGGGTTCGCCCCAAGGGTCCAATAGAGACCAACCCCTCACACCATGTTCTGGGGAGTGACCGATGGACCTGCACGCCAGCCTTGCCGCCGTTTCCGTTCGATCGATGGGTGATGCCCGCAAAGCCGCCGAAGCCATGCGCGACATTGTGCTGGAATGCACGGGCCTGCATGTCATCGCGGTCGACAATATCGCGTCCAAGGCGCCGATGGAGGATATCGACGGCAATATCCTCGCCGCCGACGTGTTCGGCTGGACCGGCGAGAACGAGCATTGGTGGAAGGATTCAAAGCTCGCCCTGTCGTCGCCGCTGCCGCGCGCCTGCCGGTATGAATCCGAGGTGTTCTGGGCCAATGCCACCGGCTTTTTCACCCGCCAGCCCAATCCCTATCTCGACGAGATGAGCCTCGACAATTTCGAGAAACGGGCACTCACCAAAGCTTCAATCGTGGTGCCGGTGCATCTGCCTTTTGGCCAGATCGGCGCCGTCTGCTTCGTGTCACGCGATGCCAGCCGCACCGATCTTTCAGCCGAATATGAACAATGGGCCGATATCCTGGCACTGATGTCGCATCGGTTCCTGGCGGGTTACGTCAAGGCGCACCGCACCCGCCGCTGGCTGCCGGGCGATTGCCAGCTCACCAAGCGCGAAGTGGAATGCCTGCGCTGGGCCAGCATCGGCAAGACCGACAAGGAAATCAGCCTGATCCTGTCG
The DNA here is from genome assembly GCA_027486275.1 of Sphingomonadales bacterium. The sequence goes on along the minus strand of JAIXPM010000172.1, from coordinate 196 downwards.
CGCAGCCACGCCACCGTGCGCTTCCACATCCAGAACGCCGGCGAGAAGCTGAACGCCGTCAACCGCAGCCAGACCATCTTCAAGGCAGCGCAGCTGGGTTATCTCGGCGCCGCTGCGTAAGCTGCATTCCGTTCATGGCGTGTGAAGCCGCTGCCGGCTAAGGCAGAGGCATGAAACAGCTGTTCCTGCTCCCTCT
>JAIXPM010000233.1 GCA_027486275.1 Sphingomonadales bacterium | reverse complement strand
GTGCCCACCGGCACCTGTTCACGCGCTGCCAGCTCATCATAGGTGACACCATCAAAATAGCAGGCGCGGATGGCAGCGGCATGGCGCGGTTCCAGCGTGGCCAGCGCCGCCGCGATGCGCCGTGCATCCTGATCATGGATCAGCCCGGCATCCTGCGCTGGTCCATCATCGGCCAGATCAAAGGCGGCCTCCATCGGGACATGGGCGCGCGGAGCGCGGGCGCGCAACCGATCGATGGCGCGGTTGCGCGCGATGGTGGCTGCCCACGTGATCGGGCTGGCTTTCGCCGCATCAAAGGTCGCCGCCTTTCGCCACACGATGAGATACACTTCCTGCAACACGTCTTCGGATTCCTGCCGTTCGATCAAGATACGCAGGATCACGCCAAACAGTTTTGCACTGGTGCGATCATAAAATGCCTGGAAGGCGGCGGCATCGTCATCGGCGACCCGCACCAGCAAGGCCGCCAGCTCGGTGGAGCCGGTGGTAAAGGGTTGATTCGGGCGGCTCAAGGCCGGGCACCCGGCATCTGGATGGGGCCATCAGCACTGCCGGTGATGAACTGGCGCACGTAGGCATTGTCGCAGGCATCAAGGCCAGCCAACGGCCCGTTCCAGATGATCTTCCCCGCGTGCAACATGGCAACCCTATCGGCGATCAAACGCACACTCGCCATGTCGTGCGTAATGGTAATTGCGGTGATTTTCAAATCCGTAACCAAAGTGCGGATCAGCCGGTTGATCACCGCCGCCGTGATCGGGTCCAGCCCCGCCGTCGGCTCATCGAAGAAGATGATCGGCGGACGCGCCGCGATGGCGCGGGCCAGGGCGACACGTTTCTGCATCCCGCCGGAAAGCTCGGCCGGCTTGAGATCGGCCACCTCCGCTGCCAGGCCCACCCGGGCCAGATTGTCGATGGCCGCCGACCGGCGATCGGCCGGAGTGCCCGACAGCGCAAAGCTGATATTGCGCCACACGGGCAGCGAATCGAACAGCGCGCCGCCCTGGAACAACATGCCGAACCGGGTGCGATGGGCATCAAGCGCGGCGCCCTTCAGCCCGGCGACCTCCTCACCATCCACCTTGATCGACCCGCCATCGATCGGGATCAGCCCGAGGATGCATTTCAACATCACCGATTTGCCGGTGCCGGAACCGCCGATGATCACCAGGCTTTCGCCCGGCATCACCGCCACATCAAGGCCATCGAGCACCTGGCGGCTGCCAAAGCGCTTGGACACGCCGGCCAGTTCGATACGCGGCGTCATGAACCAAACACGATCACGGTGATGATCAGGTTGGATAGCAGGATCAGGATGAAGCTGGAGACCACAGCATTGGTCGTCGCCCGCCCAACGCCGGCTGCGCCGCCGCCGCTGTGATAACCATGGTAACAGCCCATCAGCGCGATGAAGAATCCGAACACCCCGGCCTTCACCAGCGACGAGACGACGTCATCCACCTCAAGATAGCGCTGCGTGGTGGCGAGATATTGCGCGCTGTTGAAGCCCAGCCGCTGCGTCGCCAGCAGCCAGCCGCCCATCACACCCAGCGCGTTCGACACCAGCACGAGGAACGGCATCACCAGCACGGCGGCGAGAATGCGCGGGGCAACCAGCCAGCGGAAGGGATCGGTGCGCAACGTCACCAGCGCGTCGATCTGCTCCGTCACCCGCATCGTGCCCAATTCGGCCGCCATGGCGCTGGCGACACGGCCGGCCACCATCAGCCCGCCCAGCACCGGGCCAAGTTCACGCACCACACCGATCACGGTGACGGCCGGCACGGTAGAGGCCGCGTTGAAGCGGCTGCCACCGATGAAGATCTGTTGCGCCAGCGCGGACCCGGTGAAAATCGCGGTGAGGCCAACCACCGGCAAGGACAGCCAGCCGATCACCAGCATCTGCTGCGCCAACTGGGCTGGATACCACGGCGGTTGCAACAGCCGGCTGAGCGCGGTGACGGCAAAGCGCGTGAGCCGGCCGATGCTCGCCAGCGCCGCCAGCACCGGCGCGCCGATGGCGACCAGCGCGGCGATCATGCCCACACCCGTTCGAAACGCTGGCCCAACGCCACCAGCAGTTCATAGCTGGTGCGGCCCGACAGGCTGGCCGCGGTTTCGGGATCGAAGGGGATGTCCAGCCAGTCACCCTCGGCCAGCGCCGGCGCGTCGGTAACGTCAAACGCGGCCAGATCCATGGAGACGCGGCCCGCTGCCGAGCAGCGCACACCAGCCGCACTCGCCCAAGCCACGCCCGACAGGCCGCGCGCATAACCATCGGCGTAGCCCAAGGCCACCGTGGCGATGCGGCTGGGCCGGCTGGCCACGAACGCGGCCGCATAGCCCACCGAGCCGCCGGCCGGCACGTCGCGCAGCTGGATGATGCGGGCCTGCATTCGGCCCACTGTGCGGGACACGCGGCCATCCGGCATCAACCCGCCGCCGAACAGGCCAATGCCGGGACGCACCAGATCAAGATGGAACGCCGGGCCAAGCGCGATGCCGGCACTGTTGGCCAGGGCATAGGCGCCCGCTGGCACGCGCGCCGACACCTCGGCAAAACAGGCACGCTGGGCCTCGTTCAGCGGGTGCGCCGGATTGTCGGCACAGGCGAGATGGCTGTGCAGCACCGCCACCTCCATCCCGGCCAGCACGTCCGCCGTTTCCGCCGGGGCAAGGCCGAGCCGGTTCATGCCGCTGTCCACCATCGCTTCGCATGGCCGACCGGTCTGCCGCCACAGCGCGACCTGTGCAGCCGTCACCAGCACTGGCCGAGCTGGCAAGGCCAGCGCAGCCGAAAGCTCGTCCGCCGTAACGCCATGAAGAACCGAGAGGATGATGCCATCGGGCAACGGCAGCAACGGTGGCACTTCCTGCCAGTGCGCCACATAAAAATGCCGGCAGCCGACCGCGGCCAGCCGCACCAGTGTCTCACGCGCGCCCAGGCCATAGCCATCGGCCTTGATCGCCGCACCGCACGCGGCACCACCCACGGCACGGGCGAAATCCTGCCAGTTGGCGATCAGCGCAGCGCTGTCGAGCAGCAGCCGCGCTTGCGGCGGAGGGGGGGGCGGGGGCGACACCGCACCGGATTAGTGCGGTTGTTCATGGCGGCGCAAGCCATTGCGGTGTATCAGCGCGTCATGAACCGATCGATCATCTCCGCCGCTCTTGGTGCCCTGGCTATTGCCGTGGGCAGCGCCTTGGCGCTTGCGCCAGCCTATGCCCAGGCCCAGCCCAAGCCCGATACGGAATTCTGCGCCAAGATGCGCGCGCAGGATCCGGGCGGCATCTGCACGGCCAAGGGCGAATATGTGACCCCGGAGAAGGTCTACAAACCCGATGGCACGGTGATCAATCGCTCGACAGGCGATTGAGCGCTCGGGCGGCGGCCCTCAATCAAACAGCGAGCTGACCGAGCTTTCTTCGGCCGTCCGCCGCATGGCTTCGGCCAGCAGCGGCGCGATGGTGATGCGCCGCACCTTCTGCGCGGCCTTCACCGCCGCAGTCGCCGCAATCGAATCGGTAACGACCAGCTCCGCCAGCGCCGAACCATCGACGCGCGCAACCGCGCCACCCGAAAGCACGCCGTGGCTCACATAGGCGGTCACGCTCTTGGCGCCGGATTCGAGCAGGGCGGCGGCCGCGTTGCACAGCGTGCCGGCCGAATCGACGATGTCATCCACCAGGATGCAGCGGCGGCCGCGCACATCACCAATGATGTTCATCACTTCCGATTCGCCGGGCCGTTCGCGGCGCTTGTCGACGATGGCCAGCGGCGCGTTGCCCAGCCGCTTGGCCAGGGCGCGGGCGCGCACCACGCCGCCCACGTCGGGCGAGACGACCATCAGATCTTCCATGCCCATGCGCGCCGTGATGTCGGCCGCCATGACCGGGGCGGCAAAGAGATTGTCGGTGGGGATATCGAAGAAACCCTGAATCTGGCCGGCATGCAGATCAAGGCACAGCACGCGATCAGCACCCGCCATGGTGATGAGATTGGCCACCAGCTTGGCCGAAATCGGCGTGCGAGAGCCCGATTTGCGATCTTGGCGGGCGTAACCGAAATAGGGCACCACCGCCGTGATCCGCCGCGCCGACGCGCGTCGCAGCGCGTCGATGCAGATCAGCAATTCCATCAGATTGTCATTGGCCGGCGCCGCAGTGGATTGGACCACGAACACATCTTCGCCGCGCACATTTTCATGAATTTCAACGAAAATTTCTTCATCGGCAAAGCGGCGCACCGACGCGCTGGTGAGCGGGATTTCCAGGTAGGCGGCAATCGCCTGGGCCAGTTCGGGGTTGCCGTTGCCGGCCAGAATCTTCATGTCGCGCGCGCCCTCGCTGACGGGTTTGGCCGGCCATAGCCGCCCTGTCACACAGGTGCAACCATGGCGGCGGGCTCAGGCGCCGATTGCTGCGACCAACGCCTCGACCAGCGGCACATCGGCGGGCGGCATTGGCAGTGCGGCCATGTCCCCCGGACGCTCCCAGCGCAGCGCCTGGCCGTCGCGGCCGTGCGGCTGCCCCTGCCACTGTCGACACGAGTACAGCAGCATCACCAGATGGAAATCGGGATAGGTAAAGCTGACGAAGGTGAAGGGCGCCAACTCTTCGGCCACGATGCCCAGCTCCTCATCCAGCTCGCGCACCAGGGCGGCTTCCGGCGATTCGCCCGGCTCCAGCTTGCCGCCGGGAAATTCCCACAGGCCGGCCAGCGATTTGCCTTCCGGGCGCTGAGCGAGCAGCACCCGGCCATCGCCATCCACCAAGGCGGCGGCAACGACATAAACGATCTTCATCAGCGCAACGTCACCAGCTTCACACGGTCGCCGGCCTTCAACTTGGCGTTGGCGCCCAGCTGGTTGAGCGTGAGGAAACGCGCCATCTTGTCGTCATCATAGGCCATGCGGTTGGCCAGGCTCTGCAGCGTGTCGTTGGCGCCAACCCGCACCACCTGCACGCGGCGGCTGCGGATGCTGGCGATGTCCTGCGGGCTCAGCCGGCGCACGCTGGCCGCCACCGGCGCCACGCCCCCCAGCTGGCCCTGCGGCGCGATGCTGACCAGCGTGAGCGTCAGCTGCGGCGACCAGCGGTACACCGTGAGCGTCGCTTCCACCGGGCCGGCCTGCGATCCGGCGCGGATGCTGCCTTCCAGCGCCTCCACCCCGTTGATCCGTGTGGCACGCATCGGCTGGGCCGAAACCCCCAGTTGCTGCCAGCGGGCGCCGGCGATGCTGTTCAGATCAGCGTTGCGCGCATCGGCGGCGCGCAGATCAAAGCGCAGATTGCCCGGCCCGCTGCCGGAAACCGCTTGCGGCGAATTGCTGATCGCGAAACCACGCGGCGCATCCAGTGCCAGCGCCAGCCCGCCGTGGCGGAAGCCGTTGCCCACCACCACGCCTTCGGCCGGATCATCATCATAGATCATGCCATCGATGGCATTGAGGAACGCATCGCGGTTGAGCGTGCGGCTCGTGGCTCTGATCGCTTGCGCTTCAGTGCGCATCCGCGCCACGCGTTCGCCGCTGGGCGGATGGGTGGAAAGCCATTTCGATGGTTCGGCGCCGCCCTGGCCCTTCAGCCGCGCCTCCAGCGCCGTCTGCGCGCCCAGTGCGGCCAGGCTATCGGTGGCAGCATTGGGATCATAACCGGCAGTGGTCAGATAACGCACGCCTAGGCTGTCGGCCTGGCGTTCCTGATCGCGGCTGTAGCCCAGCGTGGTCAGCCCGGCGACCAGCCCGGCCCCGCGCCCGATCAGATCAGAGCCGGTGAGCGCCCCGGCCACACTCGCCAATACGTTTGACAGCGCGGCGCGGTTTTGGCGCTTCTGGCCATGACGGGCCGCGACATGCGCCACTTCATGCCCCATCACGAAGGCCAATTCAGCCTCATCGTTCATCAGCGCCAGCAGTTGCCGTGTGATATAGACATAGCCGCCGGGTATGGCGAAGGCGTTGTTCACATTGGAATTCAGCAGAGTGACGGTGTAATCCGTCGCCCGCGCGCCGCCGCCCGATTGCACGGCAATCTTCTGGCCAACGCCCCGCACATAATCCGCCACCGGCCCGCTCATGGCGCCACCGAATTGCTGCAGGATCTGCGGATGGGCTTGCGCGCCGGATCGGCGCTCGCTTTCGGTCAGGCCGGGGGGAGCCTGCGCCAGCGCCGGGACGGCCAGCAAGGCTGACAAGGCAAGCGTGCGAACCAGATTTTTCATCGGCGCAGCATAACGTGAAAGCGGGTCATTGCGCCAGAAGGCGGCGGAAGGTGGTTCTAGAGATTGCGGCCCATCGCCAGATATTTGGCGCGGCGGGCCTTCACCAGCGCGGCCGGCGACAGCGCCAGCAATGGCTGCAATTCGCTGGCAATCGCCATCGACAGCGAGGCGATGGCGGCCGCCGGATCACGATGGGCGCCGCCCAAGGGTTCCGACACGATGGTATCGATCACGCCGAGCGCCTTGCAGTCGGCCGCCGTCACCTTCATCGCTTCGGCTGCGTCTGCCGCGCGATTGGCTTGCTTGTCGGCATTGCGCCACAGGATGGAGGCGCAGCCTTCCGGCGAGATCACCGCATAAACCGCGTGTTCCAGCATGATCACCCGATCGGCCGCGGCGATGCCGATGGCGCCGCCCGACATGCCTTCACCGGTGATGGCGGTGATGATCGGCACCGGCGCACCGAGGAAAGCGGCGGTGGCACGCGCAATGGCTTCGGCTTGGCCGCGGGCTTCACCGTCAACGCCGGGATAAGCGCCGGCACTGTCAACCAAGGTGATCACCGGCACGTT
>JAIXPM010000398.1 GCA_027486275.1 Sphingomonadales bacterium | reverse complement strand
ACGGATCGTCGCCTTGGCGGTGCCACCACCAGCCAGATTCACAACCGTCTGCTGCGGCCCCGGCGCCTTGCCGGCCACCAGCGGCGGCGTGCTGAACGGCGGCTGGCGCGGTTTGGCCAATTGCTCCCACCCATGCCCCAACGCCAGCAGCCGCGGTTCGGCAAAAGCGGCCCCCAGCAGTTCCAGCCCCACTGGCAGCCCGCGCGGCGTAAAGCCGGCCGGGATGGCCAGTGCCGGCAGGCCAGTCACCACGCTCAGGCGACAGTTGCTGTAGATATTCTCAGCGCCGATCACCGGCGGCCGGCCCAGCGCCGTGGGATAGAGCAGCGCGTCCAGCCGCTCCTTGGCCAGAAGTGCATCCGTGGCCGCCCGCGCCACCGTGCGTTTGGCCAGCATCACCTGATAGCCGGGGGAATTGCGGTCCGGGCCGGCCAGCGGATCGCGCAACCGTTTGTCGAGCTGATCATGATGCAGGCCGGCCTTCACGATCTCATCCAGCGACGCAACCGGTGCTCCCGGATGCGCAGCCAGATAGCGGCGCAGATCATCGACGAATTCGTAGGTGCTGCCGCTTTCGGTCAACATTTCGTCGAGGCCCGGTATGGCCACCTCGATCACCTCGGCCCCGGCACCCCTCATCGCGGTGATGGCCCGATCATATACCAGCTTGCCGTCCCCATCTTCCGGCAGGATCGTGAACAGGCTGCGCAGCACGCCGATGCGCGCGCCTTTCAGCGCGCCCGGCTGAAGCGCATCGGCATAGGATTTGGGCACATGCGCGCCTGCGCCCTTTGTCACCGCGTCAGTCGCATCTTCGCCCACGGTCGCATCCAGCATGATGGCCAGATCGGCAACGCTGCGAGCCAGCGGCCCGGCCACATCCTGCGTATCCGAAAGCGGAATCACCCCGGTCCGGCTGGCCAGCCCGCGCGTCGTGCGCAAGCCCCAAAGATTCTGGTAGGCCGCCGGAATCCGGATCGAACCGCAGGTGTCGCTGCCCATGCCGGCCGCGGCAAAGCTTGCGGCAATCGACGCGCCGGTGCCACCACTGGAACCGCCCGGGGACCGCAGCAGATCATAGGGATTGCGCGACTGGCCGGTGAGCGAGGAGATGGTGGTGGTGCCCGCCGCCAGTTCGTGCATGGCCGTCTTGCCCAGGATGATCGCACCGGCGCTGCGAAGCCGCGCCACCTGGTGGGCATCCTGCGCCGGTTGCAACGTCGCCAGCGCCAGCGCACCACCGCTGGTGGGCATGTCCTTGGTGTCGAAATTGTCCTTCACCAGCACCGGAATGCCGTGCAGCGGCCCGCGTGGGCCTTTGCGCGCACGCTCCTTGTCCAGCGCATCCGCTTGCGCCAGCGCGGCGGGATTGAGCGTGACGATGCTGTTCAGCGCCGGGCCTTGGCTGTCATAGGAGGCGATGCGGGCCAGATAGGCCTGCACCAGTTGCCGCGATGTCACCGCTCCACTGGCCAGCGCCGCCTGCAGCTGCGGGATGGAGGCTTCCGCCACCTCAATGTTGCCCGGCGGCTGCGGCGCCGCCTGCACGGCTGGTGCCATTGTTGCCATCACCAGGGCCACACTGCGGCTGCGCTTCATGCCTGATCCCCCTTGCCCGTCACCAACACAGCAAAGGCCAGCGCCGGCGCCCCGTCAATGGCAGAGATCAAACGCGGCTCAGCGCAGCATCAGGCCGCCATCGATGGCCAGGCTCTGCCCGGTGATATAGCTGGCGGCCGGGCTGGCGAGGAACAGGATGGCGCTGGCGATTTCGTCGGGTTCGCCCCAGCGCTGCATCGGGATGGCGCGCATCAGTTTCTTCTCACGCTCCGGGTTGGTGCGGGCGCCTTCGGTCATGCGCGTCGCGATGAAGCCGGGTGCCACCAAATTCACCCGCACGCCATCGGGCGCCCATTTGTCGCCCAGCGCCCGCGTGAGGCCGAGCAGCCCGGCCTTCGACGCTGTGTAGGCCGGGACTTCCTTCAGCGCGAGGAAACTGGCCAGGCTGCCAACGTTGACGATGCTGCCCTTGGTCGCCTTCAACAGCGGGTGCAGACGCACCGACAAATCCATCACCGCATTCAGGTTGGTGTCGATGACATGCTCGAACTCTTCCTGCTCATATTCGTTGGCCGAACTGCGCCCGGCGTTGTTCACCAGCACATCCAGATTGTCGATGTGCGCGGCCACTTCGGCGCGGGCTTCCGGCCAAGTGAGATCGGCCTGCAGGTAGGTCACGCCTTCGGGCGGTTCGTCATAGCATTCGACGCGGGTGCGAGTGCCGGTGATGGTCACACGGGCGCCGAGTGCCAAAAATTGTTCCGCCACCGCCTTGCCGATGCCCTGCGTTCCGCCCGTAACCAGCACGGACTTGCCGCGCGCCCAGCTGCCGTTGTTCAGGCCGTTCATGCGCTCAAACCCCCATCGATCACCAGCGACGTGCCGGTGACATACCGCGCCGCATCCGACGCCAGAAACAAGATTGGCCCGGCGATATCGTCGGGCTCACCAATACGGCCCAGCGGCACCTGCCGTTCCGTGGCCGCCAGCCGATCGGGATGTTCCCAGGTGATGGCGGTCATCTTCGATCGCACCAGGCCGGGCGCCACGAGATTGACCCTGATCCCCTCGCCGCCCAGCGCCTGCCCCAGCGTGCGGGTAAGCGTGAGCAGGCCGCCCTTGCTGGCCGAATAGGCCGGCTGGCCGATGGTGCCCTTGAAACTGGCAACGCTGCCAACAAACACGATGCTGCCCCTAGCAGCAGCGAGTGCGGCGCGGAACTTCATCGCCAGCGCCATCGGCCCGGTGAGATTGGTGGCCAGCACATCGGCAAAGGTTTCGGGGATGAACTCGGCCCGCTTGTAGGCAACCTTGGCGCCGGAGACGACCAGCGCATCCAGCCGCTCCACGCCCGGATCAAAGGCCGCCACCGCCGCCAGATCGCCCTGATCGAGCTGATGATATTCGATGCCTGCGAGGTCGCCGTCGGTGCCGGCATAATCTGCCGCACGGGCGCGTGTGCCCGTCACGATCACGCGCGCGCCTTCGGCCAGGAACCGACGCGCGGCGGCATTGCCGATCCCGGTCGATCCCCCTGTCACTAGCACGGTCTTGCCGGCAAACGCGCCCACACGCACTCTCCCCGTCTTACAGGGAGATTTCAGACATGGCGCTTCTATCCGGCAAGGTCGCGATTGTGACAGGCGGCGGCCGCGGGCTGGGCCGTTGCCACGCCCTGGCGCTCGCCGCCCACGGTGCAGCGGTGGTGGTGAATGATCTGGGCGGGTCCGTAACCGGGGGCTCCCCTGATCAAAAACAGGGGGACGCGGCGGACGATGTGGTGGCCGAAATCGTGAGGCTGGGCGGCCGCGCGGTCGCCAATCGCGCCAGCGTTGCCGATTGGGCCGGCGCAGAATCGATCATTGCCGATGCCGTGACCGCGTTTGGCGGGCTGGATATCGTCGTCAACAACGCCGGGATCAACCGCCCGGCCAGCCTCATCGAGCTGACCGAGGCGGACTATGACCTTGAAACCAATGTGCACCTGAAAGGCACCACCGCCGTCTGCCACCACGCCGCCAAGTTCTGGGCGCGTGAAGGCCGCAAGCAGGGCCGCGCGATCATCAACACCACCTCGCCGGTGGGCGTGCACCCGATGATCAATGGCGGGCCCTATTGCGCCGCCAAGGCGGGCATTGCCGCGCTCACCGTGGTGGCGGCGCAGGAACTGGCAAAGCTGGGCGTGCGCGCCAACGCCATCGCGCCGGCCGCTCGCACCCGCATGGTGATGGCCAGCCCGACGGTGGACGAATTGATGCCGAGATCCGACGGTTTCGATCGCCACCTGCCCGATCATGTCTCGCCGCTGGTCGTCTATCTCGCCTCGCCGCTCAACCGCTTCACCGGCCGCATCTT
>JAIXPM010000105.1 GCA_027486275.1 Sphingomonadales bacterium | reverse complement strand
GCGAAGGCCGAAGCCAACACGGCCGGCGAAATCGTGGTGATCATCAACACCCGCCCGCACCGTTATGCCGCGACCATGCTGGCAACAGCGGTGCTGGCGGCCTTCACCCTGCCGTTCGTGGCGGTGCTGGCCGGGTGGACGCCATCGTTGCTGTTCCCCGATTGGGACACGATCGACGCCGCCACGCGGGAAACGCATGGCATCGAAGGCTTTGCCGCCGTGCAGGCGCTGGTGTTTGTCGTCACGCTGGCGCTGGTGGCCGGCCTTCGGCTGGACCGGGCGCTCACCCCGCGCGGCTTGCGGCGGGACAGGGTGCACCATGCCGCCATGATGCAGTTCCGGGCGCGCGGGTTGACCGCCACGCAAGGGCGCACCGGCGTGCTGCTCTATCTCGACGAGGCCGAACATGTGGCCGAGGTGATCGCTGATGAGGCTGTGTTCACCCGGGTGGCAGCCGACGAATGGGCCGAAACCATGGCGGCGCTGATCGCCGGCATCAAGGCTGGCCGCGCCGCCGATGGCCTGGTGACAGCAATCGGACGTGCCGGCGCCGTGCTGGCCGCGCATCTGCCGGTGCAGGCCGGCGATGTGAACGAACTGCCCGACGCGCTGATCGAGATCTGACGCGCCGGGCGGCGTTCCTCAGGCAGCAGCAGAGGGCCGGGCGGCCACGCGCTTGTGCCACGCCGGCAACCAGGTGAGGCCGTCGGGCAGTGGCTGGCCCACTTGCGCGCCAAATTCGATGAAGCCGAACAGCAGGATATCGGCCAGGGTGAAGCGATCACCGCAAACGAAATCGCCGCTCATCAGCGCATCCAGCCACTGAAGCTTCTTGGCCGCGATCGCCTTCAGCTCCGCGCCGGCAGCTTGCGAAACGATCGGGAAGCGCGGTTCGAACATTGGCCGGCCTTCGGTGGCGCGGAAGCCGTTGGCCATCGTCTCGCAATAGCCCAGATCAATGATGCGCACCCATTTGCGGGTTTCGGCGCGTTCTTCGGCGGTGGTGCCGATGATGGCAGGCGTGGGGTGAATCTCTTCCAGATATTCGGCGATCACGGTGATTTCGCTGATGATGCGGCCATCGTCCAGCTCCAGCGCCGGGGTGCCGCCAGCGGGCACCTTCTTGATGTAATCGCCGCTGCGATTGGCACCGGTCATGATGTCGATGGTCTCGGTGGGCAGGCTGATGCCCTTTTCGGCCATGGCCATGCGCACCACGTGCGGGTTGGGGCCGATGCTGTCATAGAATTTCATGCCGTCTACTCCCTGCTGAATGTCACCTGCCGTGCAGTTCGGCAATGATGCGGGCTTGCGCAGCGCGGTCAATGGTCCAGCCGCGCGCCAGCCAGGCGGCGCCCACTGCGCTCACCACCGGTGGCACCAGGAACAGCATCACCAGGCCATCGATGGCGGATTGCGTGTTGGCTGCACCCAGCTTGGCATCAAAGCCCACGGCGTCGAGCACGGCATAGGCCAAGCCCACCGGTATCGCGTAACCCAGCTTCTGCACCCCCACCAGCACGGCAAAATAGAGTCCGGCATTGCTGCGCCCGGTGGCGAGCGTTTCGGCATCGGTGACATCGGCCAGCATGGCGCGCACCAGGAACGGCGGGGCCACCGCCGGGATGCCAGCCAGCAACATGCCCGCGGCGGCCACCCAGAAACCGGCATTGGGTGCCAGCACCAGGCCCATGTGCAGCACGGCATAGCTGCCAATGGCCCATGCCACCGCCATGTGTTTCGAGGTGCGTCGCGCCACCCAGCCCCACAACGGCGCGCCGATCAGGCCGGCGGCGAAATAGAACAGCAGCAGCAGGCGTGCATCGGCCTGCGAAAAGCCGCGTGCGGCTTCGAAGAAGAACACCAGCAGCGCACCGCCAAAACCGGCAGGCAGGGTGGCGAGCAGATCGATCAGCAGCAGTCGCTGCAACAACGGCCGTTTCAATGCGGTCTTCACATCGCCCCAGCCGTGTGGGGAGGCATGGACGGGCGCACCATCGGGGACACCGGTGGACACCGCCAGCAACGCCGGCAGCATCAGTGCCAGCAACACCCAGCCCATGGCGTGCACGCCCAGCGCCGTCGAAGGCTCAAGCCCCCAGCGCGGGCCCAGCGCATTGACCAGCGGCGGCACCGCCAACAGGCCCATCAACGCGATCATGTTGGTGCCCTGCCACCAGCCGAAAATGCGGCTGCGTTCGTGATAATCGGTGGATAGTGCCTGGCCCCAGCTGGTGTGTGCCACGGCCGCTGCCGAATAGCCGGCGTACATCAGCAACAGGCCCAGAAAGGCGCGCAACGGTGACAGACCGGGTTCGGCAAAAAAGACCAGGGCCAGCCCGGCCATCATCACCAACCCACCGATGACCATCCAAGGCCGGAACCGGCCCCATTTCGTATCAGTGCGGTCGATCCCGTGGCCGAACACGATATCCAATGGCAGATCGATCCAGCGCACAGCGGAAAAGATGATGCCGGTCAGCGCCAGATCCAGCCCAAGCGTGCCGGCATAGTACGGCGGCAGATAGACAATCAGCGGCAGGCCGACGCCAGTGAGCGGCAGGCAGGGCGCGGCAAAGGCGGCCAG
>JAIXPM010000243.1 GCA_027486275.1 Sphingomonadales bacterium | reverse complement strand
CTCGCCTCGCTTCCGGTTGACTGGGACGCGCTCGATGCCCTGAAGTTCGCCGATGAGGAAGCCCTTCTCGAGGGGCTGATCAGGCAGGGCGTCCTGCCGGGGCCGGTTCGCGAAGCGGCTGTGCGCCGGGGCCGCGAACTCGTCACCATCGCCCGCGCCAGGGGCCGGCGCAAAGGCATGATGGAAAGCTTCCTGGAGGAATTCGGCCTGACGAACTCCGAGGGCCTCGCCCTGATGTGCCTCGCCGAGGCCCTGCTGCGTGTGCCGGACGCCGCCACCAGGGACGACCTGATCGCCGAGAAGATCCGCTCCGGCAACTGGGGCGCCCACCAGGGCCAGTCGGACAGCTGGCTCGTCAATGCCTCCACCTGGGGCCTGATGCTCACCGGCCGTGTCATCGGCGCGCCGGACAGCGCGAAGAAAGGTCCGGCATCTTTCGTTGGCGGCTTAATCCGCCAGAGCGGGGAGCCTGTCATCCGCGCCGCGATGATGCAGGCGATGCGAATCATGGGCGAACAGTTCGTCCTTGGACGGACGGTCGAGGACGCGCTGAAGCGCGGCCGCCGGATGGTCAAGTCGGGCGAGGCCGCCCACTTCTCGTTCGACATGCTGGGGGAAGGCGCGCGCACGAGCGCCGACGCTGCCCGCTACTTCAAGGCCTATCAGGACGCGATCACGGCTGTGGCCGCCGACAAGGACGTGAAGCTCCCGCCGGAAGCTGCCAACGGCGTCTCCGTCAAGCTCTCTGCCCTCCATCCGCGCTACCTCGCCATCAAGGAAGCGCGCGTGATGGCCGAAATGTATCCGAAAGTCCTGACGCTGTGCGAGCAGGCGGCCAAGGCGAATATCGGCCTCTGTCTCGATGCCGAGGAGGCCCACCGCCTCGTCATCAGCCTCAAGATCTTCGAGCGCCTCGCCCGCGAGCCCTCCCTTGAAGGCTGGACCGGTCTCGGCCTTGCCGTGCAGGCCTACCAGAAGCGTGCGCTGGCCGTCATCGAACGGCTCGGCACGCTCGCCAGCGTCACCGGCCGCCGCTTCATGGTCCGCCTCGTCAAGGGCGCCTATTGGGACTCGGAGATCAAGAACGCGCAGGTCGAAGGCTATCCGAACTTCCCGGTCTTCACCACCAAGCAGGGTACGGACGTTCACTACCTCGCCTGCGCCAAGGCGATGCTCGACGCCTCGCCCGCGATCTATCCCTGCTTCGCCACCCACAATGCCCACACGCTGGCCGCCATTCACACGATGGCCGGCCCGGATTTTGCCCTTGGCAGCTACGAATTCCAGTGTCTGCACGGGATGGGCGAGGCGCTTTATGAAGAGGTGGTGGGGCCGGCCAAGCTGAACCGCCCGTGCCGCATCTATGCGCCGGTGGGGACGCACGAAACATTGCTGGCCTATCTGGTGCGGCGCCTGCTGGAAAACGGCGCCAACAGCAGCTTTGTCCACCGCATCTGGGATGAGGCTGTCTCCATCGAGGAACTGATCGCCGATCCGGTAGAGGAAGCCCGCGCACTTGGCGGCAGCCCGCACCCGGTCATCGCCCTGCCTGCCACCATTTATGGCCAGCGGCGCAATTCGGCCGGCATCGATCTGGCCAGCGAGCCGGCGCTGGCCGCGTTGGCGCAGCGCCTGCAGGAAAGCGTGCAGCGGGACTGGACGGCGGCGGCGCTGATCGCTGGCCATGCGTCCAGCGCCAACCCGGTGCCGGTGCGCAATCCGGCTGACCAGCGGGATATCGTCGGCAGCGTGGCCTTCGCCACCCCGGCCGACGTGGCGCAGGCCGCGCAGGTGGCAGCGAAGGCCGTCACCAGCTGGTCAGCCGTTCCCGTCGCCCAGCGCGCGGCGATGCTCGAAGCCGCCGCCGACCGGTTGGAAGCCGACATGCCGCTGCTGATGGGCCTCATCATCCGGGAAGCCGGCAAATCCGCCGCCAACGCCATCGCCGAAGTGCGCGAAGCCGTGGATTTCCTGCGCTACTATGCCGATCAGGCCCGCCAGACGCTTGACCAGACCCACCAGCCCCTTGGCCCGGTATTGTGTATCAGCCCGTGGAATTTCCCGCTGGCAATCTTCCTGGGCCAGGTTGCCGCTGCGCTGGTCGCCGGCAACAGCGTCATCGCCAAACCAGCTGAGGAAACCCCGCTGATCGCTGCTGAAGCCATCCACATCCTTCACGCAGCCGGCGTGCCTGCCGAAGCCCTGCTGTTCGTGCCCGGCGATGGCGGCATCGGCGCAGCATTGGTGGCGAGGGCGGAAATTGCCGGCGTGATGTTCACCGGCTCCACCGAAGTCGCCAAGCTGATCCAGGCCGAACTGGCCCGCCATGGCGATCACCCGACCCCGCTGATCGCCGAAACCGGCGGCCAAAACGCGATGATCGTCGATAGCTCCGCGCTGTCGGAACAGGTTACCGCCGATGTTATCGCCTCGGCGTTTGACAGTGCCGGCCAGCGCTGTTCGGCGCTGCGCATCCTGTGCCTGCAGGAGGATATCGCCGACAAGCAATTGGCCATGCTCAAGGGCGCGCTGAGCGAACTGCGGCTGGGCAATCCTGATCGGCTGCGCATCGACATCGGCCCGGTGATCACCGCCGAAGCGCAGGCCACCATCACCGCCCATATCAAACGCATGCGTGGCCTTGGTTGCCGCATCCACCAGCTGCCCCTGCCCGCCGAGGCCGCCCACGGCAGCTTCGTGCCACCCACCATCATCGAGATCGACAGCATCGCCCAGATCGGCCGCGAAGTGTTCGGGCCTGTCTTGCACGTCGTGCGCTTTCAGCGCGACGACATGGCCGCGCTGGTCGATGCCATCAACGCCATCGGCTATGGCCTCACTTTCGGCCTGCACACGCGGCTGGATGAAACCATCGAAGCCGTTACAGCCAAGGCCGCCGCCGGCAACATCTATATCAACCGCAACATCATCGGCGCGGTGGTGGGCGTGCAGCCCTTTGGCGGGCGCGGCCTGTCCGGCACCGGGCCCAAGGCTGGTGG
>JAIXPM010000375.1 GCA_027486275.1 Sphingomonadales bacterium | reverse complement strand
GATCACCTGGCCCCAGCCCGGCTTGTTGGTGATGCGCGCCTCGAACGGCGGGCTGGACCATTCGGCTGGATTCACCTGCTTCACGTCATACATGAAATAGATGCCCACCGTGCGCTTGGCACCGGCATCGAGTGTGGCGAAAATGCCGGGCTGGCCCTTGGTGGGCATGCGCTTGACCATCTGGAAGCCGGCATCCCTGATCAGGCCCATGGTGTAGGTGCAGGCCTCTTCCATCTGCCAGTTTTCGGCGGCGATGCCGGGGTGGCGGATCCAGTCCTGAATGCGGGCGATGTTTTCGGGCAGCTGCCGGTCGATCGCGGCGCGGATCTTCTTCTGCGCATCGGCGGCCGGGCCTTTCGGGGTGGCGGCCAATGCAGGGGCGGCGGCGATGACGGCGGCGCCGGCAATCAGGCTGCGGCGGTTGAAATCGGTCATGCGGTATCCCCAAAACTGTGAAGCAAAGCAGATCATATCGGACATGGACGAAGGGTAAAGCCCGCTCTGAGCTGGCTTGCCCAGTGCTGCAATGCAGCGAAGGCCAATGTTGCACTGCAAAATTGTCAAGCCAGCCAAATGCAATGCCGCAGTGACAGATTGACACATGCGACAGATTGGATATCAGGGAATCACCTGCGATCTCCTGCCGCGATCCTGCCAACGGGTCGGCCGTTGGCGGAAGGTTGGGGAGGGGCTGGCCAGCGCGTGATGCTGTTTGGCCTGGTAATCAGGCGGGAAGGCATTGGCCGGTTGGCACGGTGACTTCACCAAATGGGAAGGGGAATATCATGGCAGATGATACTAAGGTCTATCCGACCGGACTGACCGAGAAGGAAGCGATGGAAATCAATGAAGGTCTGAAGTGGGGCACCCGTATTTACGGTGCCTGCGCAGTCCTGGCCCATATCCTGGCGTATGCACTTACGCCTTGGATGAAGTAATTTAAGGGAGTCTGGCACATGAACGAAGGTCGCATTTGGCTTTACGTCAACCCCAGCGTCGGTCTGCCGCTGTTCTTCCTCGTTTGGGTCGCAGGGGTCGCTTTCTCGATCCACCTGGCGATCCTGACCAACACAACTTGGTTTGCTGCCTTCTGGCAGGGTGGCGCTGCTGTCGCCGCCGCTCCGGTAATGGAAGCTGCCCCGGCTGAAGCCGCTCCGGCTGCTGAAGCTGCTCCGGTGGAAGCCGCTCCGGCTGCCGAAGCTGCTCCGGCTGAAGCTGCCAAGTAAGTCTTTCGCTCGGCATCGCCGGGCAGGCTGGAATGGGCCGGTGCCACCCGCTTGACGGTGGGGCACCGGCCTTTTTTCTTGTGTATCATTTTCCGGGGTGCGCAGCCCCCGTGGGCGAATCAGGCCCGGCGATGTGGGGCAATGGCGACGGAGTGCAGCAGAAAGCCGGCCGCAAAATGCCTGCTGCAGCGCATTAATTTTCGTTTTCGCGGTGCAACAGTGGCCGCATGGCGATCAGCGTGGCCAGCATCAGCAGCAGTTCCAGGCCAAAGATCAGCACATAACCATCCGCCTTGGCGGCCAGGTTGAACCCCAGATCGACGCCGCGGGTGAGATCGCGAACCACGCCGCCGATGGTTGCGCCAATCCCCTGGGAAGTGGCCTGCACCGCGCCCCATGCCCCCATGGCAATGCCAACCTGGTGTTTCGGCGCCAACTGCATGGTGGCTGTCAACGTGCCGTGGCCGAACAGGCCAGTGCCAAGCCCGGCCAGCAGCACGCCCAGGGTGAAAATCGACGGCGCGTCGGATGTGGCGGCGAAGATCACCAGGCCATAGGCTGGAACGCCGATCAGCGCGCCCAGGCTGGCCATGCGGAACGGATCGGCACCCAGGCTCAGAATATAAGAAGCATAGGCAAAACCGATCAGGCTGCCGCCCGCCGTCAGCGCCGAAAGCAGGGTGGTGGTGCCAACGCCCAGATTGAGCACTTCGCCGCCATAAGGTTCCAGCACGATATCCGACATCGAAAAGGCTAATGTGCCCAGCCCCACCGCGAGCAGACGCAGAAGCGTCTTTTCCTTGGCCACAAACAGGTCCCAGCTTTCGCGGAAGCTGGGATCAGGCGCGACTGGCTGAGGCCGCAGCCGGCTGGGAATCCGGGTTTCCTGTTTCCACAGCGCCAGGAAGTTCAGGCTGACCGTCACCACTGCGCAGCCCTGGATCACCTGGATAAGCCGCCCTTGCGAGAAATCCGCCAGCACCCAGCCGAAAAACAGGGCCGCACCGATCGAGCCCAGCAGCAGCATGACATACATCAGGCCAACCACATTGGGTTGTTGTTCGGTCTTGGTGAGATCGGTGGCCAGCGCCAGGCCAACGGTTTGGGTGATGTGGATGCCGGCACCCACCATCAGAAAGGCAATGGCCGCGGCCGGCATGCCCAGCCACACCCGCTCATCAAAAGCTTCCTGCGCCCCCGACAACACCAGGATAGCAAAGGGCATGAACGCCAGGCCGCCAAACTGCACCATGGTGCCCATGTAGATATAGGGCACCCGCCGCCAGCCCATGGCGGATTTGTGGGTATCGGATTTGTGGCCCACCAGCGCGCGGAAGGGCGCGGCCAGCAGCGGCAGCGCCAGCATCACGCCAACCACCGATGCCGGCACACCCAGTTCCACGATCATCACCCGGTTGAGTGTGCCAACCAGCAGCACCAGGCTGATCCCGACGCTGACCTGGATCAGCGACAGACGCAGCAGGCGCGACAGCGGCAATTCCGGGGTGGCAACATCGGCAAACGGCAGGAAGCGCGTGCCCCATGTCGTCCACACCTTAATGAGTTGGGCGTTCAGGCCCTTGGCTGGCTGTTCGGCTGACATGCGGCCTCAAAAAGCCGATTGGCTGGGGTTTGGCAATAGCGTCAATCGCTGTTGGCCGGGGCTGCTGCCCGCAGGGCGGCAATGGCTTCATTGGCCAGCGTATCGGCGCGTTCGTTCTCCGCATGGCCGGCGTGGCCCTTCACCCAGTGCCAGCGCACGACATGCGGGCGGGCGGCTGCAAGCAGGGCCTGCCACAGATCATCGTTCTTCACCGGTTTCTTGTCGGCGGTCTTCCAGCCGTTCTTCTGCCAGCCGTGCACCCATTTCGAAATGCCGTCGCGCACATAGACGCTGTCGGTGGTGAGATCGACCTCGCAGGGCCGGGTGAGGGCGTTCAGGGCCGAAATCGCCGCCTGCAATTCCATGCGGTTGTTGGTGGTATGGGGTTCGGAACCGTTCAGTTCCCGTTCCTTGCCGCCAGCGCGCAGGATGGCGCCCCAGCCGCCGGGGCCGGGATTGCCCTTGCAGGCGCCATCGGTGAAGATGGCAACGAGCGGGCGCGCTGGCGCATCGTCAGCCACCCATCATCTCCGGCCCATTGCCGCTACAATCTGCATCCAGATACCAGGTCAGGCGGCGGGCAAAGCCCATCGGATCCTTGCGGGTGACCAGCGCATCGGCCGGCGTGTTCAGCCAGTCATAGGCGCGGGTGAGCGTAAAGCGCAGAGCGGCACCGGCCGCCAGCCGCGGCAGGGCAGCCCGCTCGGCAGCCGAGAGCTCGACTTCGGCCAGATAGCCGCGCATCAGGCCGGTGGCGCGTTCGGGGAAGAACTGCCGGCCATCGGCAGAGAAGCACCAGGCGGCGTGGGTGATGGCGACATCATAAGCGCGGGCATCAGTGCAGGCGAAAT
>JAIXPM010000326.1 GCA_027486275.1 Sphingomonadales bacterium | reverse complement strand
GGGTATCGAAGGAGACACCGGGGGCGAAGGGTGGCCGCCAATCGGCGCTGAATTCGACACGCTGGCTGATGGCGCCCACTGGGCGTTCGCCGATGCGGCCGGGTGCAGCGCCGGGGGCGGTCACCGTCGGCCACAGCCAGACGCCGCCGGCGACGACGCTGAGCGTGGGGGTGAGCGGCCCGGCGACGCTGGCTTCGACGCCGCGATTGGCCACGTCGCCCAGCACATCGAAGCGGCCATTGGCATCGAGGTTGAAATAGGGCTTGGTGATGTCGAACACGCCGGCGACCAGCTTGATCTGATCGGTGAGCGCCAGCCGCAGCCCGGCGTCGATCTGGCGGGTGCGGATCGCGGGCAGCGCTTCGTTGCGGTTGATGGCATTGCCGGGGGCGACGCCGCTTTCCTCAAGGCCATTCACCGTGCCAGCATAGACGACCAGCGCTGGCGTGATGTTGGCCGCAATCGTGATGTTGTAGAGCAGCAGCCGATCATCGGTGGCCTGCACACCCCCTTTCAATCCATTGGCACCCGGCAGATCGATGCGCTTCTTGTAATCGGTCCATTGCAGGCCGGCGGCGATTTCGCCCACGCCCAGCCAGCGGCCTTCATAGCCGATGCCGCCGGTGATCTGTTTCACATCATCGAACTGCTGCGCCGTGAAACGGAAATCAGGCTCCGGCACGCGCGACGGCGTATCGATCTGCACCGGGCCCAATTCCAGCGTGTCCGACCCGCCGAAACGGCGATCACCGCTGCGGCCGCGCACGGCAAGGTGGATCTGGTGCCGGCGCGGGCCTTCGTCGATCTGACGGGTGAGGCGGACCTCGCCGCTGACAGCGGCAAAGTTCAGGCGCGGATCGACGATCACCCGCTGCGTGCCGGTACGATCGGGCTGCAGGTTGCGCACCAGGCTGGTCATCTGCCTGTCCCGCACCCGCGAGGATCGGAAGATACCGGCGCGCAACTGCCATTGCGGCGCGATCTGCCAATCGGTGAGCACGCCGATATTGGCATCAAGGCCGCTGCCGTTCACCCAATCCGGCCCGAAGCGCTGGCGGCGCGGCAGCAGCGGCGGCAGGAATTCAGTCGCGGTCTGGAAGGTGAGGCGGTGATCGTCCAGCGTCTGGTGCAGCAGGCTGGCGAACGGGATCAATGTGAGGCCCGGCGCCGGATTCCAGCGCGCGATCAGCGTGCCGCCGAAACTGTTCTCACGCGTGCTGTCCTGCCCGCTTTCAATCCGGGCCGACGCGCCGAGACCCAGGCTGAGCTGGCCGCTGACCGGGAGCACGGCATCCACCTCGGCATTCACCGTGCCCCATTCGTCGGCTGCAAACAGCGCGCTGCCCGCCGCTTCGTCGCCGGGGCGGCGGAAACCGAAATCCACCAGTCCGGTGGGGGCGGGGAAGGGGCTGCCCAGTGCCGACAGGCCAACGCGGATGGTGGTGGTGCGGCTGATGCGGGTGCTGGGTGGCACGACGGGATCGAAATACAGGCCATCGATGCGGACATTGCCAGCGGCGATCGGCGAAAACCCGCGCACGTTCATCTGGTTGTAGATGCCGATCACCTCGCGGCCGACCGTGCTGCCAAAGGCGTCGCCAGACTGGCGCACGGCGTTTTCGTCTGACCGGCTGCCGGTGGCCGCCACGGGCGCGGCCGGCGGCGACAGGTCGGGCTCATCGGCGGGCGGCGTTGCGGGCGGCAGCGGCGTGCTGTCGTTGGGCTGCGGCTGGGCGCTGGCGGCGGCCGGGGGCGCCAACACCAACGCGGTGGCCAGAAGAAGCAGGCGTGCAGTCATCACGCTTGCCGTTTGCCGCATTGCCGGCCAACCGCAAGGGCTGGCCGCCAAAAAAGGACTCCGGCCTCTAGAAATCGACGGTGAGATAGGCCTGGGTCACCCGGCCGGGCAGCACTGTGTAGGCATTGGCCCCACGCAGTTCATAGCCTTGCTGACTGAACAGGTTGGTGGCCTGCACACGCAGCACCGCCTCGTTGCCGGCCAGCTTGAACCGGTAGCGCCCGCCCAGATCGATCAGTGTGCGGGTGGGGACAAAAACCAGATTGTTGACCGTTGCGACTTCCGGCGAGCGGTAGGACAAACGCATGTCCAGCGACAGGCCAGGCGCGAAACCCGGTCGCCAATCGGCGGAGAATTCGACACGTTCCGAAATCGCGCCCACTGGCAGCCGGCCAACCAGCCCGCGCGTGACGGCATCGCCCGTCACTTCCGGCCGCAGCAGCACCGCGCCCATCACCACCGACAGTTCCGGCGTGATCGGCCCGGCGATGCTGGCTTCGACGCCGCGGTTGATCACGTCGCCCAGCACATCGAAGCGGCTGTTGGCATCAAGATTGAAATAGGGCTTTGATACTTCGAACAGGCCGGCGACCAGACGCATGCCGCCACCCAGATTGACGCGCACGCCGGCATCGATCTGGCTGGTCTGGATCGCCGGCAGCGCTTCGTTGCGGTTGGCAGCGAAATTGGGCGCGACGCCGGATTCTTCCAGCCCGGTAACGGCGCCGCCATAAAGGCTGATGCTGTCGCTGATCTGCACAGCAGCGGTAACGTTATACAGCCAGGGGCTGGCATCGATGCCATTGATGGCGCCCGGGAAGCCGATGCGCTTGCTGTAATCGCTTTTCTGCACCCCCACGGACACTTCGCCGACGCCGGCCCAGCGGCCTTCATAGGCAATGCCGCCGGTCCATTGCCGCACATTGTCTTCCTGTTGCGGGCCGAAGTTGAGCACGGGTGGCGGGACATCGGGCGCCCGCGTCAGGATGTTGACCACGCCGAAATCGACCACGGCTGATCCATCGAAGCGGCGATAGGTCTGGCGGCCGCGCAGCGTGACATGCACTTGGTGAAGGCGTGGGCCGTCCGCGATACGGCGGGTCAGCCGCACTTCACCGCTTGTGGCGCCATTGTAGAGCGGGGGATCGCCGGTAATGCGCTGATTACCGGTGCCATCGGGCGAGGAGAGGCGCACCAGATTGGCAAACTGGCCCGTCACCACCCGCTGCGAGCGGAACAGGCCGGCGCGCAGCAGCCAGCCGTCGCTGATCGTCCAGTCGGTGATCAGGCCGGCATTCAATTCGACATCGCCACCGCGCGACCACCACGGCCCGAAGAATTGACGGCGCGGCAGGCGCGGCGGCAGGAAATTGCCCTGCGGGATCGAATTCGGGCCATGATCGTCGATCAACGTGTCGCGCACGTTGATGAAGGGCAGCAGGCTGAAGTTGCCCGAGGGCTTCCACTCGGCGATGAAGGCACCTTCATAGCTGTGATCGCGGGTGGCGTTGAAGCCGTTTTCCAGCTGCAGCCCGGCGCCGAACCCGATGCTGAGCGTGGAGCTGACCGGCAGCGTGGCGTCAAACTCCGCTGTGGGCGTATGCCACGTGTTGTAGCCGATCAGAACGCTGGCGGCGGCCTCCTGCCCCGGGCGGCGCAGGCCCAGATCGACGACGCCGGTGGGAGCGGGGAACGGGCTGCCCAGCGCCGATGGGCCAACGCGGATGGTGGTGGCGCGCACCAGCCGGCTGGATGGGGTGACGATGGGATCGAAATAGAGGCCATCGATGCGGACATTGCCGGCCACCACCGGCGAGAAACCGCGCACGCGTTCGCGGCTGTAGAGGCCGGAGACTTCGCGGCCGATGCTGGTGCCGAAGGCATCGCCGGCCTGACGCACGGCGTTTTCCGCCGATCGGCTGCCAGTGGCGGCGACAGATGCTGCGACGGCATCAGGCTCGTCGGTCACCGGCAATTCGGCGGGCGGCGGCGTGCTGTCGTTTGGTTGTGGCTGGGCAGGTTGCCCGGCCAATGCCGGTGCGGCGAGCAGCCACAAGCCGGCCATGGCCAGCGCGCGGCCCGCTGAGTTTGCCCCTGTCATGCCCCGCTCTTGGCCGCCGCTTGGGCCCAAGTCCAGCGCCAAAATGCGTAGGGGAAGATCAGAGATCGACAGTGAGATAGGCGATCGCCGCGCGGCCCCAGACCGGGCGATAGGCGCCGGCGCCGAACAGTTCATAGCCCTGTTGGTCGAGCAGATTTTCCACCTGCACGCGCAGCGTGGCCGATGCACCGGCCAGCTTGAAGCGATAGCGCCCGCCCAGATCCACGAAGGTGAGCGCCGGGATGGCGACGCGGTTCGACACGGTCGCGGTCTGGCTGCTGACATGATAGGCGCTGACATCGAACGACACGCCGGGCAGCCACGGCGGCCGCCAATCGCCGCTGATCGTGTAGGTTTCGCTGATCGCGCCCACCGGCCGGCGGCCAACGCCCGGCACATCGGCGGTGACGCGCGGCGACAGCAGCACGGCACCGGCCACCACGCTCAATCGCGGTGTGATCGGGCCGCTGAAAGAGGCTTCGAGGCCGCGGTTGCGCACCTCGCCCAGTTGCCGGAAGATGTTGCGGCCATCCAGGTTGAAATAGGGCTTGGCCACTTCGAACAGCCCCACCACCAGTCGCAGATCGCCGGCCATGGTCCAGCGCAGGCCGGCATCCCACTGCCGGGTGCGGATGGCGGGCAGGGCTTCATTGCGGTTGGCGGCGTTTTCGGGCGCGACGCCCGATTCCTCCAGCCCGGTGACATGGCCGCCATAAGCCGCCAGCCGCGGCGTGAGGGTGACGGCCAGATTGGCGTTGAACAGCAGCGGCCGGGTGGTGGTGGCGACCGGGGCCACACCGGGCAGGCCGATGCGCTTGCGGTAGTCGCTGTGCTGCACCCCCAAGGAAATTTCGCCTACCCCGTCCCAGCGGCCTTCATAGCCGGCGGCCAGCGTCCATTGCCGGAAGCGGTCGCGTTCCTGCTCGGTGAAGGCAGCGATGGGTTGCGGCGCTGTGATGGGGGTGGTCAGCGTGGTGGGGCCGAGATCGACCAGCTGCGCGCCGCCAAAGCGTCGGCGGGCATCGCGGCCGCGCACGGCCAGGTGCAGCTGGTGCGCGCGGCGGCCCTCGGACCAGCTGCGGGTGATCCGCACTTCGCCGCTGGTGGAGGCGAACAGCAACGGCGGATCGATGATCACCTGGGAACGGGCCGTGCCATCCGGCTGCACACGGTCAAGCAGATTGGTGAAATCCTCGAAATAGGCCACGGACGACCGAAACAGCCCGGCCTTCAGCGCCCAGCCCGGCGCCAGTTCTGCACTGAGCACGCCGCCGGCGTTGAGCTCGGTCTCGCGGGTGCGCTGCCAGGCGGGGCCGTTCCAGAAATTGCGCGGCAGGCGTGGCGGCAGCGCCTCGCCGGCGGGGACATAGATGGTCGCGGCTTCGTGGAAAGGGGTGTAGGCGAGGCTGATGAAGGGCACGAACTCGATGCCCGGCGCCGGGCGCAGCCGCGCGATCAGGGCGGCTTCGTAATAATAATCGCGGGTGCCGTCGCCCATGTGTTCGTGATTGATCTGGCCGCCCAGCCCAAGGCTGAAGCCGTCGCTGACCGGCAGCGCGATATCGGCTTCGATCATGCGGCTGCCCCAGCTGTCGACGTTGACCAGCAGGCTGGCGCCGGCCTTGTCGCCGGGCACGCGCAGGCCCAGATCAACCACGCCGGTGGGGCTGGGGAAGGGCGAACCGAAAACGGTGGGGCCAACGCGGATCACGGTCGAGCCGCTGATCCGATCGGACGGGAAGAACACTGGATCGAAATACAACCCGGCGATGCGGACATTGCCGGCGACGCGGGGCGAGAAGCCGCGCACGTCGCTCTCATCGTAGATGCCGATTTCCTCGCGGCCGATGACGGTGCCGAACGCATCGCCGGCCTGGCGCACGGCATTTTCGCCGGCGCGGTTCCCGGCGGCGGTGAGCGGGGCCGGCTGCACTTCCTGCGCGTGACCAGCGGTGGCGATCAGACAGGCCGCGACGACCAGATGTCGAACCATGGATACCCCAAAAAAAATACCGGCGCCGCGACCACTGCCAAGGGCAATGGCGGCAGCGCCGATATGGATCAATCTGGCTGCGGCCAGAAGCCGCCGCTTGCGCTCAATAACGATAATGATCCGGTTTGAACGGGCCGGTTTCGCCGACGCCGATGTAGCTGGCCTGCTTGTCCGAAAGGGTGGTGAGCTTCACGCCCAGCTTTTCGAGGTGCAGGCGGGCAACCTTCTCATCCAGGTGCTTGGGCAGCACATAGACGCGGTTTTCATAGGCGTTGGCCTTGGTCCACAATTCGATCTGGGCCAGCACCTGGTTGGTGAAGCTGGCTGACATCACGAAGCTGGGGTGGCCGGTGGCGCAGCCCAGGTTCACCAGTCGGCCCTTGGCCAGCACGATGATCTGGTTGCCATCAGGGAATTCGACAATGTCGGTGCCCGGCTTCACTTCGGTCCACTTGTAGTTGGACAGGGCGGAGATCTGGATCTCGCTGTCGAAGTGACCGATGTTGCACACGATGCTGTTGGGGCGCATCGCCTTCATGTGTTCAGCGGTGATCACGTCCATGTTGCCGGTGGCGGTCACGAAGATGTCCGCACGCTTGACGGCGTCTTCCATGGTGACGACTTCAAAGCCTTCCATCGCCGCCTGCAGCGCGCAGATCGGATCGATTTCCGTCACCATCACGCGGGCGCCGCCGTTGCGCAGGCTCTGCGCCGAACCCTTGCCGACGTCGCCGAAACCAGCGACGACCGCAACCTTGCCGGCCAGCATCACATCGGTGGCGCGGCGGATGGCATCGACCAGCGATTCCTTGCAGCCGTACAAATTGTCGAACTTCGACTTGGTCACGCTGTCGTTGACGTTGATCGCCGGGAACGGCAGGCGGCCCTGCTTGGCCAGTTCATACAGGCGGTGCACGCCCGTGGTGGTTTCTTCCGAAACGCCCTTCAGGTTCTTCACCGTCTCGGTCAGATAGCCGGGGCGGGCCTTGATATAGGCTTTGAGCGCGCGCTGGAATTCGACTTCTTCCTCGTTCTCCGGCTCGCCCATGGTTTCGCCGGCTTCAAGGCGGGCGCCCCACAGCGCGAACATGGTGGCATCGCCGCCATCATCGAGGATGATGTTGGAGGTAACATCGCCCCAATTGAAAATGTGGCCAACATAATCCCAGTAATCCGCCAGGCTCTCGCCCTTGATGGCATAGGTCGGGATGCCGGCAGCCGCCATGGCCGCAGCGGCATGATCTTGGGTGGAGAAGATGTTGCAGGTGGCCCAGCGCAGTTCGGCGCCCAGCGCCACCAAAGTTTCCATCAGCACCGCGGTCTGGATCGTCATGTGCAGCGAGCCGGTGATGCGCGCGCCCTTCAGCGGCTTCGACGCACCAAATTCGGCGCGCAGCGCCATCAGGCCGGGCATTTCGGTTTC
>JAIXPM010000134.1 GCA_027486275.1 Sphingomonadales bacterium | reverse complement strand
TCTCGCCCAGCACTGTCGCCGGCTATGATGCCGTGGTCCGATTGTGGGTGACCAAGGCCGAACATGACGCCGGCTTTGATGCGGAACTCTACGCCTGGGTGCAGACCTGGGTGCGCGCCAAATGGCCGTTCGCCAAGGTCGCCTACCCAGGCCGTGCCATCGATTGGGCGACATGGGATGCGCTGGTTGCGGCTTCGAAGAAGAACCGGGATGAGTAACAGGCCTCCGGCGGGCAGGGCCTGAGGCCCTGCACCCGCTTGCGTTCTTGGCAAGCGATTCAGACGCCAAACCAGCGCCGCAGGCAATCAATCCCGCCCGCAGCGCTGATGTGCGCGCCTATGGCTTGGGCAGCCCATCATCGAACGGGTGCAGGGACTGCGTCCCTGCCCGCCGGAGGCCCTCTTACGCTTCGTCCCGCAGCACCACCGTCAGCCCCGCCGGCAACGGATCAGGCACCGCGTCCAGCCGCGCCGCGTCGCGGCGGGCGCGGTCGATGATGGCGGGTACGACGGCGCCGACCACAACCAGCGCGTCGCAGCGGGCCAGGGCATTCAGCTGGTTAAGGGTGAGGTCGCCGGGGTCGTCGCTGGTGATCGCGATCTCCCGCAATTGAGGAGTGGCAGTGGAGCTGCCTTCGATCACGCGCGACACAGCGGCGTCCGCATCGGGCAGTGCGGCGAAGGGATCAAGTGGCCCCGCTTGCGCCAGTGCACGTTCCCAGAGGCGGCGGCGATCATTGGGCGTGGGGTGGCGGGCGGCGGCGGCGTCGCGGGCGGCGAGGATGGCGCCCGCCAATGGCCCAAGGCTGGCGGGGAGCAGCGCTTCGAGGCGGGTGCGCAGCGCGCGGGCGAGGCTGGCCGAGGCGCCGGCAGTGGAGATGGCAACCACCACGGGCGAGCGATCGATAATGGCGCCCATCAGGAAATCCGACATGGCGGGCTTGTCCACCACGTTCACGAGCAGCCCGCGGACGCGCAGCCGGGTGGCGGCGGCCTGGGCTTCAGCGTCATCCTCGATGGCGACGAAGGCCAGCACGGCATCGGCTGAGTCTTCTCCCACCATTTCGCCACCGGCGGCGCGGACGAGGCGGGCCTTGGCTTCCGCGGGTTCACCGTCGCCAACAAGGATGACCTGGCGGCCGGCGAGGTTCACGAAGATTGGCAGTTGTTGCATGGCGCGCCTGTGCCCCGAGCCTTACGCCGGTGCAAGTGCGTGCGGATCAGCGACGCGGGTGAGGCGCGCCAACAGCGCAAGGCCGCCGGGGATGGCAGAGAGCCCGGCCATGGCCGCCAGACGCCCAAGCGGGTGCCGGGCGACGGCGAGTGCGGCCATGGCAAGGCGGACGGGGCGGCGGGTGCGGGTGAGCAGCGCGCGCTGGTAATCGGCCGCGTTGGCCCCTTGCGCCAGCATGGTTGCAGCCAGCCGCCCGGATTCAAGCGCGATGGCCATGCCGTCGCCGCAGAAACTGGGGATCACGGCGGCCTGATCGCCCAGCCGCCACAGGCCGTCTGTCGTTGGCCCAGCCAGATGCCCGTAGGGCACGCGGGAGATGGCGAGCGGGCGCGGCAGCAAGGGTTCGGCATCGGCCAGCGCAGCAAGGGCTGGCTCCCTGGTCAACCGCGCCAGCAGGGCGGGCCAGTTGCCGAGCTCGCGGTAATGCGCGCCATTGATCAGCAGGCACAGGTTGAGCCGCCCGCCCTCCACCGGTTGCAGCCCGGCATAGCCGCCATCGAAAAAGGTGACGGCCACGGTGCCGGCAAGGCGGCGGGACAGGGCCGCATCACGGAAATACATCTTGAAGCCGATCTCGTCCGGCCCATCGGGGCGCGGCAGGCCCCGCACATCATGCTTGCCGGTGGCAAGCAGCAGGGCCGGCGCGGCGAGGTCTCCTGCGCTGGTCTGGGCGACGCCGTCGGCCAGACCGCGCACGTTCACCCCACGCTGCACGGCGACACCGGCGGTGGCAGCGCGGTCGAGCATGGCTTCGTCCAGCACCCGGCGCGATAGGCTGACCGCCGGGAAGGGTAAGATGGCGGCGGCCTGGCGATGGCCGGCGTTGATCTCGACGCGGGTGATGGGGACGGCGCCCAGGCGGCGCGCGTCCACACCCAGGCCAGCCAGCGCGGCCACGGCTTCACCACTCAGGAACTCGCCGCAGATCTTGTCATGCGGGCCGGCTTCGCGCTCCAGCAACAGTGGCGCGTGGCCCGATCTGGCCAGATCGATGCCGGCGGCCGCGCCGGCCAGGCCGCCGCCAATGATCAGCGGCGCCGTCATGTGGGGACTGACTCCACCGTCCAGCGGAAGGGGAAGTGCCAGCGCACTTCGGCCTGCACGCCGGCCGCCGCCAGCAGCGCTTCCAGTTCGGCACGGGTAAAGGCGCGGCGCACGGACAGAGCACCATCATGGGCCACGATTGGATGCCAGCGGAAGACAAAGGCAAGGGTGCGAAACCCGGCCCAGGCCAGCCAGTGCCGGTGCAGATCGTTGATCAGCCAGCCGACGCGGGCCGTGCGCTCCATCCACTGGATGAAGGCCACCAGTTCGTCATCGCGCATGTGGTGGGCAACCAGCGACGAGATGATGAAATCCGGCTGCCAGCCCAGCGCCTCGGCACGGCCGCTGTGGTAGGTGATGCCCAGCGCCGGATCGGTGGCCGCAGCGGCGACCGGCGCCGAACGCGGGTTGAGATCGATGCCGGCCAGTTCGGCGTGCAGCCCGCGCCCCTGCAGCCAGCGGGCGATGGCGCGCAGCATGTCGCCATGGCCGAAGCCGACATCGAGCAAGGTGAAACCAACGCGGCTGGGCAATTGCCGGCGCAGCCAGGCGATGGTGGGCCAGCGCGCCAGCGTTATCGTGTTGACCCGTGCCAGCTCGGCGATGACGGCGGCATAGGTGGCGGGATCAAGCCCGTCGGCATCCATCACCTCCGGCAGATCGGCGCGCTTGGAGAAATCCAGCCGCGCGTTTGGCCATTCGGCAGGGACGGCGCTGGATTTCACGCACCCACCGTTTCGAAACGGAAGCTTTCTGCCGCCAGGCCCGGACCGAAGGCCACAGCAAAGCCCGGCACGCCCTTGGGCACGCTGGTGCCAATGCCGGCCATGATCCGTTGCAGCACGAACATGATGGTGGCGCTGCTCATGTTGCCGCATTCGCGCAGCACCTCGCGGGACCAGTTCAAGGCGCCCTGGCCGATGCCCAGCCCGGTTTCCACCGCATCCAAGATGGCGCGGCCGCCGCCGTGCACGGCCCACACGCCATATTCATCGGGGCTGCGGCCGTGCAGCAGATCCACGCCGGCCGGGCCGGCCAGCGCCTGTTGCAGGATCGCCGGCACGCGGCCCGAAAGCACCATATCAAACCCCTGATCGCCCACACCCCAGGTGATGGCATCAGCGGAATCGGCAATCGTGGCGGCGCGGAAATCGGTGAGGGCGATGCCGGTGGGATCAGCCGTCACCAGCGCGGCGGCACAGCCATCGCCGAACAGCAGCATGGCCAGCAACGATTCCAGCTCGCCCGTTTCCTGAAAATGCAGGCTGCACAGTTCCAGATTGACCACCAGCACCCGCGCCGTTGGATCGGACCGGACGAAATGATGCGCCAGCCTGAGCGAATTCACCGCCGCATAGCAGCCCATGAAGCCCACATGCGTGCGCTCCACGCCGGGATTGAGGCCAAGGCGCTGCACCAATATTTGATCGATGCCCGGCGCTGTCATGCCGGTGCAACTGGCAACAACCAAGTGGGTGATGCCTTTCAATTCGGCAGAAGACAGGCCCAATCCGGCGATGGCCTGTTCGGCGAGGCCCGGCGCGGTGGCGGCGAAACGCGCCATGCGCTTGGCCGTCGATGGGAACGCGCCGGGACGATAGAAACCCTCGGCGTCCGCGGTGAAACCGTCCGGGTCTTTCACCGGCGTGAAGAAGCTCCAGCGGTGATCGATGGCGCTGCGGCCAACCAGGCGCTTGAAGATCAACTGGTCGCGCCGATCCTTGATCAGGCCGCCAACGAAATCCACGAACGCCTCGTGCACATCATTGGGCGGCAGCGCGGTGCCGATACGGTTGATGTGCGCGATTGCAGGGGCAGGCATCGCGGAAATTCCTTTTGAGTTGAAGGGCGACAGTGCGCCGGTTGGGCAGGGCTTGCAACAGCACGCACTGCGGCCGATGGATGCGCCATGAACTCATCAGGCATCAGCGCGGTTCCCGGCATATACGTCGGCCATGCCCATTGCGATGTGGCGCGCACCGGCGTCACCCTGATCTTGCCCAACGAACCCGCCGTGATGGCGGTGGACGTGCGCGGCGGCGGCCCCGGCACGCGCGAGACGGATGCACTGAACCCCATCAACCTGGTCGAACGCGCCCACGGGCTGGCGCTGGCCGGCGGTTCGGTGTTCGGGCTGGCGGCCGGGGATGAGCTGGCGCTGCTGCTTTCCGCCGCCGGGCGCGGCCTGCCGATGGGCGACGGCCTGCCCGCGGTGCCGGTGGTGCCGGCCGCGATCCTGTTCGACATCACCAATGGTGGCGACAAGGCGTGGGGCATGGACCCACCCTATCGCCGGCTGACGCGCGAGGCCTTTGCGGCGGCCGGGCAGCTGGGGAGCGACGGCCACGGGCCCATCGGTGCCGGGTTCGGCGCGCGGGCCGGCAGCCGGGCGGGCGGCATCGGCAGCGTCTCGCGCGTGCTGGATGATGGCAACATCGTTGGCGCGCTGATCGCCGCCAACAGTTTCGGCGAGATTTATGCCGATGCGCCGCCCGGTGACGGCCCGGTGGAGATGCCCAAACTGGCCAAACATCGCCGCTTCGGTCGGGACAACACGATCATCGGCGCGGTCGCCACCAATGCGCCGCTCACCCGCGCCCAGGCCTTGCGGGTGGCGATGATGGCGCAGGGCGGGCTGACGCGGGCCGTCCGCCCGATCCACACGCCGTTCGACGGCGATTGCCTCTTCGCCCTCTCCACCGCGCCCCCCGGCCTGACACCCGTGGACGATGTGCAACTGATCGAAATCGGCACGGTGGCCGCCGATCTGGTGGCCGCTGCCGTGCGCCAGGCTGTCGGGCTTTATTGAGCCTGCAAGGCGGCGATGCGCTTGGCCAGGGCGTCGAGGCGCGGCGCCAGTGTGACCGCCGCAGCCGGCGCGTCCCGCAAGGCTTCGGCCAGCGCCGCGCGGCGATAGTCGGCGCCAGCCAGTGGCGCCAGCGCGGCGCCCAGGGCGGATTCGGTCGCTTCCCGTTGCAAGGCCGCAGCCGAATCGGC
>JAIXPM010000020.1 GCA_027486275.1 Sphingomonadales bacterium | reverse complement strand
GCTGCGCGGGCTTCGCTACCAGCCGCGTCGCCGCTGATCGGCGAATGGGGTGGTCCGCAGGCGCGGCTGGTCCTTACCGAAACCGGCGGCCAGCTGGACCTGTCCTGCGCCTCGGCGAGTCTCGACACGCCGATCCGTCTTGATGCTGCCGGCAGGTTTGGCGCCAAAGGCCGCTATGAAAGCTTCAGCGGCGGGCCGACACTGGCAGACGTTCCGCCAGCGACCACGGCGGCGCATTTCGATGGCCATGTCGAGGGCAACACGATGCACATTTCGATCCGTCGGGAAGGTGAAAAAACCGCAGAACGCCACATTTTGGAGCGCGGTCGCCGAGTGAAGCTGATCCGCTGCGGCTAGAACCAGAATTGGCGGAACCACCGCGCCCGGTATCGCGTTTATCCACCGAACTCTGTTGAGCATGTCGGCAGCCCTGGCCAGCAGCCCGCGATTGTCGCGCAAATGCTTGAAATGCAATGCGCCGGGTCATTCGCCTGTTGCCCTGTCTGGGCCGGTCGGCATAGTCGGCGAGGAAGATCGGGCCATTGGTCTTG
Source organism: Sphingomonadales bacterium (assembly GCA_027486275.1). Next base: position 2,442 of record JAIXPM010000020.1, on the reverse strand, counting down.
AGTTGATAACGTCCACAGGTCCAAGAACCATCGTGTGCGGCTTGGAGCCCAAGGAAAAACACGCCGGCATGAAGGCGGATTTTTCCTGGAACAGCAGCGGCAAGCTCTCCGCCGATCTCTATCGCGAACTGACAGGCAAGGCATGACCATCCAGACCCATCCCACCACGCCCTTTGCCGGGCAGAAGCCAGGCACATCCGGGCTGCGCAAGAAGGTGCGGGTGTTTGCCCAACCGAATTACGCGGAAAACTTCATTCAGTCGGTGTTCGACGTGGTGGACCGCACCGAGGGCGCAACGCTGGTGATCGGCGGCGACGGGCGATTTCATAATCGCGTGGTGATCGCCCAGGCCATCCGCATGGCGGCGGCCAATGGCTATGGCCGGGTGCTGGTCGGGCGGGGCGGTATCCTGTCCACACCGGCCGCCAGCCATGTCATCCGCAAATATGGCGCCAGCGGCGGCCTGATCCTTTCGGCCAGCCACAATCCCGCCGGGCCGGATGGGGATTTCGGCATCAAGTACAACATCGGCAACGGCGGCCCGGCGCCGGAAGCGGTGACCGAAGCCATTTTCGCCCGTACGCAGACGATTGACCGCTGGCTGTCCGTGCCCGGTGATGTCGATCTGGATCGCATCGGCACCAGTCAGGTTGGTGGTATGGCGGTGGATGTGATCGACCCGGTCGCAGACTATGCCGCGCTGATGGAAAGCCTGTTCGATTTCGCCGCGATCCGCGGCAAGGTCTCTGCCGGCTTCACCATGGCTTTTGACGCGATGAGTGCGGTGACCGGGCCTTATGCGACCGAGATTTTCGAGCGCCGGCTGGGCTTTGCAAAGGGTACTGTGCGCAATGGCACGCCGCTGGAGGATTTTGGCGGCCATCACCCCGATCCCAACCTTGTCCACGCGCATGAGCTGTATGAGGCGATGATGGCGCCGGATGCGCCGGATTTTGGCGCAGCTTCGGATGGCGACGGCGATCGCAACCTGATCATCGGCCGCCACCGCTTCATCACCCCGTCGGATTCGCTGGCGATGCTGGCCGCCAACGCCCATTTGGCGCCCGGCTATGCCGCGGGCCTGAAGGGCATTGCCCGTTCGATGCCGACCAGTGCCGCGGCGGACCGGGTGGCGGCGGCGCTGGGCATCCCGTGCTTCGAAACCCCCACGGGCTGGAAATTCTTCGGCAACCTGCTCGATGCCGGCATGGTGACGATCTGCGGCGAGGAAAGCGCCGGCACCGGATCGGATCATGTTCGTGAGAAGGACGGGCTGTGGGCGGTGCTGCTCTGGCTCAACATCCTGGCCGTGAGCGGCATCAGTGTCGACGCGCTGGCGCGTGAACATTGGGCGCGCTTTGGTCGCAACTATTATGCCCGCCACGATTATGAAGCGGTGGAAAGCGAAAGTGCCAACGCCCTGATCGCCGAACTCACCCAGGCGTTGCCCAGCTTGCCAGGCCGCACTGTCGGCCCGCTCACCGTCGCGGGGGCGGACAGCTTCAGTTACACCGATCCGGTCGATGGCTCGGTCAGCGCCAACCAGGGCCTGCGCGTGCTGTTTGTGTGCGGATCGCGGATCGTGTTCCGCCTTTCCGGCACCGGCACCGAAGGGGCGACCTTGCGGGTCTATCTGGAAGCCTATCAACCGCCTGATGGCGCCATCGACCGCGAGACGCCCGCGATGCTATCCGATCTGATCGCGGCAGCAGAGACACTCGCCGGCATCACCCGTCACACGGGACGAGCCCGGCCCGACGTGGTGACATGACGCCCTGTTTCGCGGCTGGCCACACCCACGATTGTTACCGGCCCAATTGGGAATTGAATCCGGCGGCCGGCCTGTGGTTCGGTCCGGCGAAATTCCTTTTCTATCCCCATGCTGTCGAACTGGATCGCCGCTTCGCGCAGGACCCGCGGCTGGCGCAGGACGGCGTGGACACCCCCGGCATCGTGCCGCCAGCCAATGTCCCCGGCCGGCTGCCCCGCGTGCGCCGCCGAACTGCGCGCCTTGCTTGGCAGCCTGTTCGCCTCCACCGGCACCATCATGCTCACCGCCGGTGTTGAATTCGGCCGCAGCCAGGGCGGCAACAACAATGGCCATGCGCAGGACAATCAGGCCGACAGGATCGATTGGGCAGGCCGCGACCGAGCGTTGGAGGGTCATGTTGCCGGCGCATAGGCTGGCTGGCGCTGAGCCTTTGCCCAAGCCCGGCTTGGCGCAGCCAAGCTAATGATTGCCGCAAGCCCCGTGCTTCGGCCGGCTCCGGTGGTTTGCCGTACCGAAATCACCTGTTACCAGTGCTGTAACTCCCCTGGCGGACGGAAGGGATCGACCATGCACAATATCAGCCAGGGATTTTGCCCGGCATGACGGCATTGCCCGATCTTTCCATCGAATTCGTGCAGGCTCTGCTGCCCTTCATTGCGGTCGGCTTCCTG
>JAIXPM010000003.1 GCA_027486275.1 Sphingomonadales bacterium | reverse complement strand
GTGCTGGTTGCCGTGCTGTCCTGCCTCAACTCGTCCATCTATGTCGCCAGCCGGGCGCTGTTCACGCTGGCCGCCAATGGCGATGCGCCGCGCTGGAGCGTGGCGGTGGACAGCCGCGGCGTACCGGCTCGTTCCATCATCGCCTGCACGTTGGTGGGCCTGGCCTGCGTGTTCGCTTCCGTGCTGTCGCCGTCGCTGGTGTTCGCCTTCCTGGTCAATGCATCCGGCGCCACCATGGTGTTCGTCTATTCGCTGGTTGTTGTCGCGGCGATCCGGATGGGTATCGGTGGCGGTTTCCTGCGCTGGGGGCGGTTTGTGGCGGTTGCAGCCATGCTGGGCGTGCTGGCGGCAATGGCGCTCACCCCGGATCTGGCACCGCAATTCTGGGCCAGCCTGGGTTTCCTCGGCCTCGTGCTGATCGCCGCGGCGGCCACGCGCAAGCGCCGCTGATCCGAACGGATTTCCAGCGCCAACCTGTTTGCTAGAAAAGATTTCCGGCCTTCACTTTGCCAGATTTCCGCCATTCAAACCGGATGGATTCGGCGGGACAGGATCAGGCGAGCAATTTCGGGGTGAAGGCAGAAAGGGTGCGGCAGCGGGAAACCGGTGCCGTATGGCTCAAGCGTAGGCGGCTTCGCCAACGACTGAAGAATGTACAACGAACAACTTCTGCGACAACGCGATCATGTCGCAATAGGTGTCGATCTTCGTTGCATCACGGTCTGAAAAATTCATGGCGTTGACGGGAAGCGTGACGGCGTTTGGCAACCAATGCTGTAACGCCGATTTCACAAAGACCCACGCTTCGTCATCGAACATATCAAACAGCAGGATGCAATGGTCATCACGACGGCCCGCGGCAATCAGATCCTCGACGCGCGGCAAGGCAATGGTTTGATAGCCGAGCTCAGACAATTTCTCGTCAATAGCCAGCCTGAAATTTTCGCAGGCATGCAGGGTAATAACCTGCCACTTCAATGCGCTTCTCCAATATTACATTTCAATGCAGCTTGTCTCCAAAGGAGATCAACTATCTTACCTATCTATCAAAACTGGCAGAACGCGTAGTCTAAAAAACGAATCCAGCTTTCAAATTCGCGCATCTTGATGAATTCGTGCCGATCCGATGGTTTGGATCGGGGTTTCCCCGAAATGCCGTTTGTACAATGTTGTCATCGCACTGAGTGTTGAAAAGCCCATTTCATAGGCCAATTCGGTAACCGTTGCATCAGTGGGCAGGAGAAAGAGCCGTTCCCGCACCCTGATCATGCGTTCGCGTTGCTGCCATTGCATGGGTGAACAGCCGAACCGCCTCATGAAACTATATTGCAGTGACCGTGCCGAAAGTGCACTTGCGTTTTCCATCTCGGTCAACGTCAAGGGGCGCACATCGATGGTGGCGCGGATGTAATCACACACGTAATCAACGCGGCCTCGTGGAACATGCTGCGTTTCTGCCGTGTCTTCGGTTTCGAGCAGGGTCGTCGCCAGCCATCGATAGATGAGATCATCGACGCCCAGGCGGGCTGCGAGCGCGCCATCCTCGCCGCAGGCGTCTATGATCTTGCAGATATGGGTGAAGGTCCGCCAGAGGGCGGGTTGAAAGCCGAGAGGGATTATTGTGGGCCGGTCGTCAGGCAAATGCACGATGGTCTCTGTGCCGCTCATGGCCCTCTGTCGGCTCATGAGTTCGTCAATATCAATGGCGGCAACGAAATTACCGCCGCTGGTTCGTGTGGTTGTGCGCTTCACGTTCGGCAAAATGGCCATCGCCTGGCCGGGGAATAAATCGAACTTCTTTCCATTAATGTCAGTTTGTGCCTGGCCAGCAACATTCAGCAAGAAATGCCAGCCCTTCGAATCCGCTACGGTGATACGACATGGCGTCACGGAATCGGTTGCGATGTTGACGCTGCCGCAGACCAGATTTGCAGAGGCGAAGGCGGGGCTCCCCGGGCCGGGCAAATCGAACATCTGCAGGCTTGGGACCGTTGTTGCCATGGCTTCGGCGGCGGCTACGGCGGACGTGAAGCGGCGGGCTCGTGCTTGGCCGAACGAGAGAGGCAGGAGAGCCATTAACCGCCAGTTCAGATGTTATTTCGACACTGCTAGCCTATGGGTATTTGCAAAAAAGTAACCAATCTATTTTGCGTGCTATCGCCAGCACCCTCCGCGCCTTCCGCCGGGCCATCAAGGTGATATCGTGAGAGCGGGGAGACGCCACGGCAGGACCCGTGGGCCGTTGCGCATCAAGTGGGATGGGGCGCAATCAGCCCCAACCGTGGCGTCTCGTCTGCTGGACATTCCGGGACATGCGCGCAGTGGACGCGCATCTCCGGCGGTTCACCCCCCTGATCGCCAGCGGAACGAATGCGCCGCCATTCAACCTGCAGGCCAACGCCGTCCGGCAGACCTCCTCTCGGAGCACCAAAATTTAGCTTCGGCTTCCAATCAGCGGCAAATCAAGTTGGCACCGATTGCGGCTGTAACCGTATAATCCTGCAAGTGTCAGTTTTTACGGAATAATGTTGCCAAGAGCCAACTAAGTGAATCTGCTTAAACGACCAAAAGCGGATTCCTTGTCAGAAACGGATGAATATATCTCCGGTATTGCATCTTTTTGCGGTTTGGACCGATAACGGCTACTATTAAAGCTGCAAACAACGATGAAGGTAATTGTGATCTTATCGTTTATTTTTGGATCACATGAAACAAATTATCGTAAAAAAATATGATCGCAAAGAGATTAAAAATGGGGCAGCCGGACAAGATCCTAATCGCCGATAGCGATTTCGCATTTGCGAAGGCGTGCCTGAATCACCTCGAAAATCTTGGATATGCGGTTGTGATCGCCCACAGCCACGCGCAGGTTGTTGATGAGCTGGCCGATCCGGCCATATCGACGGTAATTGTTGATTGCGGTTTGAACGGCGGCGCCGCGATGACCCTGATGAAGATGGCGGCGTTGCGCCCTTCTTCCCGGGGGGAGGGGTGGCCGCGCTTCATCCTGACAACGGCCGATCCGACGGTGGAACTGGCAATCGAGGCGCTGCGGGCGTCGGCGGTGGACCTGCTGATCAAGCCGTTTGCGATGGCGGCACTCGATGCCCCGCTCGCGTTGATCCGGGACATGCGGGCGAAGGCCGCGCGCGCAGAATCCGTGGACGACAAGCTTTCAACCCTGACCGGCGAAATCCGCCTGCTCGGCAGCCTGCTGCAGAATCAGGCCGGTCATGCGGCGGTTGCGGTGGATGTCCCCACGTCCATGCGGACCAATCCAGACGCAGCCCTGCTCCGGAAGCTGATCCGTGCAGAATCCACCAGGGCGATGGCGATTGGCGGCAAGGCGCTGGGCGATCCAGCCTGGAATATCCTGCTCGATTTGATCCTGGCCTCGCTGGAAGATCGCAAAGTTGCCGTTTCGAGCGCCTGTATTGTCGCTGGGGTGGCGACCACCACCGCGCTGCGCTTGATCACGCGCATGGTGGACGATGGCGTGCTGATGCGTGTCCCGGATGAAAGTGATGGCCGGCGCCATTTCCTGGCCATCGAGCCAACCGTCGAACGGGCGCTCAAGAATTATATTGCCGATCTGGCAGACCTGTAAACGCAAACGGGCCATTGCGCCGCCCGCCCGCGTGCGAAAAGGCCTGTCACGGCATCGCTGAAGCGGTCTTTGCGCAAGGCCGTGCCCACATGCGGCTGCCGGCAGCGTATAAACCCATGTCCATCCTTGCTGGCTGTTGCCGATCCTGTGGCAAATCAGGCCAGCATTTTGCGGCTTTCCGTGTCTCCCAATGGTTGTGCGTGGTTACAGATCATGTTGAGAGGGCGTCTCATTCTCGAACGTTTCGATGATCGGACCGTCTCCAAACGACGTGGTTTACCTCGCCGCATCGAAATCGCGCTTCATCGCCAAGGTGATCGCATCCAGAAGCGAACCCTGTTCAAACCGAATGACTGCGTGGTTCACCCAGAAGCCTATGAACTTCTGAGGTTGTTAATCGATGTCAGTATAAATCCCATATTGTTCATAAGTTTCTCTGTTCACCACGGGCCGCTGGTCCGCTGAAACAGATCCTTAAAAAAATAGATGATGGGCAGGCATCAGCCGACATGTTCATCATGCAGTCGCTTGATATGGAACGACACTTCATGAGGCAGCGTCGGTCTGGGCGCATTTCGACTTGGAGACAAATTGCTGTTGTCCATCAATAAAAGGGCTTCGATCAGCATCAAACAGGCGATGAGCGCAAGCGATCTATCCGATCGCGGATCTTATGCATTGCTTAATCGGTTGAGCAGTTAGCGCCTCATCACAGTCACCGCGGACGCTGTCGACAAACGGGTGAGGAGGATGGGGTTCGCTGACAAGGCCGATATTGCCGAATTCATTCTGGGCTGAGCGGCCGCGGAAGGGCGGCCCACAAAACCTGGCTGGCCGGCAGGCTGCGCGCTGCCGACATCCTGGCTTCGAGATCAAGAGCTTAGCGCGCGATCGGCGAAGCCCCCTCCTACCCGCCGACAGGGTTCAATCGGCCATCACTGCCACGATGATCTGTTCGAGAATGGCATCGGCGGGGAAGGCGGGGCCAATCAGGCGCGCCAGATCCAACGGTTGCGGTGAAAGTCTGCGCCTGGCGGACAGTGGGCGGCAGAGACGGGGAGCCCCGCGATCATGCTGCCTGATCAAACAAATTCGTTCGTTTGTGGATGTGAAGCGTTTTGCCGACCCGGCTAAAAAACTGCGATAACTACGCACACAGAGGTTAATTCGATGCGCAAACAACGGGAACGACAAGCCAATAGGGTGTTCGCCATGGCCGCGGTAGCGATCCTGGCGGTCCTGCTGTTGTCGGATATGTCCTTATGGGTAATTCTTGTGCCCGTTTGGCTCGTGTCTTTGCTCGTCACCCAGATTGCGTTGCAACATTATGCGACAAATGAAAAAACCACTGGCTACGATCGAGATAAATTGGGAGTTTTGTTCATATCGCGATTGCTCAGGGCGAAAAACATTGATGATGAAATGAAAAATAGTCGTGAGCATTCTCAGCGATCATCAGAAAAGGCCGAGCTTGTTGAATAGTTATGAAAAATAATTATAATGAATCAATATTTTTTATTGGAAAATAAGTTACAATATATTTCAATGAGCAGCTCTGGTGCGGATAGCTGATGGAGGTTTGAGGAAATGAATAATTTATTAATTTCGGATCATAATCAATATCCGCCTTTTATCTGCGTATCTTTCAGTTCACGATGAAAATCCTGCATCCGAGTGAAGCAGGATAGGATTATTGGAGCATATAAAGCCGTCTCGTGCCTGATTGGCTTGTTGAGTTGCGCCGGCGCACACAAACGTAAATGTTCCGGTATCGGAGGTAATGATGCTTGTCGTGAGGTCAATCATCGTGAACGGGGTTGGCGGCAATTTGATGAACTTAGCATCCTATTCTCGGGTCATGGCGAGCAACGTCGAAACCGCGCCC
>JAIXPM010000180.1 GCA_027486275.1 Sphingomonadales bacterium | reverse complement strand
GTGCCGGCCGGGGTGGACTTGCCGCCCAGGCCGAACACCATGAAGTTCATCAGCGCGGCGAGCTGTTCATTGTCGTCAATGCGGCTGCGGGCGATGTTGGGCAGCCGCATCAGATAATCACGGCCTTCAGGCAGGCACATGAACCAGCCGACGCGGCCCTGCAGATTGGGCAGTTCAGCCGGCGCGGCATTGCCCTTGATGCCGTGGCAGCCGCCGCATTGTTCGACATAATCGGATTGCGCCACGTCCATATCGGCCGGGTAGCTGACCGGCAGGCCGGTTTCATCACCGGGTGCACGGTAGTCGGGTGCCGGCGGGGCAGCAGCAACCAGCAGCAGCAGGCCCGCCACTGCGCCAGCCGGCGCCCAGACTGAACGGGTGGGCAGAGCCATGGTTCAGCCCTGCCCGCGCGTCACGAAGCCTTGCCGACGAGAACGGCGGTGGAGCAGTGATACTCCATGCTCTTGGTGCCAAAGCACCAGATCACGTTGTTGTTCAGCTGCGGCATATACAGCTGGGTTTCGCGATCGGTGTTGTCGCAGCCGCACTGGCCGCACGCCGATTTGCCGCAGCAATCGCGATAGGCGATCAGATAGGCCTTGCCATCATCGGGATTGATGCAGGTGCCAACCCACGACACCGGCGAGGGCTCGGCACCGGGCGGGCAGCTGCTCATGCCGCCGCCGCAGCAGGAGCACAGGCTGCCATCGATGGCGCAATAGCGCCAGTAATCGCACTTGGTGTCATCCTTGGTCTGGGCGTTGCGGGCAAAGGCGGTCTTGGCCTCGGGCGAACGATCCTTGGTGGCGGCGCTGGCCCGGCTGACCGGCAGCAACGGGAAGGCCGGCGCAGCCACGATCGTGGCCCCCAGCTTGGTGAGGAAGGACCGGCGCGAACTGTTGCCGGCAAATTTGCGCAGCAGCTTCTCGCCAAGGCCATCGATATCGAAACGCTTCATGCCTTTTCCCCTTGGCTCCCCTTGCCGCTCATGCGTCCACCTTCGCCGGTGTCGGCAGACCAGCAATATAATCCTGAACGCTGTGCACGCCCATCTCGTGGCTGATGATCAGGCTTTCGAAATGCTCGCGGCTATTGACCAGCCCCTTGGCCAGCACGGTGCCGGTCGCATCGAGCAGTACGGCGTGGGGCAGCTTGTCCACCTCGAACAGGCGGCCGACAACGTCACTATTGATGAACGGGAAGGCCGCCAAATCATGCTTGGCGACCAGCGCCCTCTGCGCGGCCGGATCATCATCACCGACGAACACCAGGCTCACGCGCTCTGCGGCGGCGAACGATTTGGCGACCGGAATGAGGTTCTTGCACATCGGGCAGGAGGCCGAAACGAACATCAGCAATTGCAGGCCCTGGGCCGGGCCGCCGATCAGATAGGGGCGCCCTTCCAGCGTTGTCACCGGCAGCACCGGTGCCTTGTCGCCAATTGCGGGGCCGCGATTGGCATCGAGCGCACCAGCCGGGGCGACGCGCACATGCAGCACGCCCACCTGCCGGGCCAGCGCCAGCCCGGCCACGCCGATGCCGATCAGGACCAGCCACTGCAGCGCTTCGTTGATGAGTCCCAAGGTTGACATCAAAACCCTTCCTCAGCTCTGCTTGGGCGCAGACGCAGCCAATGCGCCCAATGCCGAGAACATCAGCAACAACAGATAGATGGCCACACCGGCAGCCGCGCCAAGCGCCGCATCGGCCATGCCCAGATCCGCCCGCCCTGCCGCCAGCGCCGGCAACAACGCCGTGGCCAGCACGAGGTTGCGCGCCACCTGGCTCCAGCCAAGCGACTGGCGCAGGCCCACATGGCCGCAGCCGCAATCGATGTGGCGCCGGCCGCGCCCGATATTGATCGCCATGGCCGCCGCAAACACCAGCAGCAGCGCGATTGCGCCGAGCGGGGCCGCCGGGGCAAAGCCCAACAGCAGCCCGGCCGCCACCAGCAGTTCCACCCCCGGCAGCAGCACTGCCGCCGGTGCCACCAATGCATCGGGCAGCAGGCGGTAATTGGCGATCACGCCGGGCAGCAGATCACGGTGGCGCAGCTTGTCGATGCCGGCGACGGCAAACAGCAGCGCCACGGCGACGCTGGCCGCCACACCGAGAAGAGGCAGCGCCTGTTCCACTCAGTCCACGTCCGGCACGACGATCATGCCGCCGCCGCCGCGTTCGATGTCATGCTTGATCTCGTAGGTGGCGGCATCCATCACCTGCACCACGCCTTCGTCACCCGACAGGAAGATCAACGGCTTGGCGTCCTGCGTCACCTCGATATTGCCGATCGGCTTTTTCAGGGGCACGCGCTTGACGACCTTGCGGGTGGCCATGTTGACCACCCAGATTTCCTCGCCATCGGCCTTCTGGGTCCAATATTCGCCGCGGTGCATCAGCACATAGAGCATGCCGGTGGCGCGGTGCAGCGTCGTCGCCGCGCGGCCGCCAGGGAACCAGTTGATGTCCAGCGGTTTGGTATCGCCGGGGCGCACGCCAGCGGCCGCCTGGATCGACCAGGCATCGCCGATGGTGGGCGCCGCGCCCAGCTTCACCGTGCGGAGGAGGCCGGTATAGGTGAGCGTCACGATCTCGCCCTTGGTGCGATCATAGGTGAAGAAATCGAAGACGCCGTCTTCAGCGGCCTTGAAGAAGGACTGGCTGTGACTGACGGTCGAGGTCTTCGGGCCGACCGTCACCGTGGCGATGGTGCCATCGGAGCACAGCGCCGAAAAGCCGATGCCCGTCACCGGCACGAGGCTGGCACAGCCCGGCAGTTCGACGACCTGTCCAACTTTGCGCTTTTCCAGATCAACCACGATCACCGAAGATGCCGGGCTGAAATCATAGACGAAGCCCGTCTTGCCATCATCGCTGATGACGAAGTTGTTCTTCATGGTGCCGATGATCAGCCGGCCCGGCAGCGGAATTTCCGTCACCAGCGCCATGTTCACCGAATCATAGACCGAGATCATATCCTGCCGGGTGCCGCGGTTCACCTTGGTCCAGATGCTTTCCGAAACGTAGATGAAGCGCCGCTTGGGATCGAGGGCGAGATCGGACCAGCGGCCGGTGGAGACGAGGCCGACCATCTTGCCGGTATCGCCGTTCCAGATGCGGGTGCCGCCATTTTCCCAGCCGCCGCGCACGAAGCCCCAGTGCGGGGACCATTCTGGCAGTTTGTGGGTGAAGGGCTCTTCCGGCTCGACCGGGGCCATCGTGGCGGCTGGCGCCGGCGCGGCGGCCGGCTGGGCCTGTGCGGCAGCAAGGGCGAGCAGCGAAATCGCGACCGTGCCTGCCAGCCGGCCAATCCCTGCCATGGTTGTTGCACTGATCATGCTTGCCAAAGCCCTTCCCCCAAATGCCCATTCAGCGGCCGCCCGCTTGCCCACTTACGGACCGGCGACTCCGAACCGGCGACCGGATGCCCGGCGCCATGCAACTTCAGACTGGACGCACGTCAAGTATTCGTCAAGCCAGCGCGCCGGCCGGCACAATGCCTGAATAACGTAGCGGGTTTCAGCAGAGATCAGGCAAGTCTTCGGGCTTTATGGTGCGGGCCAAGTGCAGCAGGGCGTGCACGGCGAGGCGCTGCATCTGCGGCATCTGGTGGGCCCAGGGCTTGCCGTGGCCGGCAAAGATGGTGGTGCCTTCCAGCGCGGAACTGACAAAGCGTGCCACCACGTCCAGCTGCGCGGGCGACAGCGCCGGATTGAGCGGTGCGATGGCGGCCGCGATATTGGCGTGGGCATAGCGGTAGAAGGCCGCCACACGTTCCGCCACCGCCGGATTGTGATTGGACAGCGCCCAGAGTTCGGTGAACACATGGGTGGTGCGCTTGGTCCCGATATCATCGAGCACCAGGGTAATCATCCGGCGCAGCTGTTCGGC
>JAIXPM010000415.1 GCA_027486275.1 Sphingomonadales bacterium | reverse complement strand
CCGCGGCTGTCCACCGCCACGCTCCAGCGCGGCGCATCGCCATTGGCGGCCAGCGTGAACAGCGCCCGGCTGGCGACATAGATGGACGAGTTGAGGCAGGACAGCACGGCAACCAGCACCAGCAGATTCATCATCAGCGCCGTACCCGGCACGCCGATCACATCCAGCGCGGCGGCAAAGGGTGATTGGCCGGCCACGATGCTGCGCCAGGGCACGATGCAGACAATCAGGCTGATGGCGCCGATGTAGAAGACGCTGATGCGCAGGATCAACGTGCTCGCCATCTTGGCGACCATATCGCCCGAATCCTCGGCTTCGGCCGCGGCCACAGTGACGATCTCGGCGCCCACCAGGGCAAAGATCACCGTGGTGACGCCAGCAATCACCGCGCCCCAGCCCATCGGCGCCAGCCCACCATCGTTGGTGAGATTGGCAACGCCGGTGGAGGCTGGCGATCCAAACAGGAACACGCTGCAGATGATGATGAACAGCGCGATGGCCACCACCTTGATGGTGGAGAACCAGAATTCGAACTCGCCGAAACTGCGCGCCGAAAGCAGGTTGGAACCGGCCATCAGCAAGGTGAGCACGGTGCCGATCAGCCACACCGGCAGATCAACCCAAAGCGCGACGATGCCGGCCCCGGCGATTGCCTCGATGCCGATAACCACCGCCCAGAAATACCAATAGAGCCAACCAGCGGTGAAACCGGCCCAGCGGCCCAGCCCGGCACGGGCATATTCGGTGAAGGTGCCGGCATGCGGCACCGCCACGGCCAGCGCCGCGATCACCCGCATCACGATCAGCACGATGGCACCAGCCAGCGCATAGCTGATCACCACGGCCGGACCGATCGAGGCGATGGCGGCACTGCTGCCGACGAACAGGCCGGCGCCGATGACGCCGCCCAGCGTGATCATGGTGACATGCCGGCGCTTCAATGTGCGCGCCAGTGCCGGGGTCGTATCCGCTTCGCTCATTCCCGCCCCCGTATCGCCGGCCTCATTCCCACTCGATGGTGCCGGGCGGCTTTGACGTATAGTCGTAAACCACGCGGTTGATACCCTTCACCTCGTTGACGATGCGGGTGGCAGCGCGGGTGAGGAAGCTGGCGTCGAAGGGATAGACATCGGCGGTCATGCCATCCACGCTGGTAACAGCGCGCAGTCCGCAGACCCGATCATAGGTGCGGCCATCACCCATTACGCCAACCGTGCGCACCGGCAGCAGCACGGCAAAGGCCTGCCAGATTTCATCATACAGCCCGGCCTTGCGGATCTCGTCGAGATACACGGCGTCGGCCTTGCGCAGCGTGTCGCAGGCTTCCTTGGTCACTTCGCCGGGAATGCGGATGGCAAGGCCGGGGCCGGGGAACGGGTGGCGGCCGACAAACGCCGGCGGCAGGCCGAGCTCGACACCCAGGCGGCGCACTTCGTCCTTGAACAGTTCGCGCAACGGCTCAACCAGCTTCATGTTCATGCGTTCCGGCAGGCCGCCGACATTGTGGTGGCTCTTGATCGTCACGCTGGGGCCGCCGGTGAAGGAGACGCTCTCGATCACGTCGGGATAGAGCGTGCCTTGGGCCAGGAAATCAGCGCCGCCGATCTTCTTGGCTTCCGCCTCGAACACCTCGATGAAGGTCTTGCCGATGAACTTGCGCTTGGCTTCCGGATCGGTGACGCCGGCAAGGCCACCGAGGAACAACTCCTCGGCTTCGACGTGCACCAGCGGGATATGATAATGTTCACGGAACAGGGTGACGACCTGTTCGGCTTCGCCCAGCCGCATCAGGCCATGATCGACGAACACGCACGTGAGCTGATCGCCGATGGCTTCGTGAATCAGCACCGCGGCCACAGCCGAATCGACCCCGCCCGATAGGCCGCAGATCACCTTGGCCGATCCCACCTGCTCGCGGATTTCGGCGATCTTGGATGCACGGAAGCCGGCCATCGACCAGTTCGGCGTGATACCGCAGACGTTGACGACGAAATTCTTCAGCAGCGCGCCGCCATCGGGGGTGTGCACGACTTCAGGGTGGAACTGCACGCCGTAACGGCGGGCTTCGTCGTTGGCGATGGCCGCGAACGGCGCGCCGGCGCTCACCGCCACGGCGCGGAAGCCGGGGGGGATCGCCTCGATGCGGTCGCCGTGGCTCATCCACACGGTCGGCCGGTCACCCTTGGCCCAGACGCCGGCAAAGAAGGCGCAATCGTCGACAATGTCGATTTCGGCGCGGCCAAACTCGCGGTGATCGGAGGCGACAACAGCGCCGCCCAACTGGTAACAAAGCGACTGTTCACCGTAGCACATGCCCAGCAGCGGCACGTCGGCGGCCAGCACGACATCCGGGATGCGCGGGCCGTTTTCATCGCTGATATTGGCCGGGCTGCCCGACAGGATGACGCCCTTGGGCTGCATCCGTGTGTATGCCTCGCCGCCTTTGGCGAAGGGCACGATCTCGCAATAAACGCCAACTTCGCGGATGCGCCGGGCGATGAGCTGCGTCACCTGGCTGCCGAAATCGAGGATGAGGATCGAGTCGTCTGGCGTGTGCATCGCGGGCGCTT
>JAIXPM010000333.1 GCA_027486275.1 Sphingomonadales bacterium | reverse complement strand
GACGAGATGCGCGGCGTGTCGGTCGCCGATGCCTGCAAGCATCCGACCTGGAGCATGGGCGCCAAGATCAGCATCGATTCGGCGACCCTGATGAACAAGGGCCTGGAACTGATCGAGGCCGCGCAACTGTTCCCGGTTGATGTGGAGCGGTTGGACGTGATCGTGCATCCGCAATCGGTCATTCATTCCATGGTCGAATATGTCGATGGCAGCGTGCTGGCGCAGCTGGGCAGCCCCGACATGCGGATTCCGATCGCCTATGCGATGGGCTGGCCGGAACGCATCGCCACCCCGGCCGCGCGGCTCGATTTGGCAGCGATTGCGAACCTGTCGTTCGAAAAACCTGATCTGGAACGTTTTCCCTGCCTGGCGCTGGCGTGGGCGGCGATGCGTGCCGGTGGCAGTGCGCCGTGCATCCTGAACGCGGCCAACGAAATTGCTGTTGCGGCGTTCATCGCCGGGCAAGCCGGGTTCCTTGATATCGACGCCATCGTGGCAGAAACATTGAACATGGTGGCTTCGGGCCCGGTGGCGACGTTGGAAGAGGTGATGGCGATTGACGCTGCCGCCCGCCGGACCGCCCGTGCCTTGGTGGCGAAGCGCGCGGCATGAGCGAACTCGCTTTCCTGCCGCAACCCGGCCTGATCTTCACGCTGGCCAGCTTCATCGCCATGATCGCCGTGCTGGTGGTGGTGCATGAAGGCGGCCATTATCTCGCCGGCCGTCTGTTTGGCGCCAAGATTGAGGCGTTCGGCGTTGGTTTTGGCCGCGAATTGCTGGGCTGGACCGACAGGCGCGGTGTGCGCTGGAAGATCAATGCCATCCCGCTTGGCGGCTATGTGAAGTTCGTCGGCGACATGAACGAGGCCAGCCAGGTTGATCCGGCCATCCTGTCGCTGCCCGAAAAGGAACGCCGCGGCCTGTTTGCCTTCCTGCCGCTGTGGCAGCGCGCCGTTATCGTGGCAGCCGGGCCGGCGATCAATTTCCTGTTTGCGATCCTGATTCTGGCCGGCTTCAATCTGGCGCTGGGCCATCAGGCCTCGCCGCCGGTGGTGGAGCGCGTGATGCCGGGCAGTGCCGCCGAACGCGCCGGCGTGGCGGTTGGGGATCGAATTCTTTCCGTTGACGGCAAGGCCGTCGAGCGGTTCGAGGATATCACGGCCGAGATCGTCACTGGCACCGGCAACCGGGTTGAATTGCTGGTGCAGCGCGGCACGGCCCCGCGCCGCATCGTGGTGACGCCGATGATGGTCGAAACCAAGGATCGTTTCGGCAATGTCTCGCGCCATCCTCGCCTGGGCATCCTGCGGCCGGCGGAAGTGGTGCAGCAGGTTGACGTGCCCGATGCGCTGCGCCTTGCGGTGATCGACACGTGGAGCATCACCCAGACGATCGGGCGCACCCTGCGCCAGGTGGTTGTGGGTGAGCGCGCCATCACTGAAATGGGCGGCCCGGTGAAGACCGCGCAGATCGCCGGCCAGCAGGCCAGCCTGGGCCTGCTCTCGGCGGTGGCGTTCATGGCCTTCTTCTCGATCAACCTTGGTTTCATCAATCTGTTGCCCATCCCGATGCTGGACGGCGGCCATCTTCTGCTCTACGGCATCGAGGCGGTGCGGCGGCAGCCGATGGCGGAAAAGGTGCAGCAATGGGCCTTCATGTCGGGCTTTGCCGCGCTGATGTCGCTGATGGCGGTGCTGACCTGGCACGACATGATTAGTGTCGGCCTGTTGAACCGTCTGGCGAACTTGTTGGGATGACAGGGTCCGCTCGTCTGGCTGTGAGTAGTTTCTGGCATCGCGGGATCAACCGGCGAGCCGCAGGGCTGAATGGTGGTAGGTTGGTGGGGTTGATGGAAGCCAATTTTGTTCGCGACGCTGGTGGTGCTGCAGGGTGGCGGCGCCCGCTGACGGCGCTCCTGGTCTCGACGGCGCTGGCGGCTCCGGCAGTTGCTCAGCAGCGCCCGCGCCCGCCGGCGGCTGAACCTGTGCGCCCATCGGCTGAAGCCGAAGCGCGCGCGTCGGAATCCCGCAACCAGTCTGCGCTGCCGGCCACTGCCGCCAATGCCGGCATCGTGCGCAGCGTTGTAGTGCGCGGCACCGAGCGTCTGGAACCGGAAACGGTCCGCTCCTACCTCAACCTCGCGATCGGCGATCGTTATGATCGTGATGCGCTCGATACCGCGCTCAAGGCGCTCTATGCCTCCGAACTGTTTTCCGATGCCACCATCCGCGACGACAATGGCGCGCTCATCGTCGAGGTGAAGGAAAATCCGGTGATCAACCGGATCATCATCGAAGGCGCCAAGCGGGTGAAGGAAGAGAAGATCCGCGAGGAAATCCGCCTCGCGCCGCGCCAGATCTTCACCCGATCGAAAACGCGCGCCGATCTGGGCCGCATTCTTGAGCTCTATCGCCGCGGCGGCCGCTTTGCCGCCAGTGTCGAGCCCAAGATCGTGCAGCTCGAACAGAACCGCGTCGATGTGATCTTCGAGATCAGCGAAGGCCCGAAATCCAAGATCCGTCAGATCAACATCCTCGGCAATTCCAAGTTCAAGGAAGGCGCGATCAGGAAGCAGATGGCGTCCAAGCAGTCCCGCACCTGGCGCTTCTTCACCTCCAACGACACCTATGATCCCGATCGTCTGGCCTACGACCAGCAGAAGCTGCGGCAATATTATCTGACCGAAGGCTATGCCGATTTCCGGGTTGCCTCGGTGGTGGCCGAACTCACGCCCGACAAGAAGGACTTCATCGTCACCTATGTCGTGGAAGAGGGTGAGCGCTACAAGTTCGGCAAGATCGAGCTGGAAAGCCAGCTGCGCGACATCAAGCCCAAGGAATTCCGTCCGATCATCCGCATGAAGGAAGGCGATTGGTACAACGCGCAGGCTATTGAAAACACGGTCGAAAGCCTGTCGGAAACCGCTGGTCTTCTGGGCTATGCCTTTGCCGATGTGCGCCCGCAGTTCGAGCGCAACAAGGAAGACCTGACGATGAACGTCACCTTCCAGATCGGGGAGGTGCCGCGCGTCTATGTGGAAAAGGTGTCGATCAACGGCAACACCATCACGCACGACAATGTGATCCGCCGCGAATTCCGCCTGGCCGAAGGGGATGCCTTCAACTCGATCAAGGTGAAGCGCTCCAAGGATCGCCTGCTCGGGCTTGGCTTCTTCCAGGACAAGCTGGACATCGAGCAGAAGCCCGGCACCACGCCGGATCGCATCGTGCTGGAAGCCAATATCCAGGAACGGCCCACCGGCGAACTGCAATTGTCGGCCGGCTTCTCGTCGATCGAACGCTTCATCTTCTCGGCCAGCGTGCGCCAGCGCAACTTCCGCGGCCGTGGCCAGGAACTGCGCCTGTCGGGCAATATTTCCAGCTTCGCCCGCTCGGTGGAGGCCGGCTTTACCGAACCGTATCTGGGTGGCCGCAACTTGGCCCTGGGCCTGGATGTTTTCCGGCGCGACTTCCGCTCGTTCCGCTTCACCGGAAACAACACGCGCGACACGACCTACACGCAGGTTTCGACCGGCTTCCAGGTCCGCACCGGCTTTTCGATCACCGAATTCTGGGCGGCGTCGCTGCGCTATGGCCTTTCCCGTGAAGAAATTGGGCTGGATCAAGCCATCTTCTTCACCAACGGCGTCTGCGATCCGCTGCGTGCCGGCCGCTTCCTGTGCGAACAGTTGGGCAACCGCACGGTGTCCACGCTGGGCTATTCGATCATCTACAACAGCCTGAACAACGTGCGCCTGCCATCGGCCGGCCAGCGTTTCACCTTCAGTCAGGATGTCGCCGGCATTCCCATCGGCATCAAGTTCGTCACCACACGTGCCAATTATGATTATTTCACCCCGTTGTTCGGCACCGGCTTCGTGCTGAACCTGGGCGCGGAAGGCGGATATGCCTTCGGTTATGGCGGACAGGACGTGATCCTGACCAACCGCTTCTTCCTGGGCCAGCCGCAGTTCCGCGGCTTCAACATCCGCGGCATTGGTCCGCGCGTGCTGCGCCGTCCGCTCGGTCTGGATGGCTCCGTGGTGCAGGATCGCCGCCAGGCGCTGGATGATTCGCTGGGCGGCCGGGCTTATTATCTGGCCCGAGCTGAAATCCGCATTCCGCTGGGTTCGGCCGGCAACGAACTGGGCATCCGCCCGTCGATCTTTGCCGATGTCGGCGCGCTGTGGAGCCTGAAATCGCCCACGCTCACCTGTCAGGACGGTCCGACTGCCGCCGCGCCGCGCGTGCCCGGCCAGACGGCACCCTGTTTGCCCAACGATGGCTTCTCGGCGGGCTTTGTCGAAGAATTCCTCGGGAATACACCGAAACCGCGCGTTTCGGTGGGTATCGGGGTCAACTGGAACTCGCCGTTCGGCCCGTTCCGGTTCGACCTTGCCAAGGCCTTGGTGAAACAGCCGGGCGATGATCCGCAACTTTTCCAATTCAACGTAGGGACTGCATTCTGATGAAGAAGATTCTGATTGCACTGGCGCTGGCCAGTGTTTCCGCCCCGGTTCTGGCGCAGCAGCTGCCGGCCGCCGTGATCGTCACGGTTGACCGCCAGGAAATGATCGCCACCTCTGCCGCTGCCAAGGCCGCGCAGACCGAACTGAAGCCGAAGGCCGATGCGCTTAACGCCCGTCTGAGTCAGCTGCGCACCAGCCTGGCTGCCGAAGAAAAGACGCTGCGTGACACCCAGCCGGCTCAGGCCGCCGCTCCTGCCGCCGTCCAGGCCTGGCAGGCCAAGGTGCGGGATTTCGATACCCGTCGCGGCCAGGCCGATCAGGAACTGCAGCGCCGCCAGCAGGAAATCCAGGCGTCCGAACAATGGGTCGTCAAGCAGATCAATGATGGCGCCCAGCCGATCATCAGCCTGATCATGCGCGAACGTGGTGCCAACATCGCCGTTGACGAGCAGGTGACCATCCAGCACGCCGCTGCCATCGATATCACCGCCGATGTGGTCGCCCGTCTCGACAAGGCACTGCCGAAGGTGTCGATCACGCCGCCGGCCGCTCCGGCTGGCACTGCGCCTGCCGCTCCGGCTCCGGCCCCGGCTCCGGCGGCCCCGCCGCGCCGTTGATGAACGACACCGTTCCTCAAACTGCCAGCACGGCTGACGTGCTGGCAGTGATGGCGCTGCTGCCGCATCGGTTTCCGATGCTTCTGGTTGACCGGGTGATCGACATGATCCCCGGTCAATCCGCGACCGGCATCAAGGCCGTGACCATCAACGAGCCGTTCTTTGCCGGGCATTTCCCGGCCAAGCCAATCATGCCTGGCGTGCTGATCGTCGAAGCGCTGGCGCAAACCGCCGGTGTGCTCGCCATTCACACCGCGCGCGCCAAGGATCCGGATGCGGGCGACAAGCTCGTTTTCTTCATGGCGATCGAGAACGCCAAGTTCCGCACCCCGGTGGAACCGGGCTGCCTGCTGCACCTGAAGGTGCAGGTGGTGCAGGATCGCGGCCGGGTGGCCAAATTCACCGGCCGCGCCGAAGTGGACGGCAAACTGGTGGCCGAATGCAGCTTCACCGCGATGATCGCCGATCCGCCCGCTGCCTGACGCCATTGCACCTGGCTGGCATCAAGCCCATATTCATCACATGACTGCATTTTCCCCCCTGCTGCTGCTTGTCGGCATCCTTTCGGCCAGCCAGTTCGCGGCCGATGTTGATCGCAATGGCCCCAAGCCGGCGGTCGCCCATCTGGTGGCGGGCGGTGACTGGGGCCGCGTGATGGGGGCAATCCGCAACGGTGCCGCCGATTGGATTGCAATGGCGCCGGAACTGGCCCGCGGTGCCGAAGATACGCAGGCCGAGCAGCTCACCGCTGCAGTGGCGGCCGCGCTGCCGCGGGCGCCATCAGAAGTTCTGGCGGTGACCGATCTGCGGCGTTCCCCTGTGTTGGGTGTGCAGGCCATTTGCGGGGCGCCGGTGGGCAGCCATGCGCCAGCGGCGCGCGCGGCTTATCTGGCGGATGCGCGTGAGGCGGTTGAACTGTTGCCGGATGTTGCCGCCATTGGCCGTGCCAAGGCGGTGTGCCTCAAGGAATTGGCGCTGGCGGCAGACCGCTGACTGGCGCTGCCACGTCTGCCCTTGGCGCGCGCGATGCCCACAGGCAGGCCCCGGCGATGATCGCCGCGCCCAGTATCGTGCTGGGTGCCACCACCTCGTCAAACGCCAGCCAACCCATCAGCGCGGCCCAGGGCAGGGCGCTATACTCAAGCACCGCTGAAACCTGCGCCTGCAGGTGAACATAGCCGCGCGCCATCAGCTGCACGGCGATATTGCCGATGAGGCCCATGGCCGCCATCAGCCCCAAATCGATTGCTGACGGCATGGTAGGCAGGCTGATCAGCGCCGGTGACAGCCACAGCATCGGCACCACTGCGGCGATCAGCGTGATGACCGTGGCGCCATCGGCGGCCGCCCGCGAGCGCAGGATCACCGCCGTCCCGGCATAGAGGAATGCGGCGAGCACGGCCGCTGCCGCTGCCAGCAATTCCCCGCTCGACAGGCTGGGCATGCCGCCCACGGTGACCAGCACGCCGATGAAACCCAACACCCCGGCCGCGATATAGCGGGGCTGCACCGGTTCCTTCAGATAAAGCGCCGCCATGAACGGCACCGCCAATGGTCCGACGAACGTGAGGGTGAGCACAAGGGCGAGTGGCAGCCGCGTGATCGACCAGAAAAACGCCAGCGCCATCGCCGCAATCAGCGTACCGCGTACCAGATTGGCCTGCAGCCCGCCCGGCGCCACCCAGGGCCGGCCCTGCCACTGCCACACCATCAGCGCAAATACGGTGCCACTGGCATAGCGGGAAAAGGTGGTCAGCGGCGCGCCATGGCGCAGCGCCAGATATTTGGCGAACACATCGAGCACGCACATCGCGCCGATGCCGGCCAACACCAGCAGGATCGCCGACAGGCGGGAAGGGTGGCTGGCCGACATGCGCCGGCCTTAGCCGCCGCTGTGCGCGGCGTCTACCGCCCCAACTTGCGGATCAGGCTTGCGGCCAGATAGAGCCGGCGGGGCACGGCTTCGAGGAACACATATTCAGCCTGCGTGGTGTGCGCGCCAAAGCCGGGCAGGCCCAGCGATTCAATCACTGGCACGCCGGCCAGCGCGGCATAGCCGGCATCAGTGCCGCCGCCGCCGCGTTCCATCACCAGCAGTTCCTTGCCCAGCGTGGCATAGATGGCGCGGGCTTCGTCGATCAGCGCGTTGCTGGCCGGGGTCGCGGTGAAGGGCGGGCGGTTCATGCGCACTTCGGCGGTGACCACGGCGCCGGGGATGGACGGCGTTTTCAGCCGATCGAGCAGTTCCGCCTTGAACTGATCAAATTGCGCCAGGTTGCTGGTGCGCAAGTCGCCGATCAGCGTCACATCGTCGGGGATGATGTTGCGCACGCCGCGCTGTTGTTCGACCACCGTCCAGTTGAAGCGGCGATTGCCCTGGCCGCGATCAAGGTCCTTTGTGGTCTGGATGATGTGGGCGGCCTCCACCAGTGAGTTGATGCCGGCTTCCGGCGCGCCGCCGGCGTGGCTGGCCTTGCCCTTGATGGTAACGATCACCGTGTTGGTGGCCGATGTGCCACGCGTCAGCCGTTCCGGCATGCTGGTCGGCTCAAAGCTGAGCACCGCCGTCATGCCCTTGGCCAGTTCGGTGATGGTCGTGCCGGAACCCAGCGATCCGCGTTCCTCGTCGGTGTTGATGGCGACGGTCAGCTCGGCATAATCCTTGGCCGTCAGCAGCGGCAGCGTGTGCAGGATGGTGGCGATACCGCTCTTGTCATCCGAAATGCCGGGGCCATAGGCCAGCGGGCCTTGTGGGCCATCCATCAGCTTGAATGGCGCGCGGGCGAGGGCGCCGCGCTGATACACCGTGTCCATGTGGGCAATCAGCAGCAGCTTGCCCTTGCCGCTGCCCTTCCAGCGCGCGACGATGATATCGCCGGCCACGCCGCCGGTTGGTTGCATTCGCGCCACCGTGCCGCCGCGAGCGGTGAAGGCGCTTTCCAGATAGCGGCCCATGCTGGCCATGCCCTCGGCGTCACCCGTGCCCGTTTCGATCTCCACCAGCGATTTCAGCGTGGCGGTGATGCCGGGCGCTTCGGCGGTGGCCGCCTTCAGCAGCGTGGCATCCGGTTTTGGCGCGGCCAGTGCGGTGGTGGCCAGCAACGCGCAGGCGGCAGCGATCAGTGTTTTCATGCAAATTCTCCCCGCCGCCAGCATAGCGCGGCGAGGC
Organism: Sphingomonadales bacterium; assembly: GCA_027486275.1. Next base: position 2,111 of record JAIXPM010000333.1, on the reverse strand, counting down.
GCTTTGTCACCTGTGCAGGCGGTCCAGATCACCTGGTTGATTGAGATTGGCCAGCGGCCCGAGATTGACCGCACGTGCGCCGGTCCCTGCCACCCATTCCCGCACCCGCCGGCCACCGCCGGCCACGAACGCCTCCAGACCGTCTGCCAGCGCCACCGGCCAGACAGCGATGAGGGGCTGGTCGGCCGCATGCGCCGGGCCATCGCCCAACTTCGCCAGCCAGTCGGCGGGCAGGGTCGGGCTGTCGACGGGCAGGCTGGCAACATGGCTGAAGCCCTTCGCCACCGCGTGATGTAGCGCGGCGTTGAGGCCACCCAACGGGCCGAGATCAGGTGATGGCCGGTCGGGCAGGCTGGCAATGCCGGGCCATTCCCGCCCCGCCACCGCCAGCGCATCACAGCCAGCCAGCGCAGCCAGTGCATGATCGATCAGCGGCCGGCCATCGAGCAATGCCAAGGCCTTGTCACGGCCGAAGCGGCGCGACTGGCCGCCGGCGAGGACGACGCCCAGCAGCCTCACTTGGTCTCTTCGAACAATTCCCGGCCAATCAGGTAACGGCGGATTTCCGAAGTGCCGGCGCCGATTTCATAGAGCTTGGCATCGCGGAGCAGGCGCCCGGTGGGATATTCGTTGATATAGCCGTTACCGCCCAGGCACTGGATCGCCTCCAGCGCCATCCAGGTTGCCTTTTCCGCGCTGTAGAGGATGCAGCCGGCGCTGTCCTTGCGGGTGGTCTCGCCGCGGTCACAGGCTTGCGCGACGGCATACGTATAGGCCTGGGCAGTGGACAGCGCGACATACATGTCGGCCAGCTTGCCCTGCATCAGCTGAAACTGGCCGATGGGTTGGCCGAACTGCTGGCGATCATGAACATACGGCACCACGACGTCCATGCAGGCCTGCATGATGCCAAGCGGGCCACCCGAAAGCACCACACGTTCATAATCCAGGCCGGACATCAGCACGCGGGCGCCATTGCCGACGCCGCCCAGCACATTTTCGGCCGGCACGCTGCAATCCTCGAACACCAGTTCGCAGGTGTCAGACCCTCGCATGCCCAGCTTGTCGAGCTTCTGTGCGGTGGAGAATCCATTCATGCCCTTTTCGATCAGGAACGCCGTCACCCCGCGCGGGCCGGCGGCGGGATCAGTCTTGGCATAGACGACCAACGTTTCGGCATGCGGCCCGTTGGTGATCCACATCTTGTTGCCGTTCAGCACATAATCGCCATTGCCCTGAATATCGGCGCGCAGCTTCATGCCGATCACGTCACTGCCCGCACCCGGTTCGGACATGGCGAGGCTGCCGACATGATCTCCAGAGATGAGGCCGGGCAGATACTTCGCTTTCTGTTCGGCCGTACCCCAGCGGGCAATCTGGTTGATGCACAAATTGGTGTGGGCGCCATAGGAAAGGCCAACACTGGCCGAGGCGCGGGAAAGCTCCTCCACCACCACCACATGTGCCAGATAACCCAGGCCAATGCCGCCATCGGCTTCGGGCACGGTGATGCCGTGCAGGCCAAGTTCACCCATCTTCGGCCACAAATCGCGCGGGAATGTGTTGGTGGCGTCGATCTCGGCGGCGCGTGGCGCGATTTCGGCGGCCGCAAAGGCGCGCACTGTATCGCGCAGCATGTCGATGGTCTCACCTTGCGCGAAATTCAGCTGGCTCAGCATCGTGAGGGATTCCTTTGCAGATTTCAGCCGTTCTAGGCCGAGGCGGCGGGAGCGGGAAGGGGCAAAGCGCTACTTTGTTGACACAGGGTTATGTTGTGTATAGACAATGATTCGTGATGATGAACAACGAAACTTCAACGCTGCACAACCGGCTTGCGCTGTTTCGGGCCGAAGCTGGCCTGTCGCGCAAGGAATTGGCCGAACAGGTTGGCGTCAATCCGCAAACCGTCGGCTTTCTGGAGCGCGGGCAATATGGCCCCAGCCTCGAACTGGGCCTGAAGCTTGCCCGCGTGTTCGGCGTTTCGGTGGAGACGTTGTTCAGCCTTGAGCCCTTTCAGTCCCTGGCCCAGCAATTGGCCGCAACCAAGTGAGCCGCATGATGGAGCGTGCAATGAACCCGCCACTGAAACTCTCGCTGCGCACCGCGCGCAT